>JAYVPU010000318.1:0-41137 GCA_043757205.1 Comamonadaceae bacterium | reverse complement strand
CTATAAATCAACTACTTACCCCACCCTCAACGGATTCAGACCCGGATTTCGAGCCCAATCAGCTCGCTCTCCTCTGAAGAACGTTGGGACACTACTGTTCTTTTATATGTCGGCGTGGAAGCACTGCCGCAACGTCTAGGTATCTTAGAGCAGGCCGGGTCGCCGCCCGCCGAGGGTTTTTCCCCATGGCCGAGTGCACTAAACAGGCGCAAAGTGACCTGCATCGGATCAGCAATAGAGGTGGGACACGATGGAAAACGAAGGGCGCGAGCGGCGCATATTTCTCAAGGGCGTGGTCGCTGGCGGCACAGTGGCCGTCGGCTCGGTGGTGCCGCAGGCGGCGCAGGCCCAGCCGACTGGCGCAGCGGCAGCGGCGGCCGACACGCCGGTCGGCTACACCTACCTGACCCCCGACGAGGGAGCCTTCATTGAGGCGGTGGTTGACCACATGATCCCGGCCGACCAATTCACGCCCAAGGGCACCGACCTGGGGGTGCACATCTACATCGACCGGGCGCTGTCCAGCGGCTGGGGCAAGGGCGAACGCCTGTACCGGCAGGGGCCGTGGAAACGCGGCTCGGCCAACCAGGGCTACCAGCTGCCGCTAACGCCCGCCGAGCTCTACCGCAACGCCATCGCCGCCTGCAACGAACAGTGCGTCAAGCAGTACGGCAAGACCTTCGACAAGCTGGCCGCCGAGCAGCGCGAGACCTTTCTGCTGGGCTTGCAGGATGGCAAGGTGACGCTGGAGAACGGCCCGCCAGCGCGCACCTTCTTCGGCATGCTCTACCAGAACGTGATGGAGGGCCTATTCGCCGATCCGATTTACGGCGGCAACAAAGACAAGGCGGGCTGGAAGCTGATCGGCTTCGGCGGCGTGGTGGCGGTGCACCAGCAGAACGTCGTGAAGTACCTGGGAAAGAAGTTCCCCGTGAACCCGCTCGGCATCGCCGACATGAGCTGACCGGAGACAAGCACACCATGGCAACCCGAAAACTCAAGGAAGTCGATGCCGTCATCATCGGCCTGGGCTGGACCGGCGGCATCCTCGCCAAAGAACTCTCAGAAGCTGGCCTGAAGGTGGTGGCGCTAGAGCGTGGCCGCATGACCACCACCGAAGCCGACTTCCAGGTGCCCTTCGTGCGCGACGAGTTGCGCTACGTGCAGCGCCAGGAAATGATGCAGGACGCCGCGCGCGACACCCTCACCATGCGCAACACCCAGGCACAAGAAGCGCTGCCGGTGCGCCGGTTGGGTGCCTTCCTGCCCGGCGAGGCGGTCGGTGGCTCGGGCCTGCACTGGAGCGGCGGCACTTGGCGCTGGACCGACATGGAGTTCAAGGCGCGCAGCCTGTACGAGGCCCGCTACGGCAAGGCGCACATCCCGGACGACAATTTCGTGCGTGACTGGGGCATCAGCTATGCCGATCTGGAGCCGTATTACGACCGCTTCGAGCGCACCTGCGCCGTCTCGGGCAAGGCCGGCAACCTCGGCGGCATCGTGCAGCCGGGCGGCAACCCGTTCGAGGCGCCGCGCGCGCATGACTACCCCAACCCGCCACTCAGCCCGATCCTGGCCGGCCAGATGTTCTCTGAGGCCGCCTCCAAGGCGGGCTACCACCCCTTTCCCCGGCCAGCGGCCAATTCGTCGCGGCCCTACACCAACCCGGACGGTGCCAGCTTCGGTGGCTGCCAGTACTGCGGCTTTTGCCAGCGCTTTGGCTGCGAGGCCAATGCCAAGGCCAGCCCGCACCTCACCGTGGTACCCGCGGCGCTGAAAAGCCCCAATTTCGAGATGCGCACCAACTCGTGGGTGACCCGCATCCTGAAAGACCCACAGGCCAAGCGCGTTACCGGTGTGCTCTACACCAACCTGCTGACCGGCGAGGAGCTGGAGCAGCCCGCGCAGATGGTGTTCCTGTGCTCGTTCACGCTCAACAACACGCACCTGATGCTGCTCTCAGGCATCAGCCAGCCCTACGACCCGGCAACGCAGAAGGGCGTGATTGGCCGCAACTACTGCTACGAGACCCGCACCGCGGCCAACTTGCTCTTCGAGGGCAAGGCGTTCAACCCCTTCATATCGGCTGGCGGCACCAACGTCGTCATCGACGACTTCAACGCCAACTGGGACTTCGACCGCGGGCCGCTCAACGTGGTGGGTGGCTACATCATGTCGGCCGGCCACAACACCAACCTGCCCATCGGCAATCGTCCCGTGCCGCGCGGCACGCCCGCCTGGGGTTCGAAGTGGAAGGAGGCCACCGCCAAGTGGTTCGGCTCCTCCATGAACATCAGCTCCAGCGGCGGCACCATGCCCCACCGCCACAACCACCTGGATCTGGACCCGACTTACAGAAACGTGTTCGGCCAGCCGCTGTTGCGCATGACCTTCGACTTCAAAGACAACGACCACCGCATCAACGCGCACGCGGCCAAGATGGTCAATGAACTCGCCCGCTCGCTCAACCCCACGTTCATGAGCGCAGCCAGCGGCGAGAAGCAGTCGTGGTCGGTCGTCCCCTACCTGTCCACCCACAACGGCGGCGGCACCTCCATGGGCACCAGCCCGGCAGACAGCGCGGTGAACCCCTGGCTACAGAGCTGGGATGCACACAACCTGTTCATCATGGGCGCCAGCACCTTTGCCCACAACGGCGCTTATCAGCCCACCGGCCTGGTCGGCGCGCTGGCCTACCGCACCGCCGACATGATCAAAAACCGCTACGTGAAGAACCCCGGTCCACTGGTGTCGGCCTGATCTTCCATAAAAGAGTCCAGACGATGACTAGAGAAAAAAAGACATTTCCCCCACTCCTGGCGGCTTCACTGCTGCTGGCCTCCCTGCTGCTAGCTGCGGGGCAGGCGAGCGCGCAGGACGTCAAGCGCGGTGAAAAACTCTTCGCCGACTGCCGCGCCT
Source organism: Comamonadaceae bacterium (assembly GCA_043757205.1). GTDB lineage: Bacteria > Pseudomonadota > Gammaproteobacteria > Burkholderiales > Burkholderiaceae_C > CANCDA01. The sequence continues at coordinate 38,218 of JAYVPU010000318.1, read as the reverse complement.
GCCACGCCATCGACCCCGGCGTCAACAATGTCGGCCCGTCGCTGGCTGGCCTCTTTGGCCGCAAGGCCGCGACGGTGGACGGCTATCGCTTCTCCCCGGCCATGAAGCGCAGCAACCTCACCTGGGACAAAGACACGCTCGCGGCCTTCATCGCCGACCCGCAAAAAACCGTGCCCGCCAACCGCATGCCCTATGCCGGCATGCCCGACGTCACAGACGTGAGCGACCTGATCGCTTACTTGGCGCAGGCTGGGGGAGGCGTGAAGTAAGTGGCTGGGGTTCACATCCCATCAGGTCTTGCAAGGCTTGGGGCGTCGCAGTTAATTCGGCTGGTCTTTTGAATTCTAAAAGTGACTCTGGCGAATTGGCTTAATATTCATCTTCATTATTTCTGGAGTTTTCGATGGCACTATCTAGACAAGTCAAAAAATCATTGCTGATTGCAATTTTTTTGAGTTCACTTGCTCAGGTCGCATTTGCGCAGTACAAAGTTGACACGCGACAAATAGTGACCCTTTCCGTGGAAGAAAGGGCCTGGCTGATGAATGAAATGCGCGGCCATCTTTCTGGGATAGAAAAAACAATATCTGGTCTTTCACAAGGCGACATTGAAGCAGTGCGTGAGGCTGCAATTGACAGGGGAACGCCTCACCTGAGCGATCCAACACGGATGAAATTTCCACAAAAAGTCCCTGATGCTTGGAAAGTTCTAGCTGGCAATATGCATAAGGGATTTGATAGCGTTCTCACGAGCGTGAACAACAAGGACTCAGTGAAAGAAACCTTGACCCGCATTTCCAACTTAACGCAGAACTGTATTGCTTGCCACGCAGCCTATCGAATAGTCGAGGAGCGTTAAGCCCCCAGGCGCGGACTTTTTGCATGCAACTTATTTCACATCAACCCAGCAACAAAATTCAAACGCCCACTCTCACGGGTGGCGCTTTTTCCCCATGAATAATCTCGGCAAACCCGAAGATCGGGAACTGCTCTACAAAGGTGTCTTCATCGCACTCATCGGCGTGGGCGTGTTGCTGTCCCCGAAGTTTATGAGCGCGTCTGCCATGCGGGACATGGTGTCCGCATCAACGCTGGTCGGCTGGTTCGCGCTGGTGCTGGGTGGCGGGTTTCTCGTGCAGTATTTGCTGCGTCGACGGACTCAGTGAGCTGACATCAAGACAACTCGCGCCGCACAATAGCCGCACCATCCGCCAGCGCCTTGAGCTTGGCAAAGGCGGTGGCGCGCGGCAAATACTTCATGCCGCAATCAGGCGCGGGGATCATACGGTCTGCGCTGACGTGTTTCAAGCCTGCACGAATACGCACCGCCACGTCTTCACCTGTCTCGATCTTGGGGCTGCCCAAGTCGATCACGCCGAGCAGGATTTTCTTGTTCGACAAGTCCTTGAGCATGCCCAGATCCAGCGCGGGTTGTGCGCACTCGATGGAGATTTGCTGCGCGGTTGAATCTGCCAACTGGGTGAGGAATGAATAGCCCGTGGGCTTTTGCCCCGGCACCACAGCGGCGTAACCAAAGCACAGGTGCACGACGGTGGGGATGGTGATGCCTTCGAGCGCGCGGTTGATGGCCTTGACCGCAAAACGGTTGGCGGCCACCGGGTCGTTGCGCAGCCAGGGCTCGTCCAACTGGATCACATCGGCACCCGCGGCTTGCAGGTCAAGTACCTCTTGGTTGACGGCTGCGGCAAACGCCATGGCCATTTCGTCGATGTCACCGTAATACTCGTTGTGCGCTTGCTGCGCCATGGTGAAGGGGCCGGGCAGCGTGATTTTGATCTGACGATCCGTGTTGGCCCGCAGGAATTGCAGGTCGCGCACCTCCACCGCATGGCGCCGCGTGATTGGCGCATGCACGCGCGGCACTTTGATCTGGCGTCCGGCAGCGATGGTGATGACGGCAGGGTTGTCGGCATCTACGCCTTCAAGGGCCGCGACGAAATAGTTAGAGTAACTCTCGCGGCGCATTTCGCCGTCGGTGATGATGTCGATACCGGCGCGCTCCATGTCGCGAATCGCGAGCAGCGTGGCGTCGTCCTGCGCTTCTTTCAGGTGCTCGGTCGGAATTCGCCACAGTTCATGCATATTGGCGCGCGGCACCCCTTTGGAGAGCAGGGCGCGATCAATCAGCCAATCAGGCTGGGGGTAACTTCCAACGACGGTGGTGGGGAGGAGCACGGGGGATTTGTCCAGTTGATTAATTAAAAGCACCGCGCGCGCTGACCAGGTCGATCTCGCCTTGCAGTACTTTCTCTATGCCATCTTGCCGCAGTAGGGTCATTCCATCTGTCATTCCCGCCTCAGCGATTTGTACAGCCGTGGCGCGCTCATGAATCAACTGCTTAACGCGCGGAGAAGTGACCAGCAGTTCATGCAGTCCGACGCGCCCTTTGTAACCCGCATTGCAAGCCGGGCATCCTTTCGCGTTCACGACGTAAAGCTGGAGGGGGATGCCCTCTGCGTCAAACGCTTCACGCCATGCGCTGACGGTTGCAGCGGGCTTCTGATCGGTGCCCGTGCAGTACTCTTGCGCCAGTTCCTCAATTTCTTGATCACTGACAGCATGGGGTTGCTTGCACTTCACGCAAAGCTTGCGGACGAGTCGTTGCGACAGAATGCCGATCAGTGCATCGGCAAAGTTGAACGGATCCATGCCGAGGTCGAGCAGTCGCGTGATACTTTCAGCCGCGCTGTTGGTGTGCAGGGTCGAGAAGACGAGGTGTCCCGTGAGGGAAGCCTCAATGCCGACCTTGGCGGTTTCCTCATCGCGCATTTCACCGACCATGATGACATCTGGATCTGCACGCAGAAACGCTCGCATCGCGGCGGCGAAAGTCCAACCTATTTTTGCGTTGACCTGAACCTGTCGCAGGCCCGGCTGCGTGATCTCGATGGGATCTTCGGCTGTCCAGATTTTTGTATTGGGCTGGTTGATATGGCGCAACATCGAGTGCAGTGTGGTCGTCTTACCTGACCCCGTTGGACCACAAACCAGAATCAGGCCATAGCTGCGAGCCACCATCTTTTTCAGCTCACCCAGGTTGCGCAAGGATAGTCCGAGCTTGTCGATGGGAAGTGGCTCGGCTCCGGCAAGTATGCGCAGCACGATGTCTTCGAGATTGTTCGTCGTAGGAATGACGGCGACGCGCAACTCAATGGCCGTCCCGCCGTGGCGGCTGAAATCGATCTTGCCATCTTGCGCGTGCCGACGTTCCGAAATGTCTAGATCAGCCATGATCTTGATTCGCGACACCAGCGAGCTGCGATACGTGGGCTCCAGCTCCAGGTAGTCTGTCAATGCCCCATCTTTGCGAAAGCGAATCAGCAGTTTGCGGTTGCCTGGGTTGGCTTCGATGTGGATGTCAGAAGCCCCTTGTGCGTGTGCATCCATGATCATTTTGTTGACCAGCCGCACCATCGTGCTCTCGTTCACGCGTGCCGTTGCCCCGTCGAACTGCATTGATTCCGCCGGCTTGGGCGCTTCCCGCGACAACTGACCTGCGAGGTCATGCATTTCGATCAAATTAAGTTCGGCATGTGCCCGGGCTGTCGGCGTCTGGGGAATCTCTACCGATCCGTCCGTCAACGGATCAAAGTGAAGGGGCGTGCTTTGGCTGTTTGGACTTGAGTACTCCTTGGCGATTCGCTCCTGTAGGTCGCTGGCGGCGGCCATGACCGGCACAACCGACAGGCCCGTGGAAAACCTAAGCTCCTGAGTGAAGTCAATCGCCAGCGGATTTTCGACCGCTATGACAAGTACACTGCTCGTGCAAAATAATGGCAGCATTTGATGCTGCTTCGCGAAACTCGCCTGGGACAGTTGCAGTGCTTCGATGCTTATCTTGAACTCGCGCACGTCAATGAATGGAATGCCCAGTTTAATGGCCAGTGCCTCCTGAATTTGTTGGCGTGACACGACGCCCATGTTCACCAGAATCTCCCCAAGCGGTTGGCTGCGGTTGTCCTTCTGCGCTAACAACGCCTGATCAAGTTGGTATTGGGTGATGAGACTGGCCTCCATAAGGACCTGGCCGATCCGGACATTCGGTCGGCGAACCTGCTCCTTAATGGCCTTGTCCAACTCTGTGGGTGACACAATGGCGCGTCGGCGCAAGAACTCGCCGAGCGGCTCGGCCCGCAGCGCAGCTTGCGTGTCAAGGGCCGTGACCAGTGTGCGTGACGGCACGATGTTGCTTGCGGCAAGTGCCTCTCCGAGAAGCGGCCCGATGTTGACGGTTTTCAGCACCTCGGTAGGGATGAAGCACGACACCATGGCACCGCTGCTACTGTCTACGGGAAACAGAAATAACCCAGACGCTTCCTTGACGAATCCCTGTGTTTTTCCAGAGAAATCACGGTCGTCTTTGAACTGAACGCGGAAGTTTTTTTGCGCAGTCACCTTCGCTGGAATTCCTCCGACGCCTTCAATCGCCGCAGTATCTGGTCGCAGCATGAGTGGCTGGATGATCGTCACGACTCGCACTTTGTTGAGGGGGAGGTCCACCTGCTGCCCTGATGGGGAGAGCTTGAGTGCGATAACGCCTATTCCAGGATCAAACTGTGACAGCTCACCCGTCACGTCCTGCCGGTCAATCATCTCTACCATGCACTCGCGGCTACGTAAACCAGTGACCCCATCGGTCGGCACATAAAATGGCGGCATTGGCCAGCGCAAGTCCATAGGCGTCATATCTTTCGTCTTTCTTTAGAGCGCTTCACCGATTTCGAGTTACATCGAGCCGACCTTCGTCAAAAGGCCCGTCATCAATTGTCGACACTTCAATCTTACAACGCCCGTGAAGTCCAAATGGTTGTGTGATGAATCATGGCAGTGGCAATTCGAGGGCACGGATAATCGGACAAGAACCGCACCCCACCATGCTTGACCTAACCCACTGGCCGATTGAAGACCGCCGCGACATCATCGGCGTGTTCACTGACATTGACGACACGCTGACGACTCACAGCGTCATCACGTCGGATGCGCTGCACGCGCTGGTACAGCTCAAAGCGGCGGGCCTACAGGTGATCCCGATCACCGGGCGGCCCGTGGGCTGGAGCACGCCGTTTGCACTGGCCTGGCCGGTGGATGCCCTGGTGGCTGAGAACGGCGCAGTGGCGCTGGTGTGTCAAAACGAAATTTCAGGTGTGAGCAAGCTGTACCAGCAAGACCTCACCACCCGCACCGCCAACTTCACCCGCATGCAGCAGGTCGCCCAGCGCGTGTTGCGTGAATTGCCGAACGCACGGCTGGCGCAAGACTCTGCCGGGCGAGAGACCGACATCGCCATCGACCACAGCGAGTTCACGCACCTTGCACCCGCGCACATCGCACAGGTGGTACAGATCATGCAAAGCGAGGGCATGAACGCCACGGTGAGCAGCATCCACATCAACGGCTGGTTTGGCGCACACAACAAATTGGCAGGGGCGCGCTGGATTGTGCGCGAGTTACTGGGGCGCAATCTGGATGCAGAAATCGCACGCTGGGCCTATGTCGGCGACTCGACCAACGACCAGCTCATGTTCGAAGCCTTTGTCCACTCGGTGGGCGTGGCCAACATCCGGCGCTTTGAAGCCGAACTGAGCCACAAACCGCGTTACATCACCGCCGACGAGCGGGGCGCGGGCTTTGCCGAGGTAGCGGCGGCGCTGCTGGCGGCGCGACGCGTCCCGGTCTGAGCAAGTTCAGCGCGCGGCGACCGACAGGGTCGATGGCTTGGCCGCGCTGAGAACCTTCCCATCCGGGGCGTTGCTGACCATTTCAAGCCGCAGTTTGTAGTCGCCCGCGGGCGGACTGAGCCAGGTTTCGGTCTGGCCACCGGTGAAATTGAGTACCTCCGGCTTGTGTCCCGAACGCTCCATGCTCAGCCGGAAATGGCCAGTATCCGCAACCTTGGATGCCACATGCGACACGCTGTAGCCACTGGCGTGAAACTGCACCCGAAACGGACCCTTGACGGTTTCACGCTCAGCCGGACTGAGCAGCTCGACGCGTGGCGGCCCCTGCACCGCCGCCAGTGTGACAGCCTTGTTCTGTTTGCTGATGGTCAGCTGGAGCGGCTTGCTGTAGACAAAGTAGGGGATGTGGCCCTGGTCCGCCAGCAGCAGCCGGAACTGGTACTTGCCGGGAGGCAGGTCGACGACCGTTTCCATCTGTCCCTTGCCGAAGTGGATGTAATTCTGGGTGAAAGGCAGGGGGTTCTTGAAGTCGAGCGGCAAATCCTGATTCACCAGCAAATGGTGGTGGCCGGCTCGCCCGGCGCTTTTGCCTGCCGGCACAAGACCGCGCCTAGACAGGCCAAACCGTGCGACAAACGGCGCTTCGTACACCCCGCCATCCTTCATGTTGGTAAAGTAGGTTTCAGCCGAACGAGGAGGTGACACCTCCCAGGGGTGGGACGTGATCTCCACCTCGTCCGTTGACGAGGTCGGGCTTTGCGCGGCACTTGGCAGGGCCATGACCAGCAGCAAGGCAGCAAGCGAAAAACCGGGAATGCAACGATTCAGGGAAGTGAGAGTCATGTTGTTTTGCCGCTTATTTGAACCAAACAGTAATAACAGTACCGTCTGGTAATTTTATGACCGTATGATTCCGCCCGCCAATCGCCGGCACATATCCAGACGGTTTTTCAGGTCTTCCCTTTAACGGGCCAGCACCGGTGCCAGCGCGACCCCGGTGTGCGTGCCCAGCCGCACCACGTCTTCCGGCGCCGCAGCCGCCACGATACGCCCACCGGCCTTGCCGCCTTCGGGGCCGAGGTCGATGATCCAGTCGGCCTCGGCAATCACGTCCAGATCATGCTCGATCACCACCACGCTGTGGCCACCATTGACCAGGCGGTGCAGCACGCGGATGAGCTTGTCCACATCCGCCATGTGCAGGCCCACGGTGGGCTCGTCCAGCACGTACAGGGTGTGCGGGGCCTTCTGCCCACGGCGCGTGATGTCATCGCGCACCTTACTCAACTCCGTCACCAGCTTGATGCGCTGTGCCTCGCCACCGCTGAGTGTGGGTGAGGGTTGGCCCAGCGTGAGGTAACCCAGCCCCACGTCTTTGAGCAGTTGCAGCGGGTGGCTGATGTTGGGCATGGCGGCGAAGAAATCGACCGCCTCGTCCACCTCCATTTGCAGCACTTCGCCAATGCTTTTGCCACGCCAGGTGACGGCCAGTGTCTCGGGGTTGAAGCGTGCGCCGTGGCAGGTCTCGCACAGCACCTTCACATCCGGCAAGAAGCTCATGCCGATGGTGCGCACACCCGCGCCTTCGCAGCCGGGGCAGCGGCCTTCACCGGTGTTGAAGCTGAAACGCCCTGCTGCGTAACCGCGCGCCTTGGCTTCCAGCGTCTCGGCAAACAGCTTGCGGATGGTGTCCCAAAACCCGATGTAGGTGGCGGGGCAAGAGCGCGGGGTTTTACCGATGGGGGTTTGGTCCACTTCGAGCACGCGGTCGATGGGTTCGAAACCGCTGACGCCGTCGCAGCCGGTCCAGGGGAGTTGTTCGCCTGCGGCGAGGGCATCGCGTCCGGCCTTGGTGCTGCGCTTTTGCACAGCGGTTTGCACGTTGGCCAAGAGCACGTCACGGGCCAGGGTGGACTTGCCGGAGCCGCTGACGCCGGTGACGGCGACCAAGCGTTGCAGGGGGAGGTTAGCCGTCACGTTGTGCAGGTTATGCAGATGGGCGTTGTGGACGGTGAGCCATTGTTGCTCGTGGGTCGCAGAAATGGGGTCAGAGCCCGATTTCGTTTGAGTGCTCGCGCGCCGTTGCGATGGTTGTCCTGAATCGGGATCTGACCCCGTTTCTGCTTTCGCGCTTCGGGGCTGCAACTCACTTTCGGCAGCGGAGAGTGAAGCAACTGCACGCCGCGCCTGCAGCGGGTGCTTCATCGCGTGCAGCAGGTAGCGACCGGTTTGAGAATCGTCTGCGCCGGTGATGTCGGCCAGCTTGCCTTGCGCCACCAGACGCCCGCCGCGCTTGCCGGCGCTGGGGCCGATGTCGATGATGTGGTCGGCGTGGCGGATGGTGTCTTCGTCATGCTCCACCACGACCAGGGTGTTGCCTTTGTCGCTCAGAGTCTTGAGAGCTTTGAGCAGAATCTGGTTGTCTCGCGCGTGCAGGCCAATGGTGGGCTCGTCCAGCACGTAGCACACGCCTTGCAGGTTACTGCCCAGTTGCGCGGCCAGGCGAATGCGCTGCGCCTCACCCCCGCTGAGCGTGGGCGCGCCCCGGTCTAGGGTGAGGTAACCCAGGCCGACTTCTTCCAAAAATTCGAGTCGACTTTTGATCTCGGGCACCAAGTCACGGGCGATGTCGCTCTCACGCTTGGACATGCGGCCTTCGACTTGCAAGGCCTCAACCCAGCGGCGGATGTCGGTCACGCTCAGGCGGGCGATTTCGGTGATGGGCCAGCCTTCACCCCTGCCCTCTCCCAGGGGGAGAGGGGCCTGCGCACCAAACTTCACGGCGCGTGCGGTAGCGTTCAAGCGCGTGCCTGCGCAGGTCGGGCACGCTGCGTCCAGCACATCGTCCACCTCGGGCTCGCCAAAGGTTTGTTCACGGCCCTTGTTGTCGTCATCGCGCACCGAGTCGTCAAACACTTTGCGCTGCTCTTTGCTGAGCTTGACGCCAGTGCCCACGCAGTCTGCGCACCAGCCGTGCTTGCTGTTGTAAGAGAACAGACGCGGGTCCAGCTCGGCATACGAAGTGGCGCACACCGGGCAGGCCCGTTTGGTGGAAAACACGTGCAGCTGGCCGATGCCTGCGGTGGGTGTGCCGTCCAGCATGGCGGCACGCAAACCGCCCAGATCGCTCAGCACATGCAGCACGCCCTTGCCGTGCTCCAGCGCGCGCGCCAGACACTCGCGCAGCAGGGCTTCGTTGTCGGGCGTCACGTCCAGGCTGACCACGGGCAGCTCGATGGTGTGCTCTTTGAAGCGGTCAATACGCGGGAAGTTGGTGGTCGGCAAAAAGTTGCCATCCACCCGCAGGTGGGTATAGCCGCGCGGGCGCGCCCAGTCGGCCAGCTCGGTATAGACGCCTTTGCGGTTGAGCACCAGGGGCGCGAGCAGGCCGATGTGCTGACCGCGAAAGTGGGTGAGCAATTGCGCGGCAATGCTGTCAGGCGTTTGCGGCTGCACGGCCGCCCCGTCATGGATGCAATGCTGCGTGCCCAGCTTGACGTAGAGCAGGCGCAAGAAGTGCCAGACCTCGGTGGTGGTGCCCACCGTGCTCTTGCGCCCGCCACGCGAGAGGCGCTGCTCAATCGCCACCGTGGGCGGAATGCCATAGACCGCGTCCACCTCGGGGCGACCTGCGGGCTGCACGATGCTGCGGGCATAGGCGTTCAAGCTTTCAAGGTAGCGGCGTTGACCTTCATTAAAGAGGATGTCGAAGGCCAGGGTGGACTTGCCAGAACCGCTGACGCCGGTGATGACGTTGAACTGGCCGCGTGGGATGTTGACGCTGAGGGACTTGAGGTTGTGTTCGCGGGCGTTGATGATTTGGATTGAGTTTTCTGCACCGGAAGCGTCAGGTTTGGGGGGGGTGGAGCGCGCGCCGGGGGCCGCGGGATTGGGGTCAGAGCCCAATTTCGTTCGGGGTTGTTGGTCGGCGGAGAGAGGGTTGTCCTGAATTGGGATCTGACCCCACTGCCTTTCCCAATTTAATTTCTCTTCAACCCTGTGCGCGCCCACACCCAGCGTGAGGGCGTACTCGCGCAGGGCTTTGCCGGTATGACTGGTTCGGTGCTGGCTCAGGTCTTCGGGAGTTCCGGTGGCCACCACCTCGCCGCCAGCGTCGCCGCCTTCGGGGCCGAGGTCGATCAGCCAGTCGCTGGCGCGGATGACGTCCAGGTTGTGCTCAATCACCAAGATCGAATGGCCCGCGTCCAGCAGCTTGCGCAGGGCGCGCATGAGCTTGGCGATGTCGTCAAAGTGCAGGCCGGTGGTGGGCTCGTCAAACAGGAAGAGCGTGCCTTTGCGGGCGATGGCTTGACGGCTGGCGCTGCTGGTCTTGGCGGCCTGCGCCAAGAAGCCTGCGAGCTTGAGGCGCTGCGCCTCGCCGCCGCTGAGCGTGGGCACGGGCTGGCCGAGGCGCAGGTAGTCCAGGCCGACATCGACGAGGGGTTGCAGGGCGCGGATGACGTCGCGGTCGCTGGCGAAGAGGAGTGCGGCTTCGTGGACGGTGAGGTCGAGGACGTCGGCGACGTTCAACGAGCGAAAAGTGGGGTCAGAGCCCAATTTCGTATGGGCAACTTCTCCGCCGGGAAGACCGTGTCCTGAATTGGGATCTGACCCCACTTTTCTCTCAATCTTCACTTCCAAAATCTCAGGACGAAAGCGCTTGCCATCGCAGTCTTGGCAGCGCAGGTACACGTCGCTGAGGAACTGCATCTCCACGTGCTCAAAGCCTGAGCCGCCGCAGGTGGGGCAGCGTCCATCGCCGCCGTTGGCACTGAATTTGGAGGCGGTGTAGCCGCGCTGGCGTGACAGCGCAGCGTTGGCGAAAATCTCGCGCAGCGCGTCCCAGGCCCCGACGTAACTGGCGGGGTTGGAGCGTGCGGTTTTGCCGATGGGCGACTGATCCACAAAGACCACATCGCCGAGCTGCTCAGCGCCCAGCAAGCGGTCAAACATACCGGGAGCATCGGTGGACTTGCCAAAGTGGCGCATCAAGGCCGGGGCCAGCACGTCTTGAATCAGCGTGGACTTGCCCGAGCCCGACACGCCGGTGACGCACACCAAGCGCCCCAGCGGAATGTCCACACTCACGCCTTGGAGGTTGTGCTCGGTCACGCCTTCCAGAATCAAACGCGGCGTGTTCTCCACCACCAAGCGTCTAAAGCCCATGCCGACCTGCTTGCGGCCGCCAAGATAAGCCCCGGTCAGCGTGTCGGCGTGGCGCAAATCATCGGTCGTGCCATCAAACACAATTTGCCCGCCGCGCTCGCCCGGGCCGGGCCCCATGTCGATCATGCGGTCGGCGGCCAGCATCACGGCCGGGTCATGCTCCACCACCACCAGGGTGTTGCCTGCATCGCGCAGGCGCTGCATGGCTTCGATGATGCGGTGCATGTCGCGCGGGTGCAGGCCGATGCTGGGCTCGTCCAGCACGAATAGGGTGTTCACCAGCGAGGTGCCCAGGGCTGTGGTCAGATTGATGCGCTGCACCTCGCCGCCGGAGAGTGTGCGGCTTTGGCGGTCTAGGGTGAGGTAGCCAATACCGACGTCGCACAGGTATTTGAGGCGGGTGCTGATTTCTTCATGCAAAAGCTTGAGCGCCTGCTGCTCGCCGGTCCGCGAATGGGCAGCATTCTCCAACTCCATGCGGTCAAAGAAGCGGCGCAGGCGCTCAATCGGCAGCTTCATCAAATCATGCAGGCATAGGCCTGGCAGGGCTTCGAGTTGGGCGCGTGACCAGGTCACGCCAGCGGGCATGAAGCGTTGCGCCGAATCAAGCACAGCATCTGCATCTTCCTTGCTACCGATGCGCCACAACAGGCTCTCGGTTTTCAGGCGCGCACCATTGCATGTGCCGCACTGCGTGTAGCTGCGGTACTTAGACAGCAGCACCCGGATGTGCATCTTGTAGGCCTTGCTCTCCAGGTACTCGAAGAAACGCTTGATGCCGAACCAGTGTTGGTTCCACTTGCCGTTCCAGTTGGGCGAGCCGTTGATGACCCAGGCCTGCTGCTCGGGTGTGAGCTTGTACCAAGGGGTGTCGCGGGGAATGCCCGCCGCCTCGGCGTGGCGCATGAGGTCGTCTTGCGCCTCTTGCCAGGCCGGGGTCTGCATGGGCTTGATGGCTCCGGCACGCAGGGTGCGTTTGTCATCGGGAATCACCAGGCCGTAATCGACCCCGATGACACGGCCAAAGCCACGGCACACCTCGCAGGCCCCCACCGCCGAGTTGAACGAGAACATCGAGGGAATGGGGTCGGTATAGCGCTGGTCGCTGTCGGGGCAGTGCAGGCCGGTGGAAAATTTCCAAATCACGGACTCGGTTTCCTCACCCAGCACATACACCGCCAGGCGCCCGCTGCCGCGCTTGAGTGCGACTTCAATGGCTTCAATCACGCGGGATTTTTCTGCACTGGACAAGCGGAATCGGTCTGCCACCACATCCAGCATTTTTCTCGGCCCCGTCACCGTGCCCACTTCGCGCTCGGCCTGCACTTTGGTGAAGCCGCTGAGCGAGAGCCATTGCGTGACTTCATCCGCCGAAGTGCTGGCAGGCAACTCTACCGGGAACGTCACAACAAGGCGTGGGTCGGCCAAAGCTTGAGCGCGCTCCTGCAACTGCGCATAAATCGTCTCAGCCGTGTCATGCCGCACGGGCTGCGCTGTTTGCTTGTCGAACAAGGACGCGGCACGGGCGACCAAGAGCTTGAGGTGATCGTTCAACTCCGTCATCGTGCCCACGGTAGAGCGTGAGCTGCGCACCGGGTTGGTCTGGTCGATGGCAATGGCCGGGGGCACGCCCTCCACCTTGTCCACGGCGGGCTTGTCCATGCGATCCAGAAACTGGCGCGCGTAGGCCGAGAAAGTCTCGACGTAGCGGCGCTGGCCTTCGGCATAAAGTGTGTCAAACACCAGGCTGGATTTGCCCGAACCGCTGGGGCCGGTGACCACCGTCAATTCACCCGTGCGGATGTCGAGATCGAGGTTTTTGAGGTTGTGCTGACGTGCGCCGCGAATGCGGATGGTTCCCTGGGGCATGGCGTGGTGTCTTTCCTGATGAGGCCAGACATTTTAGACAGCTGGAGACGCTGCACCGCGAAGCCATCGCCTCGTCGCGCAAGGGATGCTCAAATCTTGAGGATGCTTGTCAGTTGGCGACTGGCTTTGGGGCCAACGGCATCTTGAATTTTGGGCAAGAGCTTGACCAAATCATCAAAATCGCCCGCGCCCTGCACCGCCAGATTCAGGCGAAATCCGCGCAAACCTAGCGAGGAAGTGAGTTGCGTCGCAACGGTGCAAGCCATGGCGTATCGCTCTTGTTTGGAAAGCAGTGCCAGGCGATCCGCATCAATACCAAACTCGGAATCTCGCTCCAAGGCATCGACAGCTGCGCCACCCGAGACCGCCGCCACTGGAGCGCTGGGGGTCGCTGCCGGAGAAACATCCGCCAAAAACCCCTGCAGCACCAAATAATCCACGTCCACCTGGGTCACCCCCAAGCCCACCACCGCTTGCAGAATTTGCTCGGTCGTTTTCATCCCATCAAACATGATGAAGGCAGAGCGCTGCCGGGCTGACAGCAACGACGACCTCTCCTTGAAAGCTTGTTGACCGAGATCTGTTTTGAGGTGTTTCATGGGGTTCCGTGTTAGGCCATTGCGGACTTTATCCAATTCGATCCGATTATCTTACTTGGCAGAACTGGCAGGTGCAACTGGGGTTTGCACAGGACTGCTGGCCGGGGCGTGAATGGCTTCTTCGCCATGCTTTTCACCCCCCATGTCCAGCTTGTCACCGCCCTTCATGATGACAAACAGTGCGAGTGCCGCGAAGATGACGAATCCAACAAAAATTTTCCACATCTCAATTTCTCCTGAAAAAAAGGCCCTCGACGTGAGGGCCTGTTCACCCCCGTGCGCCAGCGAACTGGCGCACGGGGAACTTCAACCAGCGAATTAATCGTTGGCGTAAATATCCACGTCTTTGGTTTCCTTGACGAACAACATGCCGATAACAAACGTCATACCAGCAATGATGATCGGATACCACAGGCCGTTGTACATATTGCCGGTTTGCGCCACGATGGCGAACGCCGTGGTGGGCAGCAGGCCGCCGAACCAGCCGTTACCAATGTGGTAGGGCAATGACATCGAGGTGTAGCGGATGCGGGTGGGGAACATCTCCACCAACATGGCGGCAATCGGGCCGTACACCATGGTGACCAACAGCACAAGGTAAGCCAGGATGGCGATGACCATCACTTTGTCCACCTTGGCCATGTCAGCCTTGGCGGGGTAGCCAGCGAGCTTGAGGTTCTCGGCCACAGCCTTCTTGAACGCGACGTCCTTGGCTTTGGCTTCATCAGCGGGCAGGCCTTTGGCGGTATAGCTTGGGATCTCAACTTCACCAATTTTGATGCTGGCCACAGTATCAGCGCCACCGACGGCGTTCTCATAGCTCACCGACGCGCCAGCCAACACTTGCTTGGCGATGTCGCAGGAGCTGGTGAACTTTTGCGTACCGGTCGGGTTGAACTGGAACGAGCACTCACGGGGATTGGCGGTGACCACGACTTTGTTCTTCTGCTGCGCAGCGTACAGGTCAGGGTTGGCGGCCTTGGTCAGCGCTTCAAACACGGGGAAGTAAGTCAGCACAGCCAACAAGCAACCGGCCATGATGATGGGCTTGCGGCCAATCTTGTCGGACAAGACACCGAAGATGACGAAGAACGGCGTGCCGATCAGCAGGGAGATAGCCACATAGATGTTGGCCGTAGCACCGTCCACCTTGAGCGCTTGCGTCAGGAAGAACAAGGCGTAGAACTGACCCGAGTACCACACCACAGCTTGACCTGCGGTCAAACCGATCAAGGCCAAGATCACGATTTTGAGGTTTTTCCACTGGCCGAAGGACTCGGACAACGGGGCCTTGGAGGTCTTGCCTTCAGCCTTCATTTTGGCGAAAGCGGGCGACTCGTTCATGGACAAGCGGATGTACACCGAAATGGCCAGCAAGAAGATTGAGACCAGGAAAGGCACGCGCCAACCCCAATCGGCAAACGCTTCCTCACCAATCGCGGTACGCGTACCCAGAATCACCATCAGGGACAAGAACAGGCCCAAGGTGGCCGTGGTCTGAATCCAAGAGGTGTAGGCGCCGCGCTTGCCGTGCGGCGAGTGCTCGGCCACGTAAGTGGCAGCACCACCGTACTCACCACCCAGCGCCAAGCCTTGCAGCAGACGCAAAGCGATCAGGATGATGGGTGCGGCCACGCCGATGCTGGCGTAGTTAGGCAGCACGCCCACGACAAAGGTGGACAGACCCATGATCAAAATGGTGATCAGGAAGGTGTACTTGCGGCCAATCATGTCGCCCAGGCGACCAAAGAAGATGGCACCAAAAGGACGCACGATGAAACCGGCAGCAAAAGCCAGCAGCGCGAAGATGAAGGCAGAGCCTGCATCCAAACCGCTGAAGAACTGCTTGGCAATGATGGCGGCCAATGAGCCGTAAAGGTAGAAGTCGTACCATTCAAACACGGTGCCGAGGGAAGAGGCGAAAATCACCTTCTTCTCTTCGGGCGTCATGGGCCGGTGAGCCGCTGTAGTTGCCATTGTTATGTCTCCAACAAAGATTGATGGCCTCCAACATGGAGGGTTCACGCATTCTTGGGGACGGCACTGACCTCGTTCTTACGCCAAACTTATTCCAAACTGACAATCTAAGTGAAAACCCTGACGTCCGGTTTCACAGTGCGGTGGATCTACCTTTTGAGCACCAGCCCCGTCGGAATTTTTGCGTTTTTCGCCCAGGCCGAACCATCAAACCAGGCACCCCCCATCAGGTAGTCGCGCAGCATGGGCAGGGCATCAAAGCCCCAGAACAATTTGTCGTCAACAGAAAATGCAGGTACGCCAAATACGCCTGCGGCAATGGCCTCATCGGTCTGTTGTTTGAGCTGGGTTTTCACGGCTTCGCTTTGGGGGTCGGCGTGCATAGGCAAGCTTGCTTCAAGTGCCTGTAGCCGTGCAACGTCCAGCACATCCGTCCCGCCGCGCCAAACGTGATGGAACAAAGTTTCGCAGACATGGCGATTGGGCTCGCCTGCTTTTACGTGCGCACTGGCCAGCGCCAGACGCAGCAAGGGCAATGGGTTAAAGGGGTGCACGGCAGGCATCTGAAGCTCAACCTGTTGGCTGTGACCGAGCCATTCCACATGCCTGTAAGTCCACTCCCGCTTAGCCGCAATTTCCGCCGGACCGAGTTGGCCGTGGTGTTGCAGCAGTGCACCCAGCAGCACCGGCTTGTAGCGCACGGTGTAGCTCAGCCCCATCAGCGCTTCTGGCAATTTCTCAAAAGCCAGATAGGCGTAGGGCGAGATGAAGTCGAGGTAGAAGGTGATGTGTTTCATGGGGGGGCAGTTTCCGGTGAGGCAGGATCCAGCTTGACGCCATGGGGCGTCGCGGCAATGCGTTGCTCGATCAGCGCCCAGACGATTTTCTTCTCGGGACTACCCATATGGCTCCAGCCTGCGATTTCGTCGATCGTGCGCCAGCAACCCTCGCACAACAGACGCTCAGCATCGATGATGCGGCAGACCGAAAGACATGGGGATGGAATGTTGTCACTCAGTGCCTTGACCTTGAGCGCTTGGGCCAGCGTGAGCGTCGCTTCGGATGACCGCATGGATAAATTTGTGTTCACAGCCAACATCAGCCCCGTTTGTTCAGCAGCGCCGTTGCGGCCCGTGAGTTGGACTTGCGCCCCAGAAAGTTGCTGATGAATTGCCCCGCATCCACCAATTTGTCCAGGTCAATGCCAGTCTCGATCCCCATGCCGTGCAGCAGGTACACCACGTCCTCGGTGGCCACATTGCCGGTGGCACCCTTGGCATAGGGGCAACCGCCCAAGCCCGCCACCGAGGCATCAAACTGCCAGATGCCCATTTGCAAACTGATGAGTGTGTTGGCCAAGGCCTGGCCGTAAGTGTCGTGAAAATGCCCCGACACATCGTTGATGTCGTAATGTTGGAGCGCGGCCTCCATGGCGCGCTGCACCTTGATTGGCGTGGCCACGCCAATCGTGTCGGCCACGCCCATGTGCTGCACGCCAATGGCCTTCATGCCGCGCGCCACGCGCGCCACCCGCTCGGTCGAAACCTCCCCCTCGTAGGGGCAGCCCATGGCGCACGAGATAGCGCCGCGCACGTAGATGCCCGCCGCACGCGCGGCGGCCACCACCGGACGAAAACGCTCAATACTCTCGTCGATGGAGCAATTGATATTGCGCTGGCTGAACAGCTCGCTGGCTGCGCCGAACACCACGATCTCATCGGGCTTGGATGCCAGTGCCGCCTCAAAGCCTTTGAGGTTGGGCGTGAGCACCGAATAGCGCACGCCCTTTTCGCGCTGGATGCCCGCCATCACCTCGGCGTTGTCCGCCATCTGCGGCACCCATTTGGGGCTCACAAAACTGGTGACTTCGATTTCTCTCAAGCCTGCATCTTGCAGGCGATGCACCAGCTCCACCTTGATGGCGGCGGGCACGGTTTCTTTTTCGTTTTGCAGGCCGTCACGCGGGCCGACATCGACGAGTTTGACTTGGCTGGGAAGTGTCATTTTTAAACCTTAATCAGTTAAGGACAGCGCTAGTTCAATAGCCCTTGTCCCGACTCACCACACCCGCAATCGCTTCGCCACGCTCCAGCGCCATCATCTTGGTGGCCATCTGGACAATGCTTTCATCGCGCAGCGTGCGAGCCGAGGTGTGTGGCGTGAGGGTGATTTTCGGGTGTTTCCAGAATGCGTGCTGCGCGGACAAGGGCTCCTGCCGAAACACGTCCAGCGCCGCGCCTGCCAGATGACCGCTGTCGAGCTGGGGAATCAAGTCCTCGTCCACCAGATGCGCACCACGCGCCACGTTGATGAGGTAGCCGCCCGGCTGGAGTTGCGCCAGCGTCTCGCGCCGCAAAATGCCGCGCGTTTCCTCGGTCAAAGGCAATAGACACACCAGCACCTTGCTGGCCGCCAAAAACGCCGGTAGCTGCGCATCGCCCGCAAAGCAGCGCACGCCGGAGACGACCTTGGGTGAACGACTCCAGCCCATGACCGGAAAATCAAACTGCGCCACGGCCTGCGCCACGCGCTGCCCCAGCACACCCAGACCCATGATGCCCACCGGGCAATCAGCCCGCAGGCGCGGCTTGCGAAACGCCCATTGCCCCTGGCGCATACCCGCTTCGTACTGATCAAGTTCACGGAAATGACGAATCAAGGCGTGGCACACAAACTCGGCCATCTGCGCCGACATGCCCGCATCGTCCAGCCGCACGATCAGCGTTTGCTCTGGCACTTTGAGTTGCAGCAGGGCGTCCACCCCCGCGCCGATATTGAACAGAGCGCGGATGCGGGGCTGCTCGTCCAGAAACTGTTGTGGCGGTGCCCAGACAACGCCGTAGTCGGCAGGCGCAGCACCCGGGGACCAGACTTCCACCTGGGCCTGCGGCAAGGCCGCGCGCAAACCCGCCAGCCAGGGCTCGGGCTTGGTGTCGGCGTAGCAAAAGCTGATGCGCATGGGCTACTCAATTACCGCCAAGGCGGACGTAAGCCGCAACAACTCCGCACCCTCGGCCACCTGATCCCCAGGGGCGTAGAGCAACTCGGCCACCACCCCATCGGCAGGCGCGGCAATCGTGTGCTCCATCTTCATGGCCTCCATGATGGCCAGCACCTGCCCGGCCTTCACCGCGTCTCCCGCCTGCACGGCAAAGGACACGACCTTGCCTGGCATAGGCGCAGTCAGGCGGCCGCCCTGAGTGGGCGCATCACCGGCGTGAGAGAAGACATCAACAGCTATGATTTTGCTAGCTGCTTGTGCACTGAAAACATGGGTTTCAAGGCCTTTTTCATGTGCAATGGTGTGGCAGAAGGCAGTACAACACTGATCGGAAAACTCAATCACCAGGCCTTGCGCCGTGGCGGTGAACTGCAATGGGCCTTGCACTCTGACTCCAGTGACCTTGGCCTCGACTGGCGGAGCCGCATCGGCATCCTCGGTGCGTACGCTCAAATGTAGGGCATCGTCCCGCCCATAGCGCAGATCCGCCTGCACCGGCGTGCCATGAAACTCCAGATCAAAGCGGCGCGTGGCCACGCCAAAAGCGCGCCAGCCATCGCTGCGGCTGAAGGGGTCTGCGTTTTCCAGGGCGCGCTCGGCCACCAAGGTACTCGCGACGTGCGCGGCAACGGCCAGGGTCAAGCCCAGTTTTTCCTGGTGCAGCAAACGCGCTTGTTCGCGCGGAATCAGCGCTGTGTCCAACTGGGCCTGCGCAAACGACGGGCTTTGCAGCACGTGGCGCAAAAACTGCACATTGCTGTGCAGGCCCACGATGTGCGTTTGTGCCAAGGCGCGGTCTAGTCGGGCCAAGGCCTCTTCACGGGTCGCGCCGTGCACGATCAGCTTGGCCAGCATCGAGTCGTAATGGGGCGATACCACATCACCCTCTCGCACACCTGAATCAACGCGCACCGCCCCCCGTGCAAACGACACGCCTTCAGGCCAGCGCAGCACCTGTAGCGTGCCGGTAGAGGGCAAGAAATCATGGTCTGGGTTCTCGGCACACAGGCGGGCTTCAATCGCGTGGCCGGTGATGTGCAACTGGTCTTGTTGCAAAGGTAATTTTTCACCACAGGCCACACGCAGTTGCCACTCCACCAGGTCTTGCCCGGTGATGGCTTCGGTCACCGGATGCTCGACCTGCAAACGCGTATTCATCTCCATAAAAAAGAAGGCCATGCTGCCATCGGGTTTTTGCTCGACGATGAACTCCACCGTGCCCGCACCCACATAGTTCACCGCCCGCGCAGCGGCCACCGCAGCCGCGCTCATTTCAGCGCGCAGGGCATCGGTCATGCCCGGTGCGGGCGCTTCCTCCAGCACTTTTTGGTGGCGGCGCTGCACCGAACAATCGCGCTCGAACAGGCTCACGTAGTTGCCATGGGTGTCGCCAAACACCTGCACCTCGATGTGGCGCGGGCGTTGCACGTACTTCTCGATCAGCACTGCGTCGCTGCCAAAGCTGTGGATGGCCTCGCGCTGGCAGGAGGCCAGAGCCACCGCAAACGCATAGTCCTGCTCCACCATGCGCAAGCCACGCCCACCGCCGCCCGCGCTGGCCTTGATCAATACCGGGTAGCCTATGGCGTCGGCCTCGCGCTGGAGCAGCGCCGGGTCTTGGTCACTGCCGTGGTAGCCCGGCACCAGGGGCACGCCAGCAGCCCCCATGAGGCGCTTGGATTCGGCCTTCAAACCCATGGCCTCAATGCTGGCCGGCGAGGGGCCAATGAACACCAGCCCGGCATCTGCACAGGCTTGCGCAAAGCTCGCGTTCTCGCTCAAGAAGCCATAGCCGGGGTGAATGGCCTGCGCACCGGTGGCGAGTGCCACCTCGATGATGCGCTGGCCATTCAGATAACTTTGGGCCGGCGTGTTGCCACCGATGTGCACCGACTCGTCGCAAACACTCACGTGCTTGGATTGGGCATCGACATCCGAATAGATTGCTACCGTTTTGATAGCTAGGCGTGTGCATGTGGCGGCCACGCGGCAGGCGATCTCGCCGCGGTTGGCAATGAGAATTTTGTTAAACATGAGTTACCTTTGAAAAGTCAAGACAGGCCGCCGCCAGAACCGCCGAAGGCGCCTCAAAGCGGGGCAAGTGCCCAAGCAAGGGCGCGGGCAGGCGATCCGTCAAAGTTTGAACATTTTCCTGCACATAGGCCATGCCAGGGTCCACCGTGTTGGCCACCCAACCCGCCAACACCAGCCCGCGTGCGGCGATGGCCTGCGCCGTGAGCAGCGCTTGGTTGATGCAGCCCAGGCGCAGGCCGACCACCAGAATCACAGGCAAAGCCAGTTGCTGTGCCAGATCGGCTGTATCAAAATCATCACTCAAAGGCACACAAAAGCCCCCCACCCCTTCGACCACCACCACGTCAGACTGATCACGCAGTTGCCGGTAGCAGTGCAGGATGTGCGCCGGGTCAATGCGCACGCCCTCGATGGCGGCGGCGATGTGGGGCGCAGCGGGTGTTGGCAACACATAGGGGGCGATCAAGCTCTGCGGGAATTTCAATGAGGCGGCTGAGGCCAGCGCGTCCACATCTTCATTACGCCACGCGCCGTCACGCCACACGGCCCCGGCGGCCACGGGCTTCATGCCCACCACGCGTACACCGCTTGAGCCGAAGGCGTGCAGCAAAGCGCAGGACACCAAGGTCTTGCCGATCTCGGTGTCGGTGCCGGTGACGAAGCAGGAGAAAGGAGATGAGCGCGGAGGTGAACGCATAAGGCGCATCTTCGCTCAACCCGCTGCGGCCACAAGTGACAGCGCCGACTTCAACCGGTCCACGTCGGCAAGACTGTGCGATGCCGACAAAGTGAGTCGCAAACGCGCCGTGCCCGCTGGCACGGTGGGCGCACGAATGGCCGACACCCACAGCCCCTGTGCCCACAAGGCATCGGCCGCCGCCAGCACATCTTCGTTGCTGCCGATCACCAGGGGCTGAATGGCCGTGTCGGACGCCAGGCGCTGCCAACCGGGTTTGACGGTCAAGTCCGCCAATTGCAAGCGCAAATTCGCCAAGTGCGCACGCCTCATCCGGCCCTCTTCACCGGCCAGCAGCTCGATGCTGGTGAGTAGCGCATGGGCCAACGCGGGCGGGCTGGCCGTGGTGTAGATGTAGGCGCGGGCGCGTTGCACCAACCAGTCAATCACGGTCGCATGCGCGGCCACAAATGCCCCCGACACGCCAGCGGCTTTGCCCAGCGTTCCCATGTAAATCAAATAAGGGGAGCGCAAGGCCAAGTGCTCCAGCACACCGACCCCATGCTCACCCAGCACCCCAAAGCCATGGGCGTCGTCCACCACCAGCCAAGCCCCGTGCTGCTCGCACAAGGCCAGCAATTTGGGGAGCGGTGCAATGTCGCCATCCATGCTGAAGACACTGTCGGTCACGACCAGCTTGGTCTTGGCATCGCTCTTGGACAAGCGCTCACCCAACACCGCCACATCCGCATGCGGATAGACCGTGACGTGGGCGCGGGACAGGCGCGCGCCGTCAATCAAAGAGGCGTGGTTCAACGCATCCGAAAAAATCTCCGTCTCACGCGGCGATGGCGAAGCCAATGCGCTGAGTAAAGCCAGATTGGCCATGTAGCCGGTGCTGAAATACAAGGCGCGTGGCTGCTCCAGATGCGGCGCGAACAGGGCCGCCAGCTTGTCTTCCAGTTGCGCGTGCGCCTTGGAGTGCCCGCTAATCAGGTGCGAAGCCCCACTACCCGCGCCGTACAGCGAAGCGCCTTCACGCAGGGCTTCGACCACGCGCGCATCTGCGGCCAAACCGAGGTAGTCGTTGCTGTTGAAGCTCAACATCGAACGTCCCTCCACGTCCACACGGACGTCACAAGCGGAGGTGGTGGTGCGTCTGCGCCGCAGCAAGCCCTGCGCCTCGATGGCTTGTAGCTGCAGTTGCAGGGCGGCAATGAGCGGAGTGGTCATGCCTGAATCACCTGCTCAAGCACCGCCTGCGTGCGCGTGGCCAGCAAGGCCAGTTCTTCATCGTCCAGGATGTAGGGCGGCATCAGGTACAAGGTGTTGCCAATGGGGCGCAGCAGCAACTCGTGCGCCAGCGCTGTGGTGAAGAAACGCCGGGGGAAACTGGCAGCAGTCTCAGCGTCGTCCAGCACAACATCACAAGCCCAGACCATGCCACGCTGGCGCACATGGCGCACTTGGCGGTGCTGGGCCAGAGGTGCCAGCGCCATGCCCAGTATTTGCGCGCGCTTGCGGTTACGGTTCAACACGTCATCGCATTCGAAAATATCCAGCGTCGCCAAGGCGGCGCGGCAAGCCAGCGGGTTACCGGTGTAGGAGTGCGAATGCAAGAAGCCACGCCGCACATCCGTGTCATAAAACGCCTGGTAAACGGCCTCACGCGTCATGACCAGTGACAGGGGCAGATACCCCCCGCTGATGCCTTTGGACAGGCAGACAAAGTCGGGCCAGATGTCGGCCTGCTCGCACGCAAAAAAAGTGCCGGTGCGTCCGCAGCCGACGGCGATTTCATCGGCGATCAAATGCACGCCATAGCGGTCACACAGGGCGCGTGCCAGCTTAAGGTACAGCGGGTCATGCATGGCCATGCCGGTGGCGCATTGGATGAGCGGCTCCACGATCAGCGCGGCGATATGGCCCCCACGTGCTTGCAGCAAAGCTTCAAGCACATTCGCTGCACGCCGCGCCACGTCGGCTGCGCTCTCACCCGGCAAGGCCTGACGCGCATCGGGCGACATCACCACATGGGCGGGGCGCAATAAAGGGCCGTAGGCCTCTCTAAACAGCGGCACGTCGGTCACCGCCAATGCGCCTATAGTTTCCCCGTGGTAGCTGCCTTGCAAGCAAACGAACTCTTGCTTGTCCGTCTGCCCCGCATTGCGCCAGGCATGAAAGCTCATCTTCAAGGCAATCTCGACCGCCGACGCACCGTCGGACGCGTAAAAACAATGCCCCAACACACCGCCTGTCAAGGCCGACAGCCGCTCCGACAGCTCCACCACCGGTGCATGCGTGAAGCCCGCCAGCATGGCGTGCTCCAGCCGATCAAGCTGGTCTTTCAGCGCGGCATTGATGCGCGGATTGGCGTGACCGAACAGGTTGACCCACCATGAACTGATGGCGTCCAGATAACGCCGCCCCTCAGGGTCATACAGCCAAGCGCCGCGCCCATGGCTGATGGGGATCAACGGCACGCCCTCATGGTGCTGCATCTGCGTGCAGGGGTGCCAGACGCTGCGCAGGCTGCGAGCCATCCAGTCGGCGCTGGAATGGCGGGAATTCGTATCAAAACTCAATTCAACTCCTGGAATTCTCAACCGTCTTAGCGAGAGAAAAGAAAGCCGCCGCACGCCGAAACACGGCGCGTAAAAACTTGAACAGTAAGCGGGTGACGATCCACATCAAGACGACCATGACCGCCAGCAACACGCCAAAAACCACAGGGTGCGTGCTGGCCAACCACACCGCCCCCACCACCAGACCGTCTTCAACCAGACTGGCCATGACGTTAGAAAACGGCTCGGGCGAGGTGTTGATCGCCGCTCGGGTTGTGGTTTTGGCCGCCTGGCTGGTGGCCGCGAGTGTGCCGCCCAGCAAAGCGGCCACCGCCGTCATGCTGGCACTGTCCGCGCCCAGTGCACCCGCCGCCAAGATTGCCCCGGCGGGGATGCGGATAACGCTGTGCACCAGATCCCACAGCGAATCCAGGCCTGGAATCTTGTCGGCAAAGCACTCCACACACAGCATGAACCCGCTGGCCATCAGCATGGCCGGGTGTTGCAACACACTCAAGCCCGTGGGCAGCGTGATCCAGCCCAGCATGCCTGAGAGCCCCACCAGAAACACCACGGCGTAGAGCCGAAAACCGCTGGCCCACCCCAGTGCCGCGGCCAAGGCCAGCAGGTGGGAAGTGTCCAAGGTGGCCAGCGTAGGCATGGGTGATGTGACCGGTGATACGACTCAAGCCAGCCAAGAGGGTTTGCGCTTTTGCAGAAACGATTGAACGCCCTCGCGCCCCTCGTCGCTGGCACGAATGTCGGCAATGTCTTCTACCGTGGCGGCGATCAACGACGCATCGATATCGCGCCCGGCAACAAAGTGCAACAAACCCTTGCAGGAGCGCATGGCGTTCGGGCTGGCGTTCACCAGGGCATGCGTGAGCTCGGCCACTTTGGCGTCGAGCGCATCCGCTGTGACCACCTCATGCACCAAGCCAATGCGATGGGCCTCGGCCGCCGTAAACCGCTCGGCCGTCAGAAAGTAGCGGTGCGAGGCCCGTGCGCCCATGGCGCGGATCACATAAGGACTGATGGTGGCAGGAATCAGGCCGAGCTTAACCTCGCTCAGGCAATATGTCGCTGTGTCCACGCTCACCGCCATGTCGCATGCCGCCACCAGCCCCAGGCCTCCGGCAAACACATCGCCCTGGATGCGCGCAATGGTGGGCTTGGGGCAAGCATGAATCACCTGCAGCATCTCGGCCATTTTGGCGGCGTCGGCGATGTTTTCTTCGCGCTGGTAGTCGGCCATGCGGCGCATCCAGTTCAGGTCTGCGCCTGCACAAAAAGCCGCACCCTCGGCCCCCAGCACGATGGCGCGCACATCATTGCGCGCACCCAATTCAAGAAAGGCCTGCGTCAGCTCGGCAATCACCTCGTCATTAAAGGCGTTGCGAACTTCAGGGCGGTTCAGGGTAATGCGGGCCACACCCACCGCCCCTGCGTTCATGTCAAGTTTCAATGCGGCCATACCTTCAGTCCTCTTAAAGTTTGCATCACGTCAAAGTCTGCATCGCGGTGTAGTAGCAGGTGATTGTGGGTGATGCAGTAGCTTGCCAACAGCACGTCAATGGGGCTGCGAATGGTGTAGCCACACTCGCGCAGTTCACGGTAATGTTCGGCAGCGAGCAGGGCGTTGTCCAGGCCGCCCAAGTCCACTTGCGGCAAAGCACTGAGATAAGCCTGCGCCGCACGAAGTGCTGGCCCTTTGCGAAAACCGCGCAACACCTCAAACGCCACCAAATCGGGGACGACGACAGCCGTCTTGTTGTCTGCCAGCACTTGCACCAGCTGCAGCGTGGCGGGCTTGTCTTCTCCTCTGAAGAAGTCAATCCACACACTGGAATCAACCAGAATCACCGCGCCTTCCTTTTCGGCCCGGCTTTAGTGCTGCTTGTCACTTTGTAGATGGCTGTAGGTTCATGCGCCGTCGTGGCCGACGCCTCCAAAGCACGCTCTTGCGCGGCCTTAGCCCAGCCCTCGTCGGAGTCATCCCACTGCAACTGGCCACGCAAAGCCAACAAGCCGTCGTAAACCTTTCGCCGTGCAATGAGTCTTAACCCCTCTTCCACCACTTCACGCTTGGTCTTGAAATTACCCGCCGCCATGGCTGATGCCATGAGCTTGTCGTCAATCACGATGTTGGTCCGCATGTTTATCTCCTGCAATGTGTATTAATTATATCAATCGTACACATTTGTGCGCATCTCAGACATCTCAGAATTACATCCTGAACAAACCAAACTTCGTCTCTTCAATCGGCGCATTCAAGGCCGCGCTCAGCCCCAGACCCAGCACACGACGCGTGTCAGCGGGGTCGATGATGCCGTCGTCCCACAGGCGGGCGGTGGCGAAGTAGGGGTGGCCTTGGGTTTCGTATTGCGCTTTGATGGGGGCTTTGAAGGCAGCTTCTTCATCGGCGCTCCAAGCACCGCCTTTGGCTTCAATGCCATCGCGCTTGACCGTGGCCAGCACGCTGGCAGCCTGCTCACCGCCCATGACGCTGATGCGCGCGTTGGGCCACATCCACAAAAAACGTGGCCCAAAGGCGCGGCCACACATGCCGTAGTTGCCCGCGCCAAAGCTGCCGCCGATGATGACGGTGAACTTGGGCACATTGGCCGTGGCCACGGCCGTCACCATCTTGGCGCCGTGGCGGGCAATGCCTTCGTTCTCGACCTTGCGCCCCACCATGAAGCCGGTGATGTTTTGCAGGAAGACCAGCGGCACTTTGCGCTGGCAGCACAACTCGATGAAGTGCGCTCCTTTTTGCGCCGACTCGCTGAACAAAATGCCATTGTTGGCGATGATGCCCACGGGCATGCCTTCGATCTGCGCAAAGCCAGTGACTAACGTGGTGCCAAAGCGCGCCTTGAACTCGTCAAACTCCGACCCATCGACGATGCGGGCGATGATCTCGCGCACGTCAAAGGGCTTGCGGGTGTCGGTCGGGATCACGCCGTAGATCTCTTCCGCTACATATTTAGGAGCTGTTTGTGCACGTATCTGTTGTGCTAGCGGCTTATTTGTATTGAAATTTTTAACCGATGCACGGGCCAGCGCCAGCGCGTGCAAATCGTTCTCCGCCAGATAGTCCGCCACGCCTGAGAGACGCGTGTGCACGTCGCCGCCACCCAAATCTTCGGCTGTGACCACTTCGCCTGTGGCGGCCTTGACCAGCGGCGGGCCTCCCAGAAAAATCGTGCCCTGGTTCTTGACGATGATGGCTTCATCACTCATGGCGGGCACGTAGGCACCGCCCGCCGTACAGGAGCCCATCACCACGGCCAGCTGCGCGATACCTTGCGCGCTCATCTGGGCCTGGTTGTAGAAGATGCGGCCAAAGTGGTCGCGGTCGGGAAAAACTTCGTCTTGGTTGGGCAGGTTGGCCCCGCCGGAGTCCACCAGGTAGATGCAGGGCAGGCGGTTTTGCTGG
The DNA here is from genome assembly GCA_043757205.1 of Comamonadaceae bacterium. GTDB lineage: Bacteria > Pseudomonadota > Gammaproteobacteria > Burkholderiales > Burkholderiaceae_C > CANCDA01. The sequence goes on along the minus strand of JAYVPU010000318.1, from coordinate 11,193 downwards.
GCGATCTCCTGCGCACGTAAATGCTTTTTCACCGTCAGCGGGAAATAGGTGCCGCCCTTGACCGTAGCGTCGTTGCACACCACCATGCAGTCCACACCGCTCACGCGGCCAATGCCCACAATCAGCCCCGCACCGGGCGCGCTGTCGCTGCCATCGCGGTCCGGGTACATGGCCAGCGCGGCAAGTGGTGCAATCTCCAAAAACGGTGTGCCGGGGTCGAGCAGCATCTGCACGCGCTCGCGTGGCAGCAGCTTGCCGCGCGCGGTGTGCTTGGCACGAGCGGCTTCGCCGCCGCCTTGTTCGGCCTTGGCCAGTTGCGTTTGCAGATCAGACACCAACGCACGCATGGCTTGCGCATTGGCGGTGAAGTCCGCCGAGCGCGGGTTGAGTTGGGTTTGCAGAATCGTCATGGTTTTTTGGCTTTGCGTTGTTCTAGCGTCTCGGTCGGTCCGCCCAGTTTGACCCACTCGGCGTAGCCACCATCGATGTGGGCCACATTGGTCATGCCCATGTCTTGCAGGGTCTTGGACGCCAGCGCACTGCGCCAGCCCGCGCCGCAAAACAGGATGAACTCTTTGCTCTCATCGGCCCACATGGGTTTGAAGTATTTGGAGTCCGGATCCACCCAAAACTCCAGCATGCAGCGCGGCGCATGGGTGCTGCCGGTGACGGTGCCGTCTTTGAGTTCACGCACATCGCGGATGTCAACGATCTGCACCTTGGGGTCATGCAGCCGTGCCAGCACCTCGGACACGGTATATGTTTTGACTTGGGCCATGGCCTCTGCCACGAGGGCACTAGAACCTTTGGTGATGGGCATAAGGGCAACTCCTGAGTTGACCCATTTTAGGGCTCGATTACGTCGAATAAGCTAATCGCCCTTCACGCCCGCCTGCTTGGCCACGCCACTCCATTTGCCCAATTCAGCCCGGATGAATTTGTCGAAGTCTTCAGGTGAACTGGTCACGACGTCCGTCCCCAGTTTGGTCATTTTCCCGCGCACATCGGGCTGGTTCATGACCTGGCGAATATCGGCGTTGATGCGCGCCACCAGCGCATTGGGCGTGCGCCCCGGTGCCAGCACCCCACCCCACAGCGCGGCGTAAAACCCCGGCACAGCGATCTCGGCAACTGTGGGCACATTCGGCAACAGGGAAGAGCGTTTTTCTCCGGTGTAGCTCAAGGCTTTGAGCTTGCCCGCCTCCACCTGCTGAATGCCCTGTGCCGGGCTGCCCACGTTCAGATCGACCACACCCGAGATCGCGTCTAGCATGGCGGGCGCGCCGCCCACATAGGGCACGTGCACCATCTTCACGCCCACTGCCGCGTTCAGCAGCTCTTGCTGAAGATGATGCACCGAGCCGTCTCCCGGTGTGGAATAGGTGAGCACACCGGGCTTGGTTTTGGCCAGTGCAATCAACTCGGGCAGCGTGTTGGCGGCCAGCTTGGGGTTGGCCAGCAAGATGAGTGGCGAGCTGCCCACTTGCGACACGGGCGCGAAATCTGCCAGCGGGTCAAACGGCAGCTTGGGCCGCACGGCCGCAATCACCACATGGTTGGTCAAGATGAGCAGCAGGGTGTGGCCATCCGGGTTGGCCTTGGCCACCAGGTCGGCGGCAATGACGCCGGACGCACCGGGCCGGTTCTCCACCACCACCGCTTGCCCCCACACCGCAGGCAGTTTCTCCGCCAGAATGCGCGCCATGATGTCGGCCAGGCCACCGGGCGGGAAGCCCACCACCAGGCGCACCGGCTTGGTGGGGAAGTCTTGCGCAAAGACCGAAGAGCCCATCAGGCATGCCCCCATGAACACACCCAAAAATACTTTGCGAATGGACAATTTCATGCCGTTTCCTCGTGTTGAATTAAGCAGCTCTTAGTCGCCGTCTGATCCGGCTCCACGCCTAGACCTACGCCCTGCGTGAGCACCAGCGCGCCCTCCATCAATGCGGGCCAAGGCTGACACAGCGCTTCGCGCAAGGGGTTTTCATTCACATCCATCTCCAGCCAACCATCGCCACCGACCGCTGCCAACAGGTGCGCGGAGGCCATCAAACCCAGCCCACTGCCCAGCCAGTGCGGGCAGTAGCGCTTGCCCCGTGCCAACGCCGCTTGGGCCACCGCCCACGCGGCACTGATGCCGCCCCACTTGCCCACGTCGGGCTGCACCACGCCCAGCCACTCGGCCTGCTCGGCAAAGCCCTCAGCGCGCAAGTTTTCGCCCCCGGCCAGCACGCTGCTGAAGGCCTGCGCGCACTGCTGCCACTCATGCGCGGGTCGGTCGGCCAGCAGCGGCTCCTCCACCCAGGCCAAGTCAAAGGGCGCGAGTTGCGGGGCCATGCACAAGGCCTGCGCCAGCGTCCACCCTTGGTTGACATCAACCATCAGCGACTCATGCGCGGCCATGTCCGCGCGGATGCGCGCCAAGTTGCCCAAGTCCACCTTGTCACCAAAGCCGATTTTCTGTTTGAAGGCTCTGAAGCCCTGCGCGCGGCAAGCCTGCACGACCTGCGGGCCATCCGCCGGGTTCAAGCCACTGGCGTAGGCGGGCAGGGATTGAGGTGTGCCACCCAGCAGCGTGCACAGTGGCACAGCGGCGCGGCGCGCAAACAAGTCCCACAGCGCGCAGTCCAACCCCGCAATCGCCGCCGAAATCGGCCCCGACTCGCCGGTTTGGATCGCCATCGCGTGGGTCTTTTGCGTCAAGCGCAGCCAGCACTCGGCGGGCTGGTGAATGGTTTGACCTAGCAACAACGACGCCAGCAATTTGTGAACCGTTTGAGCGCGGTGTTCAGCGCCATACGACGGCAGCGTGGCGTACACCTCGCCCCAACCGAACGCGCCTTCGCTGTCTTCCAAGCGCAGCAGCAAGGCCGTGCGCTGGGTGAGTGTGGCCAAGGTGGAGACCACGGGCTTGTTCACCTGAACGCGGTAAATGAAAGTCTCCACACGGCGAATCACCACTGGCGGCTGGGGCCGCCCAGGCGCGGCCAGCGCAGAGAGCTCAAACGGCAATTGCGTCACCCAAGGGCTTGGTGCCCACATCGGCGCACGCGGCTTGGGGCAAGCGCAACAAAATAGCAGCCACTTTTTGCGGGCATTCCAGCGGCGTTAAATGGCGAGCGTTGGGAATGATTTCAATGCTTGATCCGCGAATGCCTTGGTGTAAAACTTCGGCCATCGCAATCGGTGTGGCGTAGTCTTCTTCACCCACGGCCACCACAGTTTTGACCGACAGCCCAGGCAACACCGGACGCAAGTCATAAGTTCCCAGCATCTGGCAGGTGGCTTCAAACGCGGTGATGTCACTGTGCAAAAAGATGTCGATGCATTGCGTCAAGACGGCTGGATTTTTGACCCGGAAGTCGTCACAAAACCAGCGTTTTTGCTGAAAACCGACCAGCGCCTGCATGCCATCGGCGCGCGCTTTGGCGGCTCGCTCTGACCAGTTTTTGGGTGCTTCAGCGCCGTACCAAGCGGTGGTGTCAATCAGGCCCAGGCCTTCGGTTCGCTCAGGACAAGTTGCCGCAAACCCCAGCGCCACACTGCCGCCCATAGACGCCCCGGCCACGTGGACTTTGTCCCAGCCCAAATGATCCAAAACCTCGGTCAAGTCGCGCACAAAAAGCGCGTTGGTGTAGGGGCCTGCGGGCTTGTCAGAAGCGCCGTGGCCGCGGCAGTCGTAGGTCAGCACGTCCATCACCGGGGCCAGCAGCTCCGCCACCGGGGCCCAGAAATTGACGTCCATGGCCAGTGAGTGGATCAGCGCAATACGTGGCCTATCTGCCCCCGTGCTGCGAACGGTGTAGGCGAGTTGTGTGCCATCACGACAGGTGGCGCGCCCGTTTTGTGTGGTGGGTGAAGCTGAAGCATGGGGCATACAAAAAATCCTTGTTGAAAATGAATGTAGCGCAAAGGGGTGGCGTCGGCATTGGTGTTTTCACCCAGCCAGCCCAGCGGCGCGTGCTGATCTTGGAGTCGGGTTAAAACTCGTTTGAGATGCCATGGTGTACAAAGGTGTCCCGGTTCACCACAGGAGACAGCGGCATGCGACGAATTCATTTTTTGAAAATCACCACGCTGCCACTCTTTGCGCTCCTTGCGCTGCTCGCAGCCCCGCCCGCAGCGGCCCAGACCTACCCCACACGCGCCATCAAGATCATCGTGCCCGCCACGCCGGGCGGTGCGATCGACCTGATTGCGCGCTCGTTGGCCGAGAAACTCACCGTCTCACCGTCTCACTGGGTCAGCCGGTGTTGGTGGAAAACAAACCCGGTGCCTCCAACAATGTAGGTACCGACTTTGTCGCCAAGAGCGCGCCGGACGGCTACACACTCGTCATCGTGGCGTCCAGTCACGCGACCAACAAGTTCTTGTACAAAGCCATGCCGTATGACCCCATCAAGGACTTTGCCCCCGTGGCCTACACCCACGTCGTGCCGCTGATGTTGGCGGTCAACCCCGCCGTGCCTGCCAAAAACGTGCCCGAGCTGGTGGCTTGGATCAAGGCCAACCCGGACAAGGCCAATTACGCCTCCAGTGGCCCCGGTAGCTCGCTGCACATGGCGGCGGAACTGTTCATGAGCATGAGCAAAACCAAGATGCAGCACGTGCCCTACAAGGGCAGCTCGGCTGCGCACCCGGACTTGCTGGCCGGTCGCACGGCCATGATTTTTGACCCCGTGCCTGCGATTCGCGGTCATGTGAAATCGGGTGCGCTGCGCGGCTTGGCCGTCACCACCGCCAACCGCTCCAGCGTCTTCCCCGACACGCCAACGATTGCCGAGTCCCCCGGCTTTGCGGGTTATGACGCCAGCACCTGGGGCGGCATTTTGGCCCCAGTTGGCACGCCCAAAGACATCGTGACCAAGCTCAACCTGGCCATCAACGACGCGCTCAAACTGGACGATGTGCGCACGCGCTTGATCGGCGCGGGCATTGAGATTCAGAGTGGCACGCCCGAGCACTTCAGCAACGTCATCAAAAGTGAGGTGGACAAGTGGGGCCGAATCACCAAAGAAGCCGGCATCGTGCCGGAGTAAATCCACGCAATGACCGACGCGAAAAGTAGAGTTTATTCAGTTCCCCCCCAGGGCGGATTCAACTCAAATCGAGTTGCCAAACCCGCCAACTCACCCGCCAGCTTGCCCGACAACGGAATGCCGCCGCTGCCGCGTAGGGCCGCCTCACGGTAGCCCCGCTCACCCGGCATCAAAATATCTGCACCCTCCACGCTGGCAGGCAGGGCCTTGAGAGCGGCGACGGTGCGCGCCACGTCCGCGCGAAACACGGGCTCCGGGCAAAACTTGAACACGTCCAGCGCCAACACCCAGGCGTTTTGCCGGTGCTTTTTGCCCTCCGGGTTGCCCGAGAAAAACTCCGCAATCAAAGGGTTGCCCACCGTCAGGCTGGTGAACATTTCGATCATCAAAGACAGGCCCGATCCCTTGGGGCCGCCCAGCGGCATGGGGATTTTGGCCACTTGCGAATCAGTGGTTGGCTCACCCGCCGCATCCAGCGCAAGGCCCGGGGCCAGGGGCAAGTTTTGGCGCTTGGCCTGCATGATCTGACCGAAGGACACGATGCTGCTGGCCATGTCCAGCAACACTGTCTCAGCACCCGCACCCGGCACGGCCATGGAAAGAGGCGCGGTGGAGACACCCGCAGCCCGTGCCCCGTGGAAGGCCATCATGGGGTTGGACGCACAAATTGACAAGCCCAGCATGCCGCGCTGCGCCAGGCTTTGGGTGTAGCAGCCCAGTGCCCCGGTGTGCGTAGTGTTGCGCACCATCACCAGGCCCAGGCCTGCGCTACGCGCCTTGGCCATGGCCAACTCGGTGGCCTGTTGCATGGCCACCGGGCCGGCAGCACGGTCGGCATCCAGCACGGTGACCGCCAGTGTCTCAACCGTCACACTCAAAGTGCGCGCGGGGTTGATGACGCCATTGGCGATGAACTCCAGGTAATGCGCCACGCGACTCACACCGTGGGTGTCCACACCGCGCAGATTGGCCCAGACCAAGGCCTGCGCAACGACTGTGGCATCCGCTTGCCTGAGACCGGCGCGCGCAAAGAGCGTGGCTACAAAGGCTTGCAGTTCAGCAGCGGGCACACGAAGGCCAGGGGTGGCTGGCGTATTGGATTTCATAAGGCTTCAATCTTTCTCACATCAACCACCTTGCGCCATTTGCGAAACTCCTGCTCGACAAAGCGCTTTATCTCCTCGGGTATGCTGGCCTGGGGCTCGCCGCCCAAGTCTTGCAATCGCTTGGCGGTGTCGGGGTGCTCGATGATTTTTTTCATCTCGGCGCTGAGCTGGGCAAGGATGGGCTCGGGCGTGCCGCTGGTCGTGCCCAGGCCGATGAATGAAATGACGTCATAGCCCGGCAAGCTCTCTGCCACGGTGGGCAGATCAGCCAGGGATTTGGAGCGCTCTTTGCCCGTGACCGCGAGTGCGCGCAGCTTGCCGCTCTGGATATAGGGCAGCGACAGGGTGGGGGCTTCGAGCAAGAAGTCAATGCGGCCGGCCAGCAACTCGGTGAGCGCCACGTTGCCGCCCTTGGTCGGAATGTGGACGATCTCGGTGCCCGCCATCACGTTCAACAACTCGGAAGAAAGATGCCCGATCGAGCCAATGCCCGATGACGCGTAATTGAGCTTGCCGGGGTTGGCTCGGGCGTAGGCCAGCAGCTCGGCAAAGCTGCGAAACGGCGAGGCCGGATTCACGTTCACGATGAAGGGGTAAGACGACACCATGGACACCATGGCGATGTCGCGCAGCGGGTCAAACAGCGGGGCTTTGGTCAACGCGGCTTGTGCTGGGTAGGCCCCGGTGATGAGCAGCAGGGTGTAGCCATCGGGCTTGGCTTTGGCGACCAAGTTGGAGCCCACCGCACTGCCCGCACCGGGGCGGTTCTCCACCACCACTGGCACGCCCAGGGACTCACCCAGCTTTTGCGCCACCAAGCGGGCCATGATGTCGGCCGAGCCACCCGCAGCAAATGGGCAGACCAGGGTGAGTGCGCGTAAGGGGTATTTTTGCGCCCAGGCCGACGTCAAGACCAGACTTGAGAGCAGACCCACCAGCGCTAGACGCCAGAGAATTTTTCGCATTTATCTTCCTTTGCTGGTTCAGTTCAAGGGGCCCAGAAACACTTCGCCCATGAAGCTGTCGCTCTGGGGGCTGATGTGATCGGGCCAGATGGCGGGGTCTGGGTTGAAACTGCGGCGCAGCGCGGGCGAACGCGGCTGACCGTCCCAGCCGATCTGCTCCATCTCCCAATAGAGCTGAATCAGGTTGCCATCGGGGTCAATCACGCAGGTCTGATGGCCCATGCCGGGCGACAAGGCAGCAGGCAGTGATTTGAAGCGCATCCCAGCCTGCGCCAGGAAAGTAATGGCATCGCGTAACTGCTGATAACTGCCGAGCTGAAACCCGAAAGAGAGCAGCGTGGGCGCGTCCGACAAGCCCAACACCGCGCGCAAAGCCTTGGGGTAGAGCGCCAGAGAGTGATGCTCGCTATTGGCGCGCAGAAACACGCAGCGATGGCCCTGGTAGATCACTTCTTCGGTCAGCGTCAGGCCGAGCTTGTCGCGGTAAAAGGCCAGCGTGGTGTCGAGGTCGTCCACAAACAGGCGCACCGGGCCGACCTTGCTGACCTTGAAGGGCCGCGCCAGCAAGACCCCACCGACGTCGAAAGTTTCGACCTCTGCGGCACGTCTGCGCCAGCCCGCGTTCAAGTTCAACCCGCTGGCCATCGCCTCATTCACTTCAGCAAACTCCGAGGGCTGCGGCAAGGGCGGTGGCTGCTGGTGTTTGACCCGGTGCATGGCGGCTGATTTGGAGTGACCGCTCCAGCCGATCTGCTCAATGCCGTAATACAGCTCGTTGATGTGGCCAGCCGGGTCGGGCGGATAGAAGTGCCAGTTGGAGCCCGGCAAGTCTCGCCCGGAGCGCAAGATTTTCAAACCCTGTTGCGTGAACCACTGGTAGCCCTCAATCACCTCGCGCAGCGTGCCCACCTGCCAGGTGATCTGGTTCACCGTGAGCTCGGGGTAGTTGGCATAGTGCGGATTCACCGCCTGAACCGCGCGGCGCGGGAACAAGACAAAGGCGTGGTGATCCGTGCCGTGGCGGGTGAATATGCCGCGCGTGGGGCCGACTTGATTGACCTTGTCGGCAGGCAGGCGCAGTGCAAAGTCGATTTCGTCTGAAGCCTCCAGCCCCAGCAGGCGACTGTAAAAATCCAGGGAGACTTCGGGCGACTCCACGTTGATGCCAAAGTGCCCGAGTCGGCGGATTTGGAAAGGCCGCGCCAACTGCACACCGCCCACCACGCAGTCAATATCGGTCTGCGGTTCCAGCTTGGCCGTCATGCGGCTTTGTGCGCTGCGACAGACGCGGATACAGGCGCGGACACGGGAAAGTATTTGTCCAGCCAGCTCTTGAGCACGGCCTGCACCACCGTGTTGTTCTCGGCCAGCATGAAGTGATCGACCTCGGCCACCAAATGCAACTCGGTCGGCTGGCCCGCGTGCATGAACAGGTCAATCGACTGCTCGGTTGGCGTCACCGTGTCGTTGGCCGGGTGCATGAGCAAGAGCGGGCGAGGTGCTATCTGGCCGACGACAGTGTTGGCGCAAAAACCAAACATGCTCTCCACCACCTCAAACGGGAACTCCAAAATCGACTCCGGTGCCAGGTTGCTGCGCATACCCGGGCGAATCGGCACGATGTCAAAACGCGGCACACGAATCGACACGCCCTTGACCAACTCGCGCCGACCCCGCTCCAGCATCTCGCTGAACTTGGCCCAGGTCTCGGGCGAGGCATGTTGCTTGCGAAACTTCTTCGCCCCATCGCCCCAACCCCCGGCAGAGATGCAGGCTGCGACGCGCTGGTCCACCCCGGCGGCGTAAACCGCCACCGCCGCGCCAAAGCTAAAGCCCAAGAGCCCAATGCGCCGGCTCGCCACCTCAGGGCAAGCCTCTAAAAAAGAAATGGCGCTGCGCGTGTCTTGCACCTGCTCCAGGCAAATGACGCGACCCACCTCGCCTTCGCTGTTGCCGCAGCCGCGCATATCAAAGCGCAAAGTGATGTAGCCCAAGCGCTCCAGGATGTGCGCGATCACAGGCGGAACGCCACCGTTTTTGGTGCCGCCAAAACCGTGCAAGACCGCGATGGCGGGGCGCTGCTCGCCGGGCTTTAAATCATCCGGCAGATGAAGCACGCCCGAGAGCTTCAGCCCCTCTGACAGAAACGAGACTTGCTTTTGCATCCATGACTCCAAATCACAAATAAAAATGGCTTGAGCCCTTTAAAAACTCGCGTAAGCAGCTACCAATTTCAGAGCAACTCCAGTGCCAGAGCCGTCCCCTCACCGCCGCCAATGCACAGCGTGGCGATGCCTTTTTTAAGCCCACGCGCCTTCAGCGCGTGGATCAGCGTCACCATGATGCGCGAGCCACTCGCGCCTATCGGATGCCCCAGTGCGCAAGCGCCGCCGTTGACGTTGACGATGTCGTGGCTCAAGCCCAGCTCGTGCATCAGCGCCATGGGCACAACGGCAAAGGCTTCGTTGACCTCCCACAGGTCCACGTCCTTGACACTCCAGCCGGTCTTGGCCAGCAGCTTGTTCACCGCGCCCAACGGCGCTGTGGCGAACCAGTTGGGCTCTTGCGCGTGCGTGGCGTGGGCCACGATGCGCGCCAGCGGTTTGACGCCCAGCTTGGCCGCGGTAGAGGCACGCATCATCACCAGCGCGGCCGCACCGTCATTGATGGACGAGCTGCTGGCCGCGGTGATGGTGCCGTCCTTTTTGAACGCGGGCCTGAGAGATGTGATCTTGTCAAGCTTGACTTTGCCTGGGCCTTCGTCGATGGCAATTACCGTGTCGCCGCTGCGGCCCTTGACCGTGACGGGTGTGATTTCCGCCGCAAAAGCACCAGATTGTGTGGCCGCCTGCGCGCGCTGCACACTGGCGATGGCGAAGGCGTCTTGCGCCGCGCGGGTGAATCTGTACTTGGCCGCGCAGTCCTCGCCAAATGTGCCCATGGAGCGGCCCGGCTCGTAAGCGTCTTCCAGGCCGTCGAGCATCATGTGGTCAAAAATGCGGTCATGCCCCATGCGGTAGCCGCCGCGCGCTTTGAGCATGAGGTAGGGCGCGTTCGTCATGCTCTCCATGCCGCCCGCCACCATCACCTCATGCGTGCCCGCCAGCAGCATGTCGTGCGCAAACATTGCCGCCTTCATGCCCGAGCCGCACATTTTGGACAGTGTCACCGCGCCCGCGCTGATCGGCAGCCCACCCTTGAACGCCGCTTGCCGCGCCGGTGCCTGGCCCTGGCCGGCCATCAGGCAGTTGCCAAACAGCACCTCGCCCACCAGAGCTGGCGCAACGCCAGACCGATCCATCGCCGCCTTGATGGCCGCGCCGCCTAGGTCATGGGCCGAGAGTGAGGCGAAATCACCTTGGAATGCACCCATGGGGGTGCGGGCTGCGCCTACGATGACCACGGGATCGACGATGGGGTCGGACATGAGTTTCTCCAATCAATTACGTTGTCGCTATTTTGCCCTGTCACCGATTAATCTGGCCCAGACAACACCAGCCCCTCATGCGCGACCACCCTTTCTAGGGCGTGCTTGACAGGTTTGCGGCAACTGCGCCTTGTTCCAGGGTTCAGCCAGTGCCGCAGCAGGTGGCTGCCCCTTGTTTGCAGGTAAGCAGGTGTCAGGCAAGGCCTGGTGCAATGCCTGGGCGAAAAAGGGATGAGTCGTTAGCGACCGTTGACATGGCAACGCCATTTTCAAAAGACTATCGGGCGCTGGTCATCGGCGCAAGCGGTTCCATCGGTCAGGCCTTTGTTCAAGCGTTTCAGCAGGATCTGCGGTGCGCCCATGTCGAGGTGGTTTCCCGCTCACACACCAACGGCTTTGACCTGCTGGACCACGCCAGCATTTCGGCGCAGGCAGCCATGGTCGCCAACAGTGGCCCTTACCGCATCATCGCGCTGATGCCTTGAACACCGCAGCCCAAGACTTGCTGGCAAGGGGGCCAAGGCGGTGTTGCTCAAAGGCGGGCATTTGGCGGGCGACGAGGTGGTTGATGTCTTGGTGCGCCCTGATGCCCCGAACCAGCGCTTGGCATCGCCGCGCATTGCCAGCCGCAACGTGCATGGCACAGGGTGCAC
>JAYVPU010000317.1:0-12924 GCA_043757205.1 Comamonadaceae bacterium | reverse complement strand
GCCGGCCAGCTTCCACTGCGGCCAGAGTTTCTCGGTCTCGGACAACCAAGAGGGTTTGGGCAGGCTGCCAGCGATTGCGGTTTCAAACATGGATCATTCCTTTGGTAGAGGCAAGTTTGCTTCCGCTTCTTGTAATGTGCGCCACATGACCTTGCCGGCGCCGCTCTTGGGCAGGGCATCGGCAAACTGCACCACGCGCGGCACTTTGTAGACCGCCATGTTCTCACGGCACCAGTCCACAATGCCCTGCTCGGTCTCCAAATCACGGTGCGTGGAGCGCAACACCACCACGGCCTTGACAGACTCGCCGCGGTAGCTGTCGGGCGTGGAGATGACGCAGGCCTCCTGGATGGCCGGGTGGCGGTACATCAGCGCCTCCACCTCGGCCGGCCAGACCTTGAAGCCCGACGCATTGATCATGCGTTTGAGCCTATCCGTCATGAAAAAGTAACCCTCGCTGTCCACGTAACCCAGGTCGCCGGAGCGGAAAAACCGCTTGCCCTCGATTTCGATGAAGGCTTCTGCCGTGGCCTCAGGCAACTTCCAGTAGCCCTGAAACACCTGGGGGCCGCTGATGATGATTTCGCCTGCTTCACCTTGCGCAAGCTCCTGCAAGGTCTGTGGGTCAATCACCCGCGAATCCACGCTCATAAAGGGGATACCCAGGCATTGTTGTTTGGGTTCATCGGGCGGGTTGGTGTGCGATGGGGCCGCCGTTTCCGTCAAACCATAGCCTTCGATGTAGCGCAGACCAAACTGCTCATACAGGCGCTGCGCCACCGCTTGCGGCATGGCCGCCCCACCCCCGCCGATGTAGCGCAGGCTGGACAAATCAAACTGCGCAAACTGGGGACTGGCCAGCAGGTCAATCACCATGGTGGGGATGTTGGGCCAATGTGTGACACGGCGGCGTGAGATCAGTTGCCCGGCCAGTTCACGGTCCCAGCGCGGCATCAGAATGAGCGTGCCGCCCAAGTAGATGTTGGCGTGCATCAGGCTGACCATGCCGGTGATGTGGAACATGGGCATCACGGCCAGCGCCACGTTTTCGGCCGTGCCGTTGTTCCACAGCCCGCTGGCCACCGCGTTGTGCATGATGCTGGCGTGCGTGTGCATGCAGCCTTTGGGCAGGCCAGTGGTGCCGCTGGTGTAGGGCAGCAAGGCCAAATCAGTTGGGCCGACCTGCAACGCGGGTAATGCCTTGCTCGCACACTGCGCTTGCAAAACATCCTCCCAGGCATGCGCCCGACCGCCTTGCAGCACGGGCAAGTCGTGGCGGGTGAGCAACCAATCACGCCAGACGGCCGGGGGCGCTTCATCGCCCGTGACACTGGCATCAAACGCATCCGTGAACTGGGTCACGATCAGATGCGCCAGTCGCTGGCCAGGCGGCAAGGCGTCGCTGGCTTGCGCTAATTCTGCGGCCCGGTCGCCAGTGGTGATGGCCACACGGGTGTCCGGGTCGGTGATGTAGTGCTGCAACTCTTCCACCCGGTTCATGGGGTTAACCGGCACCACCACTGCGTTCGCACGCAGGATGGCAAAGTGGGCGATGACAAGCTGCGGGCAGTTTTGCAGATTCAGTACGACTCTGTCACCTTTTTCGACCCCCAGACCTTTCAGAACAAGCGCAAGCCGCTCTGCTTTTTTTAGCACATCGGCGTAGCTGAAGACCCGACCAAAGAACACCAGACAGGCTTTGTGCGGGTAACGTTGCGCGCTGGTGGCCAAGTTGTCCCACAAGGTGGTGGCCGGTGGCGTCAGGCTATGGGGCAGGCGACGAGGCCAGTGTTTGTAATGTGAACGCATAAGTTGGGCTGAATGGGCGGCTGCGCCAGTACATGGGGCTGGCGTATTGTCAGTCCGAGCCCTCCCCGGTGTTTACTCGGATTGCGTATTCTTGAAAGGCGTTTTATAAACCCCCTCGACTGCGGCAACTTACGCCCGGCCTTTATCGCCAAGAACATTTGAGGAAACACAATGGCAAAACTGAACGTCAACGGCAAGGTTCGTGAATTCGAAGCCGAACCCGACACCCCGCTTTTATGGGTCTTGCGCGAGCAAATCGGCCTGACCGGCACCAAATACGGCTGCGGCGTGGCCCAGTGCGGTGCGTGCACAGTGCACATTGACGGCGTGGCCACCCGCACCTGCGTGCGCCCGGTGTCCTCCGTCAGCCCGAATGAAAAAGTGGTGACGATTGAGGGCCTCTCGCCCAACGGCTCGCACCCAGTGCAAAAAGCCTGGGCCAAGCTGGACGTGCCGCAATGCGGCTACTGCCAAAGCGGCATGATCATGGCCGTGACCGCGCTGCTCAAAGCCAAACCCAACCCAAGCGACGCCGACATCAACGCCGCCATCACCAACATCTGCCGCTGCGGCACCTACAACCGCATCCGCGCCGCCATCAAGGTGGTGGTTGCCGGTGGTGCCACCAAGAGCGCCCAACTGTCCATCCAGCACGCTGACGGGAGCACCACATGAGCACGACACCCATGACCAACGCTACAAACACCGACCTGTCGCGCCGCACCTTTCTGGCCAGCACCAGTGCCGCCGCGGGTGGCTTGATGCTGAGCTTTCACGTCCCTTTCGCCAACGCGCAAGACGCCGCGCCCGAGGTCAATGCCTGGGTCGTCGTCAAGCCCGATGACACCGTGGTCGTGCGCATTGCCCGCGCCGAAATGGGCCAGGGCACGCTCACCGGCTTGGCGCAGATGGTGGCCGAGGAGCTGGAATGCAACTGGGCCAAAGTCACCACCGAACACCCCACGCCGGGCACGAGCCTGGCCCGCAAACGCGTCTGGGGCAACTTCAATGCCACCGGCAGCCGGGGCATTCGCGAATCGCAAGACTACGTGCGCAAGGGCGGTGCCGCCGCCCGCATGGTGCTGGTGCAAGCCGCAGCCGACGCCTGGGGCGTGCCTGCGGCCGAATGCGTGGCCGCCAACAGCGTCATCACGCACAAGGCCAGCAAGCGCCAGACCAGCTATGGCAAGGTGGCCGCTGCGGCCGCCAAGCTCACACCGCCAGACGCTGCCAGCATTGTCTTGAAAGACCCCAAAGACTGGCGTCTGATCGGCAAGCGCATCGCCCGACTGGACACGGTCAAAAAAACCATGGGCGCGCAGAACTACGGCATTGACGTGAATCTGCCCGGTATGCTGAACGCCGCCATCCGCGACTGCCCGGTGTTTGGCGGCAAGGTCAAAAGCTTTAATGCGGCGAGCATCGAGCGCCGCCCCGGCGTCAAGAAAGTGGTCCAGGTTGGCGACAGCGCTGTGGCCGTGGTGGCCGACACTTGGTGGCGCGCCAAGACGGCGGTCGAGGCCTTGTCGATTGAGTGGGACTTGGGGCCCAACGCACAAGCGTCCAGCGCCAGCATCGCCGAGGTGCTCAAAGGTGGGCTGGACGCCAAGGATGCCGTGGTGGGTAACTCGCAGGGCGACGCACCCACCGCCCTGGCCAGCGCAGCGCGCAAAATTGAGGCGGTTTATTCCTACCCCTACCAGAGCCATTCGCCCATGGAGCCCATGAACGCCACCGCGCGCTGGACGCCTGAGCGTTGTGAAGTCTGGGTGCCCACGCAAAACGCAGAAGCCTCGTTGGCGGCCACGGCAGAAGCCGCCGGGCTGCCCCCGGCCAAGTGCGATGTGTACCAGGAGTATCTGGGCGGTGGTTTTGGTCGCCGAGCACGCAACGATTACGTCACCCAGGCCGTGCTGATCGCCAAAACCCTGCCCGGCACCACGGTCAAGCTGATCTGGACACGCGAAGAAGACATGTCGCACGGCTTCTACCACCCCATCACGCAGTGCAAGCTCACGGCGGGGCTGGATGACAAAGGCAATGTCAACGCCTTGCACATGCGCATCTCGGGCCAGTCCATTCTGGCCACGGTGGCCCCGCAGGCCATCAAGAATGGCAAAGACCCGGTGGTGTTCCAGGGCTTGGAGGCCTCAGGGCCTGAGGGCACCTTTGGCTACAACATCCCCAACCTGCTGATCGACCACGCCATGCGTAACCCGCATGTGCCTGCGGCCTTCTGGCGCGGGGTGAACCTGAACCAAAACACGATTTACGTGGAGTCCTTCATCGACGAGCTCGCCCACGCCACCGGGCAAGACCCGCTGGCCTTTCGGCGCAAGCTCATGACCAACAGCCCCAAACATTTGGCCGTGCTCAATGCCGTGGCCAGCAAGGCGGGTTGGGACAAGCCCGCGCCCAAAGGCGTGTTCCGAGGGCTTGCACAGACCATGGGTTTTGGCAGCTATGTGGCGGCATGTGCCGAGGTGTCAGTCAGCGACGATGGCTGGCTCAAAATCCACCGCATCGTGGCCGCGACAGACCCGGGCCACGCCGTGAACGTCCAGCAGATTGAATACCAGGTGGAAGGCTCGTTTGTCTATGGTTTGTCCGCTGCCTTGTACGGTGAAATCACCGTGAGCAACGGCGCCGTGGTGCAGAAAAACTTTGACAGCTACCCGGTGATGCGGATGAACGACATGCCCAAGGTGGAAACTACCGTGATGCCTTCGGGCGGCTTTTGGGGCGGTGTGGGCGAGCCGACCATTGCGGTGGCCGCACCGGCCGTGCTGAATGCGATTTTTGCCGCCACCGGCAAGCGCATTCGCGACCTGCCGCTCAAGCACCACAGCCTCAAGCGGGCCTGATGATGCGACGGGCAACACGCCTGCAAGGGGCGGGTTGCCCGGAGTGGCTGGGTCTGGTGTTTTTGTGGATGATCTTGCATGGGCAAGTCCACGCGCAAAGCATCCCGGCCCAGGCCTTGAACGGTGCCTTGCTCGCGCCCTTGACGCAAGACGCAGGTGACGCCACACGCGGGCGCAGCGTGGTGGCCAATCGTTCGCTCAGCCTGTGCCTGCTGTGCCACAGCGGCCCGTTTCCTGAGGTGCAATTTCAAGGGGATTTGGCCCCCAGCCTGGCCGGTGCAGGCGCGCGTTGGACCGCCGCACAACTGCGCCTGCGCTTGGTCGATTCACGTCAACTCAACCCGCAGACCATCATGCCCGCTTACCATGCGACAAACGGCCTCACGCGCGTGGCGACGGCATGGCGCGACCAGCCGATTTTGAACGCGCAACAAATCGAAGACGTGATTGCTTACCTAAACACCCTGCGCTGAAGCACACCGATGACCTACACGTCCCACATTGCTCACATGGTCGATATGCACCACCCCACAACGCACACTCGCCGTCAACTGCTCAGGGCAGGCACAGCCGTGGGGGCTTGGCTATGGGTAGGCCCCGCCACGGCCAACAGCGATGAACTGGCCGGAGCCATCCGCACCTATGCCGCCGGTGCACCCGTGAAGGCAGGCCGCGTTCTGCTCGACATTGCCCCCATCGTGGACAACGGCAACACCGTGCCGCTCACCGTGTCGGTGGACAGCCCCATGACAGCGGGCGACCACGTCACCGCCATCGCCATTTTTAATGAGCACAACCCGCAGCGCGAGGTAGCCCAGTTCACACTCACCCCGCGCAGTGGCCGCGCCCGCGTTGCCACCCGCATCCGCCTGGCCACCACACAACAACTGGTGGCGGTGGCGCGCATCAGTGACGGCAGTTACTGGTCACACACAGTGAGCGTGAACGTGTCTATCGCGGCCTGCTTGGAAGAGGTGGTGTGAGCATGGCCCGCACCCTCATCAAATCGCCAGCCCGTGCCCAGCGTGGCGAAGTCATTGAGATTCACACCACCATTGCCCATGAGATGGAAACCGGCTTTCGCCCCGGGGACAACGGCAAAATTTTGCCGCGCAACATAATTACGCATTTCAGTTGCCACTACAACGACGAGTTGGTGTTTGAGGCCGCCTGGTTTCCCGCCATGGCGGCCAACCCCTACATCGCGTTTCACACCGTGGCCACCGTCAGCGGCACGCTGCGTTTGAGCTGGGTGGGTGACAACGGCTTTCGCCACAGCGAGAGCGTGGCGCTTGAAGTCACATGAGGCCAAGACTGCGTGGCCTTACCGCCCTGACCTTGCTGGCACTGCACCTGCTGTGGATGGGCTCAGGCCATGCGCAGCAGGTGTCTAAAACACGTCGCTCCGGCGCTGAATTCATGAGCCCAGCCTTGCAGGCCATGCAGCGGGATGAGTCGCTCAACCCCGGCATGTTGTGGGTCAAGCAAGGGGCGGACTTGTGGCAAAGCACGCCAGATTCAAATTCAAATCCGAATCCAACCCCAGGCAAGGCTATAGCCAGCACCCGTTCCTGCGCCAGCTGCCACAGCGACGCAACCCTCAGCATGCGCGGCGTGGCGGCCCGCTACCCGGCTTTTGACGCCACATCGCAGCGCCCCATCAACCTGGCCCAGCGCATCAACCTGTGCCGCGTCACCCAGCAACAAGCCCCCGCTTGGCGGGCCGAGGGCGCGGAGCTGCTGGCCCTGGAGAGCTACATCGCGCATCAATCCCGCGGCCTGCCCATCACGCCGCCCACCGACGCGCGCTTGCAGCCCTTTATCGAACGCGGCCAACAGCGCTACGTTCAACGCATGGGCCAGCTCAACCTCTCTTGCGCACAGTGCCATGACGAACGCGCAGGCCTGCGCCTGGGCGGCAACCTGATCCCTCAAGCCCACCCCACCGCCTACCCCGTGTACCGGCTCGAATGGCAAGGCGTCGGCTCGCTCCAGCGCCGCCTGCGCAACTGCATGAGCGGCGTGCGTGCGCAAGCCTACCCGTTTGGCGCGCAAGAGCTGGTGGAGTTGGAGTTGTACCTGGCCGTGCAAGCCAAGGGCATGGCGCTGGAGTCGCCGGGGGTGCGGCCTTGAACCGATCGTCTTAACCCCACGGCATTGAACTTTCCAGCCCCGGCCTTATAATTAACCCATGCGCCGTCTCGTTCTCATCTTCATGCTGGTCTTGCTGCCCTTGCGCGGCTGGACGGCGGATGCCATGGGCAGCGCCATCCTGATGCCTGTGAACCCCATGCCGGTTACATCTGTGCTTGCTTCACAGATACCGGCTTCAGCAGAAGCCACTGCTCACACTGACTGCATGGGTCACGAAGCGAGTGAAGAAGTCGCCACGCAGGGCGATAACACCTGCCCCACCTGCACCCTGTGCCAGCTCTGTCACACCGTGGCACTGTCAGCGCCCATCGTTAACGTGACGAGTGCATCAGTTCCCTTTGCCTTGCCACAAACCACCCTGCCCCGTTACGCCAGTGCCGATGCGGCATTGCGCATCAAACCACCGATTTTCTGAACTCCCCAGCCTTAGTTCGTCCGCCATTTGCCGCTTGAAGGCCTTGCATTGCGGACGCCCTTGACCTTCGGGTCACCTGTCTTGCTGACGAGGAGTCGCATTTTGAAACCACCCTTACCAGCGCGCCTGTTGCCAGGCCCGCTCAAACGATCCGCACTCACGTTGGGTATCGGCTTGCTCGCCGGTCTTCTGTCCGGCTGCGCCTCACTCACACCCGACGGTGGCCTGAGCGATGTGCAGCAACTCACCCAGGGCCGCACGGCGGGCATGAATGTAGCGCTACAGCGCCACAACAGCGACACAGCCAACGCCGTCGCCAAATTACTCGAAGCACCACTCAGCGCCGAAACCTCCGTGCGCATCGCCCTGCTCAACAACCCGGCCTTGCAAGGCGCGTTCGCCGTCCTGGACATCAGCGACGCGGCCCGCACGCAAGCCGGGCAGTTGCCCAACCCGCACCTGACGCTGGGCCGCTTCACCGACGGCGACGTGCAAGAGATAGAACGCGTGCTGCGTTTTGACGTGGTGGGCCTGCTGTTTCTACCGTGGAAAGCCCAATGGCAAGGTCAGCAACACGAGCTGGCCAAACTACAAGCCGCGCAAGAGGTGATCCGGCTGGCCGCCGACACCCGCAAGGCCTGGATTTTGGCGGTGACCGCGCAGCAAACCGTGCTGTACCTGGAAGATGTCAAAGCGGCCGCCGAAGCCGGGGCCGAACTGGCCCAGCGCATGGCCCGTGTGGGCAACTGGAGCCGCTTGCAGCAGGCCCGGGAACAGTTGTTTTTGACGGAGGCCACCACGCAACTGGCACGCGCCCGGCAAGCCGCCGTGGCTTCACGTGAAAAGCTTACCCGCTTGATGGGCCTGGGCGACCGAAGTGACACCCCCGTGTCCTACTCCCTGGTGCCGCGCCTGCCCGATTTGCCCGCGCAGGCCGATGACATGCGCGACGTGGAGCAACGCGCCCTGCGCGAGCGGCTGGACGTGCGCTCGGCCGTGGCGGAGTCGGGCTATGTGGCCGATTCACTTGGCCTGCAAAAAGCCACGGGCTACCTGAACGGCCTGACTTTAGGCATCACCCGCAACACGACGGTGGACAACGCCACCGGTGCTCAAGGCGGCAAGCGCGGCCTGGATGTGGAATTGCCCCTGCCCCTCTTCGACTGGGGCACGGCACGCAACGCCCGTGCGCAGGCGCTCTACCTGCAGTCCGCCGCACGGGTGCGCGACATGGCGGTGAAAGCCCGCAGTGAGGCGCGCGAGGCCTACCAGGGCTACACCACTGCGTTCGAGCTGGCACGCCACTACCGCGATGAGGTGGTGCCACTGCGCAAGCTCATCAGCGAAGAAGTTTTGCTGCGCTACAACGGCATGCTGCTCAGCGTGTGGGACTTGCTGGGCGACATGCGCCAACAGGTGATGAGCGTGAACAGCGCCATCGAAGCCCAGCGCGATTTCTGGCTGGCCGAGGCCGACTTGCAAACCACGCTCACCGGCACCTCGCCCGGCGGGTTGGCCCGCCTGGGTAGCAATACCACACCCATGACCACCCCATCCCAAGGACACTGACCATGAACCGCAGAAATTTACTTGCCGGAGCGGGCCTGAGCGCCATCGCCGCCGCCAGCGTGAGCCGGGTCGCCCTGGCCGCCCTACCCGAGCCGGTGCTGATGGACAAGCCTGACACCGCGCCGCCCCTGCACCCCGCCACTGGCCGCCCCTACAACCCGGTCGTCACGCTCAATGGCTGGACGCTGCCCTGGCGCATGAACAACGGCGTCAAAGAATTCCACTTGCTGGCCGAGCCGGTAGTGCGCGAGATTGCGCCCGGCATGCGCGCCACCCTGTGGGGCTACAACGGCCAAAGCCCCGGCCCCACCATCGAGGTGGTGGAGGGCGACCGCCTGCGTATCTTCGTCACCAACAAGCTGCCCGAGCACACCACCATGCACTGGCATGGCCAGCGCCTGCCCAACGGCATGGACGGCATTGGCGGCCTGACGCAACCGCAAATTCCGGCGGGCAAGACCTATGTCTATGAATTCGTTGCACGCAGACCCGGCACCTTCATGTACCACCCGCACGCCGATGAGATGACGCAAATGGCCATGGGCATGATGGGTTTTTGGGTCACACATCCCAAGACCAAGCACCCGCTCATCAGTGAGGTACAGCGCGACTTCTGCTTTCTGCTCAATGCATTTGACATCGAGCCCGGCAGCAGCACGCCCCGCATCAACACCATGCTGGACTTCAACCTGTGGACCTGGAACAGCCGCGCCTTTCCCGCCATCGATTCGCTCAACGTGCGCCAGGGCGAACGGGTGCGCATCCGCGTGGGCAACCTGACCATGACCAACCACCCCATCCACCTGCACGGCCACGAGTTCGCAGTGACCGGCAGCGACGGTGGGCCCTGGCCGCTGGCGGCACGTTGCCCTGAGGTCACGACCGATGTGGCCGTAGGTCAGATGCGGCAGCTGGAGTTGGTGGCGGACGAAGAAGGCGACTGGGCGCTGCACTGCCACAAAAGCCACCACACCATGAACCCCATGGGCCACACCGTGCCCACCATGATCGGCGTGGCCCATGGCGATCTGGTCAAGAAAATCCAGAAACTGGTGCCCGACTACATGGCCATGGGCGACAAAGGCATGGCCGACATGGGCGCGATGGAAATGCCCCTGCCCGACAACACCCTGCCCATGATGACGGGCACCGGCCCCTTTGGCCCGCTAGAGATGGGCGGCATGTTCACCACCATGAAGGTGCGCAAAAACCAAAAGGCAGGCGACTACAGCGACCCCGGTTGGTACGCCCAGCCCGCAGGGACGCAGGCCTATGCATGGGCGGGGGCCTTGCCCGAAGCTGCCAGCGCCGCCAAGCTCAACCCCGGCCCGGCCCCCGAACTGAAAGCGCGCAAGCCGAGCGGCCATGCCGGACATTGATTCAACCCGCACTACAAGGAAATTTATGCCCCACTCATCCGCTATCAAGTTAATAGCTTCTTATGCATTATTTTATTGCTCTACAGCCGTTATTGCCCATGAAAACCATGCTGATAATCGGCCCAAAGACGGTACTGCAGTTGCCGAACAAAAAGACTGGGGCATCGCCGGTGAGGCCATGGCCGTCCAGCGCACCCTCACCATCCGCATGCGCGACGACATGCGCTTCACGCCTGCGCACCTTGAAATCAAACAAGGTGAAACCGTGCGACTGATCGTCAACAACAGCGGCAAGCAGCTGCATGAGCTGGTGATTGGCAGCCCGCAAGCGCTGGCCGAGCACGCCGCGCAGATGCTCAAGTTCCCCACCATGGAGCACGACGAGCCGTATATGGCGCATGTCGCAACAGGTAAAACCGGCCAGCTCATCTGGCACTTCAACCGCGCAGGCGACTTTGAGTTTGCCTGCCTGATCCCGGGTCATTTCCAATCCGGCATGAAAGGCAGCATCCGTGTCATCGCCACACCAAGCAAGATCACCACGAAATGAACCTCCAGGAGATGAACCATGCCCCTCACCAACACTGAACACATGAGCCGTCGCACACTACTGCAAGCGGGCATTACCAGTGCGCTGTACACCCTGGCGCTGCAGGCACACGGTGCCAACACCAAGCCGATGATCGAGGTCTGGAAAACACCCACATGCGGCTGTTGCAAGGACTGGGTCAAACATCTGCAAGACAATGGTTTTGAGGTCAAAATCAACGACATCAGCGATGCAGCCAAGCGTGATCAGCGCGCCCGGCTCGGCTTGGCAGAAAAATACGGCGCATGCCACACTGCGCTGGTCGGTGGCTATGTGGTCGAAGGCCATGTGCCAGCGCGTGAGATTCAGCGCTTGCTCAAAGAACGTCCGCGCGCACTGGGCCTTGTCGTGCCGGGCATGCCGGTGGGCTCACCCGGCATGGACGGCCCCGACTATGGGGGGCTCAACGACCCCTATTCCGTGCTCTTGGTGCAGCGCGACGGCAACTCATCCATTTACCGCGCTTATCCATAAAAGAAAGGAAACAACCATGAAATACCTTTTCACCATTACCCTGGCCAGCCTGCTGACGGTTAGTGGCCCCGCCTGGGCACAGAACCAGAGCGATGAACACACGGCCCATCACCCTGCGCCCGCTGCAAGCACAGACCTCGCCGCCAACCAAGACATGACCGAAGGCGAAGTGCGCAGGGTGGACCTAGCGACCCAAAAAATCATGCTCAAACACGGCGAGATCAAAAACCTCGGCATGGGGGCCATGACCATGGTGTTTCAGGTGAAAGACCCAGCGATGCTGGACAAAGTGAAGGCGGGTGACAAGGTGCGCTTCACGGTCGAGCAGGTCAAAGGCGCGTTCGTGGTGATGTCGATCGAGCGGCTCGCGCCCTGAGCACAGCCAGCCAGGCGGTTCGGGCTTACCGGACCGGAATCTGGCGCAATCAACCGCAGTGAGCGATTTCAGAAAACACGGTACACCATGACATGGATCAACTCAGTCCGCCTGGAATCGACCTAAGCTGAGAGCCGTATTCGCTTGAAGGGATCGCCGTTTGGCGTCCCTCCCCACCGATCATGCAGCTCTTTTTCAGCCATCGCCGAACAGGCCCAACAGCCGTTGCGGGCAAGAAAAACCTCACCGGAGCCCACCATGCGTAAATTCATCACCCTGCTACTCACCCTGGTAGCCTTGGGCCTGCCCGGCTGCGGCTACAACACCTTTCAAAGCAGCGACGAACAAATCAAGGCCGCCTGGTCCGAAGTGCTGAATCAGTACCAGCGGCGCGCCGATCTGGTGCCCAACCTGGTGGCCGTCGTCAAAGGCGTGGCGAGCTTTGAACAAGACACGCTGGTGGCCGTGACCAACGCCCGCGCGGGGGCCACCGGCATCAAGGCCACGCCCGAGCTGGTGAACGACCCGCAGGCCTTCGCCAAGTTCGAAGCCGCCCAGGCGCAACTCTCGTCCGCCCTGTCGCGCCTCTTGGTGGTGGTCGAGAAGTACCCCGAACTCAAAGCCACCGAGGCCTACCGCGACCTGCAAGCGCAGTTGGAGGGCACGGAGAACCGCATCACTGTGGCACGCAATCGTTACATCAAAACCGTACAGGAATACAACGTCGCGGTGCGCAGCTTCCCGAGCAACCTGACGGCGATGGTGTTTGGCTACTCGGTCAAACCCAACTTCAGCGTCGGTGACGAAAAAGCGCTGGCCGTGCCGCCCAAAGTGGACTTCGGCGGCCCCACCAAAAAACCAGCGGCACCCCCATGACCCCACGCCCAAGCCAATGCCCAGGCTCAGCCCCTGGCGGCTTGCGCCAAGGCATGGCTTGGCTTGGTCTCATCCTGGCCGGGTGCCTCGCGTTGGGCATGGCGCTGGCCCAAAGCCCAGGCGCGTTACGGCCCGTGCCCCCGCCTGCCCTAGTCAGCGACCAGACCGGCACCTTGACGGCCACGCAGTTGGCGGAGCTACAGGCCAGACTAGGCGCTTTTGAGCAGCGCAAGGGCAGCCAAGTGGCGCTGCTGATCGTGCCCAGCACCCAACCCGAAGCGATTGAGCCCTACGCCCTGCGCGTGGTCGAGCAATGGAAGCTGGGGCGCAAGGCAGTGGATGACGGCGCGCTGCTGCTGGTGGCCAAGAATGACCGCACGGTTCGCATCGAAGTGGGTTATGGCCTGGAAGGCGTGCTC
>JAYVPU010000316.1:0-12995 GCA_043757205.1 Comamonadaceae bacterium | reverse complement strand
CACGCCACGCAAGACCTGGACGCGATTGCGCGCGACCTGCGCAAGCTCGCCATGCTGGCCGTGCCGCTGGGCATCAAGATCGCGTATGAGGGCCTGTCTTGGGGCCGCACCATCAACGAGTTCACCACCGCCTGGGACGTGGTCTGTCGGGCCGATTGCCCCAATCTGGGGCTGGGCATTGACTCGTACCACATCTTGGCCGCCAAGACTGCGTTGGACGAGATTGACTACCTCGATCCGAGCAAAATTTTCTTGGTGCAACTGGCCGACTTCATGTGGCAAGAAACCCGCACGTTTGAAGAGCGTATGAGCACCGCGCGCACCTTCCGCGTGTTTCCCGGTGAAGGCGTGCACACCGATGAGCTGGTGAACCTGGTGCTCAAGCTGGACCGCCTGGGCTACCGGGGTGACTACAGCTTTGAAGTCTTCAACGACGACTACGTCAGCCTGCCCCTGCCCATGGTGGCCGAGCGCGCCAAGCGCTCCGCCTTGTGGCTGGCTGAAGACGTGTTGCGTCGATCCGTACCGCTGCCCAATCAGCTGCGATTGAAAGAGCGTCTGGCCTAAACCTGATTGAGCCGCCTGATTTAACATCGGGGCCATGCACAAGACAGCTCTCGTTTTATTCTCCGGTGGCCAAGACTCCACCACCTGTTTGGCCCACGCGCTCACCACCTATGAGCGCGTTGAAACTATTGCCTTTGATTACCGCCAGCGGCACCGGGTGGAGCTGGAATCACGCCTGGTGGTGCTGGACGAAATCCGCAAACAGTTCCCGCAGTGGGCCACCAAATTGGGTCAAGATCATCTGCTGGATTTGGCAGTTCTGGGCGAGGTGAGTGACACCTCGCTCACGCGCGAGACCTCTTTCAAGATGGAAGCCAGCGGTCTGCCCAACACTTTTGTGCCAGGGCGCAACCTCTTGTTCCTGACGCTGGCCGCTGCCGTGGCCTACCGGCGCGGGTTGGAGGTGATGGTCACCGGCGTGTGTGAGACCGATTTTTCAGGTTACCCCGATTGCCGTGACGACACCATGAAGGCCATGCAACTGGCCCTCTCGCTGGGCATGGACCACCGTTTTCTGATCGAAACCCCCTTGATGTGGATCGACAAAGCCGACACTTGGCGCATGGCCGAGTCGCTGGGCGGCAAGCCCTTGATTGACCTCATCATCGAACACACCCACACCTGCTACTTGGGCGACCGTCAGCATCGCCACGCCTGGGGCTATGGCTGCGGCACTTGTCCGGCTTGTGAGCTGCGGGCGCGGGGGTATGCGCAATATCAAACCACTTGATATGAATAAGTTGAGCGCATAAATGCATAACGGCCCCCTGTGTGAGCACCAGCACGGCATCGGCGGTGGGTTTGTCATCGCGAGATGTTGGTCGTCGTTGCGACCGCTTCAATCCGTCATTGCGAGCGCAGCGCGGCAGTCTGCTTCAGGTTTCCCGTACGCTATACAGAGCAGCCGCCCCCTGCGCTTGCCGGTCGAATTGCCAAACCCGGTCGTGAAAGCGCGCAATGCCGGGCCGATGGGCGATGGAGATTAGTGCACCGTTGGCGACTTGCACCATGTCAATCAGCCGGGCGTAGAGCAGGCCTTCGGCCGCTTCGTCCAGCGCGCTGGTGGCCTCGTCGGCAAATACCCAGCGCGGTTTTTTGAGGAAGACGCGCGCCAGCGCCAGGCGTTGCTGTTCACCGCCTGAGAGTTGTTGGCCCCAGGCTTTGACCTCATCCAGGTGGTCGGTCAATTCGGGCAGCAGGGCTTCTTGCAAGGCTTGTTTCAAGGCCGCGTCGCTGTAGTCGGATGCCGGGTTGGGGTAGGCCAGGGCATCACGCAAGGCGGCGTTGGGGAAGTAGGGGCGCTGCGGGATGAACATCGCGTCCTTGGGCAGGGCCATGTGCCCTTGAGAGAAAGGCCAGATGCCCGCCAGGGTACGAAACAGGGTGGACTTGCCGCTGCCGGAGATGCCTTGCAACAAAATCGTGTCGCCGGGCTGGGCGTGTAAGGTCGCATCCACCAAAAGCATCACCCCGGTGGGTAAGGCCACGGACAAGCCATCCACTTGAAGTGCTATTGAATCTGTAGCTGTCTGTGCAGGTGTTGTGCGCTCTAGGGCCGCAATATGGTCCTCAAAACGGGTTAGACGATCAGTCGTGGCGCGCCAGGTGGCCAGGCGGTCGTAGTTCTCCACAAACCAGCTCAGCGCCTCTTGCACGCGGCCAAAAGCCGAGGCGATTTGCATCAGCTCACCCAACTGGATGGCCCCGCTGAAAAAGCGCGGGGCCGCCACGACAAAGGGAAACACCACGGCTACCTGGAACACGCCCACGGTGAACCAGGTCAGGTTTTTTTGGGTTTTGAGCAGTTGCAGGTAGTTGGACAACACGCTGGAAAAGCGGTGATCCAGTTGCTGGCGTTCCACGGCTTCTCCCCGGTCCAGCGCAATCGCTTCGCTGTACTCGCGCAAGCGCACCAGGTGGTGGCGAAAGTCGGCCTCATAGCGTTGCTGGTCGTAGTTGAGCTGGATCAGTGGTCGCCCGACGAAGTGGGTCAGGCCACTGGCGACCGCGTAGTACAGCAGCGCGGCCCACACCATGAAGCCGGCGATTTCAAAATGCGTGCCCAAGACATCGACGGTAAAAATGCCGCTCAAGCCCCAGAGAATGCCCACAAAGCTGGCCAGCGTGACGACCGCATTGAGGATGCCCATGCTCAGGCTCACGGTGTGCGCGGTGAAGAGGTTGAGGTCTTCTTGAATGCGCTGGTCGGGGTTGTCGGGGGTGTCGTTGCCGGTTGGGCTAAAGCGCGACAGCTCCAACTGGTAGAAGGCATGGTGGCCCAGCCAGCGGTCCAGGTAAAACCCGGTCATCCAGGTCCGCCAGCGCATCTCCAGCAACTGGGTTAGGTAGAGCTTGTAGGCGGCAATCACCACATAGGCAAGGGCCAGCAACGCGAAGCGGCCCAGTTGCAGCCAGAACGCGTCCACATCGCGCAGCTCCAGCGAGTTGTAGAACAAGCGGTTCCAGTCGTTGATCAGCACCAGCATGTAAACCGAGCCCAGGTTCAGCGCCACGATGGCGGCGAGCAGGCCGCGCGCCTGCCACTTTTGGTCAGAACGGTAATAGGGCAGAGACAAGGCCCAGGTTCGTGCGATGAAGGCACTGAACGAGGCTAATTTTTTCATGGTCGGTTGCTCACCCCGCTGGCCACATGGCCCGAGGGCACGTGTTTGGACGCGGCCTCAATGTGGCCGGTCTGGTCATCAAAGAAAAAATCGGGCTCGAACTCGCGCAGAAATTCGCCTTTGGGCAGGCCGCCGAGGAACATGGCTTCGTCCACCTCAATGTGCCAGTCCATCAGGGTGCGAATGGCACGCTCATGCGCGGGCGCGCTGCGGGCCGTGACCAGGGCCGTGCGTACGCGCATGGCGGGTGTGCCTTCTTGTTGCAGGCGGTGCAACGCGGCCAGCAGCGGCTTGAACGGGCCGGCCGACAAGGGCAGGGCGGCTTTGCTCTTTTCGTGCTGCTGAAACGCCGCCAGCCCTTGCGCCTGGTACACCTGCTCGGCCTCGTCGCTGAACAGTACAGCGTCGCCGTCAAAGGCAATGCGCACTTCGTTCGGGTGGGCCTCGCTGGCGTGTGCCGAGTGCGTGTACACCTGCGCGGCGGGTACCCCGGCGTCCAGCGCAGCGCGCACGTCGCTCAGGTGGGTGGAGAGAAACAGGTTGGCGTGCAGCGGTTTGAGGTAGCGCCACGGCGGCTGACCGCGTGTGAAGCTGCCGCGCTCGATGGGTAGCCCGTAGTGCTGGGCCGAGCGAAACACGCGCATGCCCGAGACCGGGTCATTGCGTGACAAGATCACCACCTCCACCCGCTGCGCCTGCGCGTCGTTAAAGGCCAGCAGCTTCTTGACCATGGAAAACGCCACACCGGGCAGGGCGGGCTGCTCCAGCTTGTCCAATTGCATGCGCATATAGGCTTGGTCTTTGTGCGGCCCCTGGCCTTGTTCAAACACCTTGTTCTCCTGCTCGAAATCGAACAGCGCCCGCGAGGAAATGGCGACGACGAGTTTGCCGTCCAGTGAAACACCCATGATGAACCTTGTTTAAATTATTTGGGAAGCCTTGCAGTCAGTATGGCCCAGGCCTTTAACATCTGGCAATGATGCCCACATTTAACTTGATCATGTTTGATCTGGACGGTACTTTGGTCGAGACCGGTCTGGAAATTGGCGACGCCGTGAACGATACTTTGCGCCGTTTTGAGCTGCCGGCTGTGGCGCAAACCCAGGTCAATGCCTGGATTGGTCACGGCACGCGTGAGCTGCTGATCCAGGCCTGGGCCTTTAGCAGCCAGCAAGACGTGGCAGCGGTGCGCGCCAGCCCCATGCTGTCCCAAATCACCGCCGAGTTTGATGGCCATTACCAGCGCCGCTGCGGCACGCGCAGTCACCTCTACCCGCTGGTGCGTGAGGTGCTGGAAGATTTGCACAGACAGGGTGTGCTATTGGCAGTGGTCACCAACAAAGAAAGCCGATTCACCCAACGTGTGCTGGACGCGCACCAGCTCACGCCTTACTTTGACTGCGTCATCAGCGGCGACAGCCTGCCCACTAAAAAGCCAGACCCAGCCGGAGCGCTGAGTTGTTTGGCGCAGTTTGACGTGCCTGCTGATCAGGCCTTATTCGTGGGTGATTCGTCGATTGATGTAGCCACCGCGCGCAATGCGGGTGTAGCGGTGTGGGTCTTGCCCTATGGCTACAACCTGGGCCAGCCGATTGAGGCCTGCGGGGCAGACCGGGTGATTCAGGATTTTGGGGCGTTGCAAGTCAGTGCTGCGGTCATGAGGGCAAGGGCTGGCTAAAGCTGTGTGACCGTTTGACTTGCAACTACTTGTTGGCATCTGACTTATTCTTTGAAGGGCTCCGTTGCACCGGGTTTGCGCAACATCTTATTCACCTCATCAAGATGCAACTCCTCTTGGACAATCATTTCACGGGCATATTCTTCCAGCAAAACTGAAGTGCCTTCCGCGATTTTCAACAGATCGTAATAGGCGAGAAGCGCACTTTTTTCATGTTCAAGGCTTTCTCGGAGAATATCGCCAATATCGTGCTTTTCGGTTTCAAGCAGGGCACCGATTTTCAATGAAGGGTGGCCGCCAAATAAAGTCACGAGTTCACCCGCCTTATGGGCGTGAACAAGACTTTCGTCGGCATTACCCTTGAGCCAGGAAACGATGGGAATACGGTTGTAGCCATAGACCATCAGCGAGTAATGGGTGTATTTCACCACTCCCGCCAGTTCAAGCTCCATGATGCGGTTGAGGGCATCAATCCCGACTTGATTTTTTCCGTTTTCCATAGTGCTCTCCTGGGTGAGTTTCAAAAATCAGAACTAGCACGGCACTGGCACCGCGAGCTGTGCCATTGTCGGCCTAAATGCGATCCATGTCAGCACTCATTGAGCCGTTGGACGCCCAATGTTCAGATTCCAGTGACAAAGGCAATGCTGTCCGATATCCGTCAGACGCTTGCAACCGGTCAACGCCATGGTCATCTCAAGCTCATCACGCAGAAGCCGGATCACGTGGGCCACGCCCATGGCACCATCGGCAGCGAGACCCCACACATAAGGTCGGCCCACCAATACGGCGCTTGCACCGTGGGCA
Organism: Comamonadaceae bacterium; assembly: GCA_043757205.1. GTDB lineage: Bacteria > Pseudomonadota > Gammaproteobacteria > Burkholderiales > Burkholderiaceae_C > CANCDA01. Next base: position 7,319 of record JAYVPU010000316.1, on the reverse strand, counting down.
AGCGCCACGAAAACGTCACGCCCATTGCGCACCCCACTGTCGAAGAGAACGGGAACACGGGCGTTGACTTTTTTGACAATGGCTTCCAACGCAAAGAGGCTGATGGGTGACCCTTTGAGGACCCGACCACCATGGTTCGACACCACGATGCCATCGCAACCCAAAGCAATGGCAGATTCAGCATCATCCGGGTGTAACAAGCCCTTCAACAGCAAAGGCACTTTGGTTTGCTGGCGCAGCCAGGCCACGTCGTCCCAGGTGGGGGCTTGAGCCATCCATCCGTTAAAAACGACACTGCCGTGGGCCTGGGGTGCTTCTCGCGCCTCAAGGTTCACCGCAAATACATCTTGGGGCAACTGAAAGCTGGCGATCTTGATAGGGGAATCAACCGTCAATACCAGGGTGGAACAACCCGCGGCAAGGGCACGCTGCAACAAGCGCAGGGTGTGCGACCTGTCACCTTGCCAATAGAGTTGGAACCATGCACGCTGGCCACCTTCGGTCTTGGCCGCTTCAGCCAGAGCTTCAATCGGCTGGCTGGCCAAGCTGCTAATCATGAATAGAGCAGCTTGCGCACTGGCCGCCAGGGCGCTTGCGACTTCGCCCTCGGGATGGAAAAGACGCTGGTACGCCACTGGGGCGAGCAAAAGTGGATGTGCCAGTGGCTGGCCGAACAACTCAAGCCGTGTGTCACCGTTAGCCACATTGCGCAACGGTCGCGGCATCACGCGGCAATCACGCAAGGCGTTTTCATTGCTCTGGCTATCACCCTCGGCGAGGTAATTCCAGACGCTTGACTCCAGGCGTGCTCTGGCCAAGGTCTGGTAGTCCTGAACACACTGAACGTTTGCCAGCATCTTTAGCTTTCTGCCCAGCGTCGCAAGAGATTGTGATAAGTCCCCGTGAGTTGCACGACGGGCTCTGTTTCGCCAACTTCACAGCGCAACTTCAATAGCGCCATGTCCATGTCGTAAAGCAGACGTCGTTTGCCAGGGTCGCGCACCATGCTTTGAAGGAACATGAAACAGGCAACCCTCTCCCCCCGTGTGACGGCTGTTACGGCGTGGGTGGATGATGACGGGTAGACCACCAGACTGCCCGCCGTGAGCTTGATACCGTGCGTTCCAAAGGTGTCATCAATGCTTAGCACACCGCCATCGTAGTCTTGCGGGTCAGTGAGAAACAAGGTTGCCGAGACGTCGGAGCGCATATAGATGCGGTTGGTGTCGTTGTGGGCCGGCACCAACCGCATCGCATTGTCCGTATGGAGTCCGTAGGTATTCGTGTCGCCGGTGTACCGGTTGAAGAAGGGCGGCAGTATCTTCAATGGGAGCGTGGCTGCAAAGAAAACGGCTGAACGATTGAGAGCGTCCAGGACGAGCTGCCGCAACGCGGGGAGGTGTTCGGCATTTTCCGGCAACTGCTGGTTGTTTTTGACCTGGGCCGCCTGGATGCCAGCGCTCATCTGACCAGGGGACCATTGCGATTGCTGCAAGAGCCTGCGGGCCGTGGCCAGCTCGTCTGCCGAGAGTAGGTTGTTGATTGTGACGAGCATGGCCGATTTGCGGGCTTAGAACTTGTATTCGGCCGTCACAGTCGCTGAGCGTCGGATGCCTGGCACCGTGAACCCGCCGTTGTCATAGACCGCATCGTAGTACAACTGGTCAAAGAAGTTTTTGATGTTCAGGCGAATCGTCCATTTGGTTTGTTCATAGGCCAGCATCGCATCCCAGCGCGCATAGGCCGGGGCCGTATTGGGGTTGTAAACGCCGTCCAGGGTTGGCACGGGTCCCGTACCGCTCGGGTTGACCGCCTGCCGTTCACCTTTTACCTCGACGCCGCCACCCATTTTCCAGCGACTGGTGAACTGGTACGTGGTCCACAGATTGAAGGTGTAGTGGGGCGTGTTGCGCGCGGGTTTGCCAGCATAGTCAGGGTTGGCCGACGTGGTGACGCCGGTCGTGGCGTTCACGTTTTCAGCGACTTCCAGAATTTTTGCGTCCATCAGCGACAAGCCTGTGAACACCTCCCAGCGTTCATTGATACGCCCCGCTGCCTCAAGTTCGATGCCGTTGGTACGGCGCTTTTTGGTCAGAATGGCAGCGGTGGATTCGAGGTCTGCATTGCGCTCCCAGTTCTTGGTCGCCTGGTAAACCGCGGCGCGCAAGGCCAGGTCGCCATCCATCAGCAGCCACTTCACACCCAGCTCCATCACATCACTGCGCTCGGGCGGCAATGGCGTCGTCGTCAGCTGGTACAGGTCTGCGGTGGGGCTGAAAGAGCTGCTCCATGCCAGGTAAATATGAGTTTCATCGCTAGGGTGGTAGGACAAAGCGCTACGGTAGCTGTTTTCAGCATATTGCAGCTGAGGTGAAGTCGCGCTGCTGTACGTCGCATTCATCTGGTCTCTGCGCACACCCACGGTGGCCTTCCATTGGGGGATGAACTCGACGGTGTCCTGCACATAAACGGCATAGGAATCACTGGTAAAGCTGGTCGGAACGCCCGTAGCCGCCGCCTGATACGGCCGGAAATCGGGTGCGGCGATGGTTCCAAAGTTTTGCAGTGTCGTGCGGTAACTGTCTTCCTTGAGGAATTCGACGCCAGTCACCACGTCATGCTTCATGCCCAGCGCCTGAAACTTGGTGTTGAAGTCGGATTGCAGCGTCACGGTTTTGTAATTGGACATCCGCGTCTGGTTGCCGCCTACTCCGCCGAGTGCATCTGGCACGGCTGTGAGACTCGGGGTTTTGGCCCAGTAGCTGCGGCCATAGTCAGCGAAGCGCAATTGCGTGCGAACCTGGCTGTCGGACGAGATGCGGTACTCATTGACGAGCGTCTTCATCTCCGTATCGCTTTTGTCAAACGTGCGGCTATTGCCCCAGTAGTAACTGGCCGGAAGAATGCTGCCGGGTGCGCGTGTTGCTGGATTAAATGAAATGCCGTAATCCGGGTTATCGTTGGTTTGCAAACGGTAGTAGTTGATCCAGAACTGGTTATCCGTTTGCAGATTCAATCCCAGGCTCACGGCCAGCCCTTTGCGATGGATCTCCGGCTCAGTTCCCGTGGTCGGGTTGCTGCGCCAGCTTCCCTCATCACGTTGCATGGCATTGATCCGCAAAGCCGTGCTTTCATTCAAGGGCTTGTTCAGGTCTGCGGTCGCTTCTCTATAGCCATTGGTGCCCACGCTCCCGGTCAATTTGTACTGCTCAAATCGCATCGGCGTCTTGCCGACTTGATTGATAACGCCGCCGGCCTGACCCCGTCCAAACAACATGGCACCGGCACCGCGCAAGACATCGACTTGTTCCAGATTGAAGGTTTCGCGGTTGTACTGTGCGGTGTCACGGATGCCGTCAAGGTACATGTCACCAAAGGTATAGAACCCGCGAAGGTTCATGTTGTCACCGGAGCGACCGCCTTCGGCGGCATTGAAGGACAGCCCTGACACATTGCGCAGTGCGTCTTTCAGAGACCCCACATGTTGTTGCTCCATCATTGTTCGGGTGATGGTCGTCACCGCTTGGGGCACATCATGCGGATCCTGGAGCACCTTGCCGATCCGGGTTGCGGTGGCGCGTAGCCCATCCGGTTTGTCCGCATCCGCTTGCACATGGATCGTGGATAGTTCCTTGGCCGACTCGGCGCTGGCGTTCTGGGCAAAAGCCTGCTGCGGCAGTGTGGACAGACTGGCGAGCATGAAAGCGCCCAGCGGCAACAAAGAGGGGTTCATGGGTTTCATGGTTTGGCTGGGTTAGTAATAAAGCCGATTCGCGCCACGCCTGCACTCGCTGCGTCTGACATGATCTGGGCGACTTTTTCATAAGGGGTCGTGCGCTCGGCGCGAATATGAAGTTCCGGCTGCGGCTGCAAGGCTGCCGCCGTTTGGAGTTGTTGGTTCAAGCCCGGGGCGTCCACGAGTTGACCATTCCAGTACACAAGACTTGCAGCGTCGATGGAGAGCTGGACGGTTTCAGGCTTCGTGATGGTGGGCGTGGAAACCGCCCTCGGCAAGTCAACTTTGACGGCATTGGTCAACAAAGGTGCCGTGACCAGAAAAATCACCAGCAGAACCAGCATGACATCAATCAGCGGCACCATGTTGATCTCGGCCAGCGGTGCATTGTCGTCACCGGCTTGCATGCTGCCAAAGCTCATGCTTCACCGCCTTGGGCTTGCGCCAGACCCTGAGCGCGAACCAGTGTGATGACCTTGTCGCTGGTGGCGCGGGCATCATCACGCAGCGGCGATGCCTTGATGCCCGTGGCCAGGAAGTTGTGAACGTCGTAGGCGAACGAGTTGAGCTGGGTCAGGGTATTGCGGGTGGCCCGGACAAAGCTGTTGTAGGCAATCGCGGCAGGAATGGCGACGGCCAGGCCAATCCCGGTCATGATGAGCGCCTCGCCCACGGGGCCGGCCACCTTGTCGAGGCTCCCTTGACCCGATAGACCAATGGCCATCAGGGCATGGTAGATACCCCATACCGTCCCCAACAGTCCGACAAAGGGCGCACTGGAAGCGACAGTTGCCAGGAAGGTCTGGCCGAACTCAAGACGTGCCTTGTCTTCCTCGATGGCGCGCCGCAGGGCACGGGTCAGCATCTCGTCAGGCGCACCAGCGTCCACGAGGCTTGAGGCTTCATCTCTGCGGCTCAGGTGGTCGATGGCCGTGAACCCATGGTGCAGCAGATGAGAAAAGGGTTCGGGCGTACCGGTACTGCTGATTTCATTGGCCACCGCCTCCAGGTTGGGGGCATCCCAGAAGACACTCAGGAAACGTTGGCTCTGATGGTTGGTGCGGAGGATGTGAATGCTTTTGGTCACGATGAGGTACCAGCTCACGACTGATCCCAAAAGAAGTATTCCCAACACCACGCGGGCAACCCCATCGGTGTGTTCAAGAAAATGGGCAAACCCAAGCGTTTCATTCATATCACTTCATCCCTTCAAACTAAAAACAATGGGAACCAGTACCCAGGCCCCGACGGCCTCAGCACCTTGCTTTGCTGGAACAAACTTCCAGCGACTGACTGCGGCGACAGCGGACTTGTCCAGCCGCTCAAAACTTGAACTCGTTCGTATTTCCACTTTGCTGGGGCTGCCCGAAGGCTCAACAAAAACCTTCAACACCACCTTGCCTTCTTCGCCGGAGCGTCTTGAGAGCGGCGGGTAGCTGGGGGCCGGGTTTTGCAGATAGTCCGCATCAAACCGGGGTGCCGCCTGCGCGGCCGTTGCTGGCGATGCGGGCTGCGCAGGCGCTTGTGCGGCGGGGGATGTGGGTGTGAGTGCGGATGGAAGTGCGACCGGTTTATCCGCCTGGGCAAGCGCTCTGGCTGCCTCAGAAGTGGGGTTCTGGGTCGCAAGGACCGGTGTTTCAATCGGTGCTAGTGAATGACTCTGAGGGGAGACCGGCTTCGGCTTTGGCGTTGTTGTCGCTGGTTTTGCGGGGGGGATTTCTGGCTGCCTGGGCGCGGGAGTATGGGCGCGAATGACATCAATCATCAGGGCTGATTCAGGCATTTGTGCAGGCACGACCCGCAGTGCTACCAGCGCCGCCAGCATAGCTACATGCGCCATGAGCACCAACGAAAGCGCAGTCGCAGACAAGCGCGGCGGACGCGTGCCGACGCTAACGCCCAGGCTGCTGCGCGCCGTGTTGCCCTGTGCGCTTGCCAAATTAAGCTGCACGACGAGTTTGGCGCTTCAAGGGCCATCCAGCGAGTAACCAATAGGTGCAGACCGTCAACAGTAGAATGCCACTGGGGCGCGCCCGGTAGCCGAGAAAGCTGGCCAATAGCCGTCCCACCCCAGCCGAATCATCCACAAGATTTGAGGTGTCCCACACGGGGTCGAGCAACAGGGGCAAGCAGTCAAGGGCAATCAGTCGGTCTATGCCGTTGGCGAGCAGTGCGCTCGCGATCAGCAGCAGCAGAATCTCACTGACGCGGAACAGGGTTCTGTAGTTAAGAAAGCGTGCGCCGCGTGCGACCAGCCAGGCCGTTGCGGCTGCCAAAGCAATACCCGCCACGACCGCCCCCAGTAGTCCAAAGAGTTGGGCCCCACCCGCCTGGAGTCCTAAACCGTAAACAAATACAACCGTTTCTGCGCCTTCGCGCGCCACGGCCAAGGCGGTGATAGCGCCGACCCCCAAAGCCCCACTGCCCTGCGCCGCCCGCGCCTCCAGCTGTTGCTTCATTAAGCGACCGTGCTTATGCATCCAGAGCACCATCTGGAAAATCAGGACGGCAGCGAATAGCACCATGCCGAGTTGAAAAATAGCCAGCGACTGACCGGCAAACTGACTCTGTGCAAGAAAGGTGGCGAAACCCAGTACAAGCGCCAGACCCAGGCCCGCCACTGCGCCGATCCAAACGCCGCGTTTCAGGGCTTGCGGCTCCGGTTGCCTAGCAATCCACGCCATCAACACGCCGATGACGAGCATCGCTTCCAGGCTTTCTCTCCAGACCACAATAAGGGCGTTGAGCATCTCAGTTCCTCACTTGGCGATGAGAAGCATTTTTCCGGTGTCGGCGTGAAAGTCGTCGATGACCGCGTAGCGACCGGGTCTCAGTGCTTGAACGGTGACAGAAGCTGCGGCGTCAGGCGGCACGACTCTTTCAATCCGTAGTTCGAGGTTCTCAAACTCGACCGGTGTTTTGCCTTCATTGCGCAATGTCAGCTTGAGCTTGACCCCCGCCGGGACCTCCAAGCGCTCGGGAAACAGACGACCATCGCGCGCGACGATTTCAAAGCTGGGCAGTTCTGCAGCGATCACTGTCCCAACGCCGACAGTCAGAGCCAGTCCTGACAACGCCAACAAGCGAGCGACAAGGGCCAATCGCCTGACAAGCTGAGGCACCATGGAGCATCGAGCCCACGCCCATGTGCCGAGGCACGGCACTACGTGGCCGTGATTTGCGTTCGCCTTATTGGTGACTGATTCCATTCCGGATCTTTCCTGAAGCGTTTTTGTCTTGGCCATGAAATGAATGCAAATGAGATTCATTCTCATTGTATATGAGAATGAATCTCATTTTCAACAGTGACGAAAATCACGTTGACGTAGCTTTGTTGGCAGGTCAATTGAAGCCAGGATGCACGATACGAGGTGTGAGATGCCGCTGCTGAACCGCAGGGGGGGCGGGGGAAATGACAAACGCCGCAGTGATGAGCCTCACTACGGCGTTTGTTAGTAGTTTTGATTTAATCCGAGATTGTCCATTAGCAGGCTGCTGAAATACCCCCTGCGCAAGCGCAACGCGCCGCTCGGGGAATTTGATTTTTCTGATTTTCGTTTCGCATTCTGATATTCCTGCTCCC
>JAYVPU010000315.1:0-13023 GCA_043757205.1 Comamonadaceae bacterium | reverse complement strand
CAGAAACGGGTTTGGTGGCCGAAATGGACACCGGCTTCCAGCATTTCGCGCATGGTAACGGACATAAAAAACTCCAAAGGTTAGGTCTAAAATCCGGTCCACTATTGCGCTTGAAGCCATGGGTTTTTCAACTCACTAATCAAAGCAACAACACCTGGTTGGAACCGGTTTGCGATTTGTTCTCCAAGCGCCATGATGGCTACCCGGCTAAACCCATAGATTCTAACACGGACTGAGCTGAAAAACCATGTCAATCGACCTTCACACGACCTTGCAGCACCTGCGCCAAGGCAAGGCCCAGGCTAGCGATGAAATGGCGCGCTCCATCGCAGCCGCCCAATCAAACCGTTGCAAGCATGTTTTTGTCCAGACCACGTTTGAAGAGGCCCAAAAGTTTGCCGACAACCCTAAGCATTTGACTCTCCCCTTAGCTGGGTTGTCGGTTTCCGTCAAAGACCTGTTCGATGTGGCCGGTCAAACCAGCCGTGCGGGCTCCGTCCTACTTAACGACGCGCCCGCAGCGCGACAGGACGCGCAGGCCGTGGCACGGCTGCGCTCAGCTGGCGCGGCCATCATCGGTCGTACCAACATGACGGAGTTTGCCTTCTCAGGTGTTGGCGTCAACCCGCACTTTGGCACGCCAGCCAACGCAGCGTTCACCGATCAGCCGCGCATCCCTGGTGGCTCATCTTCAGGTGCGGCCATTTCTGTTGCCACCGGGGCGGCCTTCATTGGCTTGGGTTCAGATACAGGCGGCTCCATTCGCATCCCGGCGGCCCTCAATGGTCTGGTGGGCTTCAAAAGTACAGCTCGGCTGGTGCCGCTGGGGGGCACGATTCCACTGTCAAGCACGCTGGACACGGCCAGCGCCATCACCCGCTCGGTGCGTGACGCCATCCTCACCCATGAAATTCTGGCCGCGCGCCGCGTCACGCGCAGCAATGCGCCCTTGTCGGCCTATCGACTGGCCATCACACCCACCGTCATGCACGAGGGCCTGGACGCTGACGTGGCACGCGCTTACGAGCGCAGCCTGCACAAGCTGCGCCAGGCAGGTGCGCAGATCGAAGAAATTAAGCTTCCCGAGCTGGGCGAGCTGGCCACTTTTCAAACCCTGGGCAATTTCTCTGCGGCTGAAAGCTACACCTGGCACAAGCCCTGGCTTCAAGAAAAATCCTCACTGTATGACCCACGTGTTCTCACCCGCATCATGCGCGGGGCCAGCATGAGCGCGCGTGATTACCTTGAGCTGGTGCAAGCCCGCCGTGGCTGGATCACTCGCATGGAGCGTGCGCTTGAAGGTTTTGATGCCGTGTTGTCGCCCACCGTGCCCCTCATCGCCCCGCCAATTACCGATGTCGCCCCGGCCCAAGGGCTGGATACCGGGCAAGACCAGGCACGGGACGAAGCGTTTTTCAAAGTCAACGCCCTGCTCTTGCGCAACCCGAGCGCCGTCAACATGCTGGACGGCTGCGCCATCTCCCTACCCTGCCACACGCCAGATGAGCCACCCGTCGGCCTCATGGTCTGGCATGGCGCGATGCGCGATGATACGGTGCTGAACATTGCTGTTCAGATTGAAAATTTGCTATAAAAATAATAGCTTTTTATGCCCGTATTCAAGTGGCTAGAAACAGAAATCATCCAATATTCATGAAAATTGCAGTTATTGGCGCCGGCATCATTGGCGTCACCACCGCCTACGAGTTGGCGCAGGATGGTCATGAAGTCACCGTTTTTGAACGACGACTGGCCGTCGCCGAAGAATCCAGCTTCGCCAGCGCCGGCCTCATCACACCCGGTTACCACGCCCCTTGGGTCATGCCCGGCATGCGTTTGAAAATCATTCGCCATTTTTTCAGCCCCAACGCACCGGTTCGCTTTCGCCTTCCTCTGCGTGGCAGTGACCTGGCCTGGATGTGGTCGTGCCTGCGGGCAGCCAATGCGCAAAGCTACGCGGGCAACCGTTCGCGCATGCAGCGCTTGGCCCTGTACAGCCGTGAGCGCATGAAAACCATCAGTGCCGACTTGCAGCTGGAGTTCGATCGCAGCTCCGGCTTGATGGTGATGCTGCGCTCCGCACACGACCACGCCCGCTTGCAGGCCAGCCTGCAAGCCCTGCGCGACGCCGATTTTCCCTTTCGCGAACTCAAGCCCGAAGACGCACGCAAGATCGAGCCAGCCCTCAACCCGGACACCGACTTCCACAGCGCCATTCACCTGCCCGACGACGAGGTCGGCAACTGCCGCCAGTTCGCGCTCATGCTCAAAAACGAAGCACAAAGCCTGGGCGTGCAATTCGCCTTCAGCACCACGGTCGAGCAACTCGAACCGACAGCCGGGGGCATGGCCATATCGATCCTGGGCGATGCCACACCTCGCCGATTTGACATCGTCGTGATGTGCGCTGGCGTGGGTTCGGCGCGCCTGCTGCGTCCTTTGGGCCTGAAGCTGCCACTGGTGGGCGTGCACGGCTACTCGGTCAGCGCCGCCATTCGCGAGCCCCTGAACGCACCACGCAGCGCCATCGTGGATGAGCGCTACAAGGTCAGCCTCTCGCGACTGGGCAACCGCGTGCGCGTGGCAGGCACTGCCGAGCTGGGTGGCACGCCCGGCAAAGTGCATGGCGACGCCCTGAAAACGCTTTACAAAGTGTTGCAAGACTGGTTCCCCGGCGCGGCCAGACACAGCAGTGGCGTGCAGGTCTGGAAAGGCGCTCGCCCCATGTTGCCCGATGGCCCGCCCGTGCTGGGGGCCAGCGGCATCCCTGCCCTGTGGCTGAACCTGGGTCACGGCGCCAGTGGCTGGAGCTTCAGTTGTGGCTCAGCCCGTGCCGTGGCCGACCTGATCGGTGGGCGCGACCCAGGGCTTGATCTTGAGGGTTTGACTTTGAGCCGATTCCTGGCCTAAGGTCGGGGGCCTATGCTGCGCATTCTTCCTGGCCCCGCCTATCCTCTCCATGACCTTGCGGCCACGCGTCAGCTCGAAGCCGTGGCGGCGGCAAACCTGTCCCCGCACACCTTGATGCAGCGCGCCGGGCTGGCCACGGCCCGACTGGCCTTAGCCCTGGCACCTCACGCCCGGAACATCTGGGTGGCCTGCGGACCGGGCAATAACGGTGGCGATGGCCTGGAAGCAGCCATGCAGCTGCAACGCATGGGCAAGACGCCTGTCGCCACTTGGCTGGGGACCGCGCAAACTGCACCAGCGGACGCCGCAGCGTCGCATGCGCGGGCTTTAACGGCTGGCGTGACGTTTGCAGCCGAGCCGCCCCCTGAATGCGATCTCTGCATCGACGCGCTGCTCGGCATGGGGGCAAGTCGCCCCGCTCAAGGGAAGATGGCCGAATGGATAGCCCACATCAACACACTGCGTGTGCCCGTGCTTGCCATTGACCTGCCTTCGGGCCTGAACGCGGACACCGGGGCGACCGCTGGCCCTTGCGTCAAGGCGCGCCACACCCTGAGTCTGCTCACCCTCAAACCCGGTCTTTTCACGGGTATGGGACGCGACCTATCCGGGCAGGTCTGGTCAGAGTCCCTGCGTGAGGACTCTTGCGACCCGATCTGGGGCAGTCCAGAACCCTGCGCCGTTTTGAATGCTGCACCCATTGAGTGCCTTCGCACCCACGCCTCTCACAAAGGCAGTTACGGCGATGTCGCCATCATGGGCGGCGCACCAGGCATGACAGGTGCAGCACTGCTTGCAGCCCGCGCCGCACTGCACCACGGTGCGGGCCGTGTCTTTGTCGGCCTGCTGGACGGTGGTGCAATGACAGTAGACCCTAGCCAGCCAGAGCTGATGTTTCGCCCCATCGACACCCTGGAGGCCGCGAACATGACGGTGGTGTGCGGTTGTGGCGGTGGTACGGTGATTGCCGCTCATTTGGGTAAAATTTTATCGATGGCACCGCGTTTGGTGGTTGATGCAGATGCTCTCAATTTAATAGCTATTGACGCACAACTTGAAAAGCTTTTAAAGGCGAGACAGTCTCGAAACCGGCTCACGGTTCTCACCCCCCATCCGCTGGAAGCCGCCCGCTTGCTGGGCACCAGCACCTCAGAGATTCAGCACAACCGTCTGGTTGCTGCCGAGCAATTGGCGCAACGCATGGGCTGCACCGTGGTGCTCAAAGGCTCTGGCACCACCATCGCCAGTCCTGGAAAGCGCACCGTCATCAACCCAACAGGTAACGCCCGGCTGGCCACAGCAGGCACTGGCGACGTGCTGGCGGGGATGATTGGGGCGCGGCTAGCCGCTGGGGTATCGCCCCCCTCTGCGGCCCATCAAACGGCCTGCGAGGCGGTTTACGAGCACGGGCTGAAGGCGGATCGCTGGCCCGCCGATCAGCCTATGACGGCGGGTGCGCTGGCACGGTGCTGATCGGGTGAGGACAGAGCGGCGCGGCGCTCTGTCCCGCAAGTTCTCAGGTCAGCCGCGACCCACAAACGGCATCTTGGTTGCCATCACCGTGTGGAACAGCACATTGGCTTCCAGCGGCAGGTTGGCCATGTACAGCACCGACTGGCCCACGATGTTCACGTCCATCAGCGGCTCGATGGCGATTTCACCGTTGGCCTGAAGAATGCCCTTGGCCATGCGCGCGGCCATCTCAGTCGCCGCATTGCCAATGTCAATTTGCCCCACGGCAATGTTGTACTTGCGACCATCCAGCGACGCTGTTTTGGTCAAACCCATCACGCCATGTTTGGTAGCTGTGTAGGCGATGGAATTGGGCCGGGGCGTGTGAGCCGAAATGGAGCCGTTGTTGATGATGCGCCCACCCTGCGGGGTCTGCGCCTTCATCACGCGAAACGCCTGCTGAATGCACAGGAACATGCCGGTGAAATTGATGTCCACCACGTTCTTCCATTGCTCAACCGTCAAGTCTTCCAGCGCGATGCCGGGTGCATTCACCCCTGCGTTGTTGAACAAGACGTTCAGGTGACCAAAGGTCTTTACGGTGGTGTCAAACAACTGCTGCACAGCCTGCGGGTTCGATACATCGGTGGGGACGACCAGCACCCGCTCACCCGCACCGCTCTCAGTGGCAACCAGTTGCAGGGGCTCAGCACGGCGACCGGCCAAAGCGACGTAGTAACCATCCTTCAACAAGGCCAAGGCAGCGGCCTTGCCGACTCCTGTACCGGCACCGGTCACGATGGCGACGCGTTTCGTAGAACTCATTTTTTTCTCCTGAATAAAGGGGCGAGTGAATTGAAAAAATCGGGGCACTTTGCCCCGAGAACTGGTGTCGATATTAACGTCGAGATTTTCGGCTCTTGCCCTTGCCTGATTCTGATCTTCCAAGGTCTTTCTTGGCGGCAGCTTTAAGGGCCTGGATCGGCGAAGGATGGGCACGGGCTTGGGCCGCCTCGGCCTTCTTGGAGGCGCGGCGGCGTGAACCTTTAGGACTCACAGCCTCGTCAAAACGACGCTCACTATCGGGTGGCAAGCCTTTGTCCTTCATGGCCCGTGCAACGCGCTCCTCACCCTCATGCACCAGTCGGAAATCAATGCGCCGACCATCCAAGTCCACCCGACTGACCTGCACGCGCACCCGTGTGCCCACCGCGTAACGAATGCCGGTACGCTCGCCCCGCAACTCCTGGCGCGCCTCGTCAAAGCGGAAGTATTCACCGCCCAACTCGGTGATGTGCACCAGGCCTTCCACGTACATGGCGTCCAGCGTGACAAAGATGCCAAAGCCGGTGGCTGCGGTAACGATGCCGCTGTACTCCTCGCCCAAGTGTTCGCGCATGTACTTGCACTTGAGCCAGGCTTCGACATCGCGGCTGGCCTCATCGGCCCGGCGCTCGTTGGCGCTACAGTGCAGGCCAGCGGCCATCCACGCCATCTGTTCGGCACTGGCTTTTTTGGGTTTGGCGCCACCGGCCTTGAGCTTGGCGGCATCGCTTTTTTCTATGCGACGCGATAGCTTGGCGTGCGCCTCGCCCGGTGTGGGCAGCGTAGGCAACTGGTAACGGGTCTTGCCCAGAATGGCTTTGATGACGCGATGCACCAGCAGATCGGGGTAGCGCCGGATCGGGCTGGTGAAATGCGTGTAGGCATCAAAAGCCAAACCAAAGTGACCGCTGTTGGCTGGGGTGTAAATCGCCTGCTGCATGGAGCGCAGCAACATCGAGTGAATCTGTTGTGCGTCCGGCCGGTCTTTGGTGGCCAGCGCGATGGCCTGGAACTCGCCGGGCGAAGGGTCATCGCTGATTGTCAAGCCCACGCCTGTGGCCTTGAGGTAGTTGCGCAACAACTCGTTTTTCTCAGGCGTCGGGCCTTCGTGCACGCGGAACAGACCGGCTTGCTTGCCCTGAGCGATGAAGTCCGCACTGCACACATTGGCCGCCAGCATGGCTTCTTCGATCAGGCGGTGCGCCTCGTTACGGGTGCGTGGCACAATTTTTTCAATGCGCCCGCTCTCGTCGCAAACAATCTGTGTCTCCGTCGTCTCAAAATCAACCGCACCACGCTTACCGCGGGCCACCAGTAAAGCGCGGTACACCTCGGAGAGGTTGAGCAAATCACCCACCCGATCTTTGCGCTTCAAGGCCTCCGGCCCGTTGGTGTTGGTCAAAATCGCCGCCACCTCGGTGTAGGTAAAGCGCGCATGGCTCCACATCACAGCCGGGTAGAACTGGTAGGCCGAGACTTCGCCTTCGGTTGTTACGAACATGTCGCACACCATGCACAGGCGCTCGACTTCGGGGTTCAAAGAGCACAGGCCATTAGAGAGCTTCTCCGGCAGCATGGGGATCACGCGGCGGGGAAAGTAAACGCTGGTGGCACGCTCATAAGCATCCACATCAATGGCCGAGCCGGTCTCGACATAGTGACTCACATCGGCAATCGCCACCAGCAAGCGCCAGCCTTTGATGGCCAAGCGGCCCTTGCCTTGAGTTGCAGGCTCGCAGTACACCGCGTCGTCAAAATCGCGCGCGTCTTCGCCGTCAATCGTCACCAGGGGCACATCGGTCAGGTCAATACGGTGTCGCTTGTCTTCAGGACGCACCTTGTCGGGTAGGCCACGGGCCAGTGCGATACAGGCGTCTGAGAACACATGCGGCACGCTGTATTTGCGCACGGCAATTTCAATTTCCATGCCGGGGTCGTCCACCTCACCCAGCACTTCCTTGACACGGCCTACGGGCTGACCAAACAGCGAGGGTGGTTCAACCAGCTCGACCACCACCACCTGGCCTGCTTTGGCGTCGCCGGTGGCACTCTTGGGGATCATCACATCTTGGCCGTAGCGTTTGTCCTCCGGCGCCACGATCCAGATGCCGCTTTCATGCAGCAAACGACCGATGATGGGTTGCGGTGGTCGTTCGATGATCTCCACCACCCGACCCTCAGGACGGCCCTTGCGGTCAGAGCGCGCAATGCGCACCTTGATGCGGTCTTTGTGCAAGACGGCGCGCATCTCGTTGGGCGGCAGATAGATGTCGGGTTCACCATCGTCGCGCACCACAAAACCATGGCCGTCGCGGTGTCCTTGAACAACGCCTTCAATTTCGTCCAGCAATCCGCTGGTTTGAACGGTATTTTTGATAAACAACTCTCTCTCCTGGAAGCCCAGGTGGCTTAATTAAATATGGATTGACGCTCAAGTTGTACTGGAACGAAAAAGATCGTGTTTTACAGGATCGGCCCAATGGAAATCATCGAAACCCCCTCTGAGCCTATGCTATACTAGCATTCGTTGTGGCCCAGGTGGCGAAATTGGTAGACGCACCAGCTTCAGGTGCTGGCGTTCGCAAGGACGTGGAAGTTCGAGTCTTCTCCTGGGCACCACTTTGAAAAGCCCCATGCATTTGCATGGGGCTTTTTCTTTGGGTAAATCGAAGCTGCAATTGAAGTTCAGTGCTTGATGTTGCTCAACTGTCGAATCAAATGGGCAAAGCCACCAAATCATGGCCCTGCGTGCCGACAATGCGAGCGCGCGTGAACTCACCCACTTTGAGGGTCTTGCTGATCTTCTCGGGCGGCAGTAATCTCACCGTGCCATCAATCTCAGGCGCATCGGCATAGGTGCGGCCCACGCCACCCTTGCGACCCAGCCCCGGGGCGGAGTCCACCAGCACCTGCATCGTGGCACCCACGCGGCGCAACAGCTTGGCGGCCGACACTTCTTCAGCGACCGCCATGAAGCGCGCGCGCCGCTCTTCTCGTAACTCAACAGGCAACATGCCGGGAATGTCATTGGCTGCAGCGCCTTTGACCGGGCTGTAGGCAAAGCAGCCCGCGCGGTCGATCTGCGCCTCACGCATGAAGTCGAGCAGGTGCGAAAACTCTGCTTCCGTTTCGCCGGGGAATCCCGCAATAAAGGTGCTGCGAATCACGATCTCAGGGCAAATCTCGCGCCAGTTCTGAATGCGCTCCAGGTTGCGCTCACCACTGGCCGGGCGCTTCATGCGCTTGAGCACGTCCGGGTGGCTGTGCTGCAAAGGCACGTCCAGGTACGGCAGCACCTTGCCGGTGGCCATCAGCGGGATGATCTCATCCACACTCGGGTAGGGGTACACGTAGTGCAAACGCACCCAAGCACCATAAGGCTCGGCCATCTCGCCCAGCGTCTGCACCAGCTCCAGCATGCGGGTCTTGACCGGCGTGCCGTCGAAGAAACCGGTGCGGTATTTCACGTCAACGCCATAGGCTGAGGTGTCTTGGCTGATCACCAGCAACTCTTTGACGCCACCTTCAAACAAGGCGCGCGCCTCTTTGAGCACATCGCCAATCGGGCGCGACACCAAATCACCGCGCATGGACGGGATGATGCAAAACGTGCAGCGGTGATTGCAGCCTTAGCTGATCTTCAGGTAGGCGTAGTGACGGGGCGTAAGCTTGATGCCCGCAATGCCAAATGGGCTAGGCACCAGGTCAATGAACGGATCGTGCGGCTTGGGTAGGTTGGCGTGCACCGCGTCCATCACCTCCTGCGTGGCATGCGGCCCGGTGACAGCAAGCACCTTAGGGTGCATCTGGCGCACCAGATTACCGCCGTCTTCACCCGTCTTGGCCCCTAAGCAACCGGTGACGATCACCCGACCATTCTCGGCCAGTGCCTCGCCAATCGTGTCCAGACTTTCTTTGACCGCATCGTCAATGAAGCCGCAGGTGTTCACAATGACCAGATCCGCACCTTCAAACGTCTTGACGGTCTCATAGCCCTCCGCATTCAACTGCGTGAGGATCAACTCGGAATCGGTCAGCGCCTTGGGGCAACCCAAGCTGACAAAACCAATTTTGGCGGTGGTAGGTACGGCGGACATGGATTCTGTTTTCAATGGAAAGGGTTTCGCAAATTGTGCGCGTTAGCGTTTAAGGCCAAAGGTTTCGAGCATTTGCTCGGTCTGCTTTTGCATCTGCTCCTGAAACTGGAGCACCATGTTTTTGGACTGCTCCAAGTTATTGTTCAACAGACCGTGAATCGAGGGTGATTGCAAGCCCATGAATTGCGCCCACAACTCGGGCGTCATTTGCTTGGACTGCTCACCCAGTTTGGTCTGTACATCCTGCATGGCATGGATGTTTTTTTCCAGGTAGCTGCCCATAAAGCCGTGCATCGCCTGACCATAAAACCGGATGATGCTGGAGAGCACTTCGGTGGTGAACATGGGCGTTCCGCAGTCTTCTTCTTCCAGAATGATTTGGAGCAAGATACTGCGCGTCAAATCGTCACCGCTTTTGGCGTCTTGCACCACAAAGGGTTTGGTTTCAAGCACCAGCTGCTTGATCTCGGCCAGGGTGATGTAGGTTGAAGCATTGGTGTCGTACAGCCGACGGTTGGGGTATTTTTTGATGACATGCGCCAACCCTACCGCATGTTCAGTCTTTTTGTTTTTCATGTTTGAATTCTCCTCGTCCTGATCAAGCCGACCAGCTAGACAACTATATTGCACTGCAACACAAGGGGGAGATCATCTGCCGAAAGTCCCCAAAGATCACTTTGAGGTGGCAAAAGAGATGCAGAACTCGAAAACTATTGGTAGGCGCGATTGGACTCGAACCAACGACCCCCACCGGGTCAAGGTGGTGCTCTAACCAGCTGAGCTACGCGCCTACAGTATTCGAGAGGCCGAAGTATAACAGGCAAATTTGCGTGTCCTGACGCCTTGAAGCGATTATTGTTTGATGCACGATAATTTGTGGTTAAGTTCAACATCACACAGCCCATTTTTCAGGAGTTCTCATGGACATTTCAGGCAAAGTATTTATCGTCACCGGCGGCGCGTCGGGTCTGGGTGAAGGCACGGCACGCATGCTCGCGGCCAAGGGTGCCATCGTCGTGATTGCCGACATGCAGGCCGACAAGGGCGAGGCTGTTGCCAAAGAAATCGGCGGCGCTTTTGTGAAGTGCGACGTAACTTCTGAGGCCGATGGCCAGGCCGCAGTCGCCAAAGCCACCGCCCTGGGTAAACTCATGGGTCTGGTGAACTGCGCTGGCATTGCCACCGGCGAAAAAACCGTGGACAAAAACGGCCCGCACAATTTTGACAACTTCAAACGCACCGTCACCATCAACCTGATTGGCAGCTTCAACATGATCCGTTTGGCGGCTGACGCCATGTGCAAAAACGAGCCCGAGCCCACCATGGAGCGCGGCTGCATCATCAGCACGGCCTCGGTCGCGGCTTACGACGGCCAAATCGGCCAAGCCGCTTACAGCGCCTCCAAAGGTGGCATTGTTGGCATGACGCTGCCCATCGCCCGTGACCTGTCGCGCAACGGCATTCGCAACATGACCATCGCCCCCGGCATCATGGGCACCCCCATGATGTTTGGCATGCCCAAAGAAGTGCAGGACTCCTTGGCCGCAGCCGTGCCCTTCCCCAGTCGTCTGGGCACACCGCAGGACTACGCCAAGCTGGCTGTGCACATCTTCGAGAACGACTTGCTGAATGGCGAAACCATCCGCCTGGATGGTGCGATTCGACTGGCCCCGAAGTAACTCAATCGCTACATTTTTGATAGCTTCTAACGCCTATGTTTAAATGGATATGGCATGTATTCACTTAAATTTAGCCGCACTGGCCGCGTGCAACACTGCTTAGCTTGGCTCAGTCTGGCATTGCTCGCCGCATGCACGACAGCACTGGCCCAGTTGCCCTCGGTGGAGTCGATCCAGTCTGAGGTGGCCACGGTTTATGCTGAAAAATCCGGCTGGACCCACGCCAGATTTGCGGTTGCCGCGGCCAATCCACTGGCCACTCAGGCCGGTTATCAGGTGCTCAAAGCGGGCGGCAGCGCGACCGATGCCGCCATCGCCGTGCAGATGGTGTTGACGCTGGTGGAGCCGCAAAACAGCGGCATCGGCGGCGGCGCTTTCCTGCTGCACTTTGATGGGCGGGTCGTCGAGGCCTATGACGGCCGCGAGACCGCGCCAGCCGCGGTCGATGAATCACTGCTGATAGGCGCGAATGGCATACCCTTGGCGTTTTACGATGCCGTGGTGGGTGGCCGTTCGGTGGGCACACCGGGCACGGTGGCCATGCTGGAGATGGTGCACAAGCAACATGGCAAGCTGCCCTGGGCACAACTATTTGAGCCCGCCATTGCCTTGGCAAGCGAGGGTTTCAGGGTCAGCCCCCGACTGAACTCCCTGCTGGGCACTGAACAACATCTTAAAAAAGACCCCGTAGCCAACGCTTATTTTTACAAAGCGGATGGCACACCCCATGAAGTGGGTCATCTGCTGCGCAACCCGGCTCTGGCTGACGTTTTAAAAAGAATCGCCCTGCACGGGGCTAAAACCATGCAAGAGGGTGAAGTGGCGCAAGCCATGGTGGACAAGGTTCAAAAGCATCCCTCCAATCCTGGCCTGCTCAGCTTGGCTGATCTGGCGAACTACAACGCCATCAAGCGTGTGCCGCTTTGCCATGACTACCGGGCCAAGATCCATGATTTGCGGGTCTGCGGCTTTCCGCCTCCGAGTTCTGGGGCCATTGCCATTGGCCAAATCCTGGGACTGCTTGACCAAACGAACGCGTCCAACCTACCCTTGGACCATGGCCTACCGTCCGCCGACTGGTTGCATCTCTACACCGAAGCGTCGCGCCTGGCGTTTGCAGACCGTGCCCAGTATCTGGCTGACCCCGACTTTGTACAGCCGCCCGCGGGCCACTGGATGAGCCTGCTGGATCCGGCCTATTTAGCCGGGCGCGCCCAACTGATCAGCCAAGCACCCGGTGCCATGAGCATGAAAACGGCCAAGCCGGGCTCACCCGGCGGCATGCAAACGGCCTACGCACCCATGCCTGAGCAAGTCGAATATGGCACCTCACACATCTCCATTGTGGATGCCTGGGGCAACGGCATCGCCATGACCACAACCATCGAAAACGGGTTTGGCTCGCGTCAAATGGTGACGCTCAACCCGGCACTGTCGGGCGGATTTCTACTCAACAATGAGCTCACTGATTTCAGTTTTTCCCCGACTGATGCATCCGGCACCCCCATCGCTAACCGCGTGCAACCCGGCAAGCGCCCCCGCTCCAGCATGTCCCCCACCCTGATTTTTGACAAGGCAAGTGGCGCTTTGGTGATGAGTGTGGGCAGCCCCGGCGGCGCGCAGATCATTCACTTCACCGCCAAAACCATTTACGGCGTGCTCAATTGGGGGCTGTCGCCGCAGCAAGCCATCAACCTGCCCAATTTTGGCTCTCTCAACGGGCCGACCCTGTTGGAGGAGAAACGTTTCCCCAAAACCACCGTCGATGCCCTCAACACACGAGGTCATGAGGTTCGGGAAGTCAATATGACCAGCGGCTTGCAAGCTATCAGCCGCAGGCAGGTTCAGGGTGTACCGATGTGGCTGAGCGGTGCCGACCCACGCCGTGAAGGGATCGTGATGGGCGAATAACCGAGCTTGCCTATAAACTGGCTCTTTTGCTCTGCGCCGGGAGATTTTCAATGACATGGTCAGCACGTTTCGTCCTCACAGTTTTTTTGTGCTCATCAGGGTTGACGCAGGGGCTGGCGCAGAGCAACACACAAGACAGCCCACAAAAC
>JAYVPU010000314.1:0-13031 GCA_043757205.1 Comamonadaceae bacterium | reverse complement strand
TCACTTCGATACTTTGAATTCGAATTTATGTGGAGGTCGGTAAAAAGTTTGAAACTACGGTCTTATTTGGATGTTTCCTCTCCAAGACAGTTCCCTTTGATGGTGGCCGACCGGTCGCGGCATGTGGTTGCTGATTTTCTAAATCCGGACAAGAGGGATTTGGAGGAAACGGTATTGATGGCTGACACCTTGGGCATAAAAGAGAGATGTCGTTTCCACGCAGAATTGATAGGGGACGCGCTGCTGGTTCCAAATTCATACGATCTGGTGACCAGTATGTCAGTGGTTGAGCACATTTTCGATGACAATGAGGCAATCCAGAAAATGTGGGATTTACTCAAGCCAGGCGGAGTATTATTAATAACAGTACCATGTGCCGCAGAAGCATACGAAGAGTATATGAATCGCGATGATTATGAGCTCAATAGCCCGAACTCTGATGGATTTGTTTTTTTCCAAAGATTCTACGATGAGAAGCTACTTGAAGAGAGAATATTTAGTGTTACAGGAAAGCCAATTCGACGCCAGATTTACGCGGAAAAACAGGCGGGGAGTTATCAGAAAAATGAAACAGAGAAAAGAACAAACAGACTCTATCCATATTGGCGCGCCCCATTCACCTTAGGTCTGCATTACGAGTATAGGGAAGGCGCATCTGATTTACCAGGCATCGGAGTTATCGGATTAGAGTTTCTAAAGAGATAATTCCGGTATTTTATTTTTAATGGATAAAATATCATGACAAATAAGGCTATTCCATGGGCTGAGGCGCATTTTTGGGGGAAGGAGCAGCAGTACGTTGTTGATGCGCTGCAATCGACTTGGATTTCAGGCGGGGCGTATGTGGAGCGCCTCGAGGTGGATTTCGCTCGATTCTGTAATGTCCCCTACGCAATAACAGCTTCTAATGGAACTACTGCGCTTCACATGGCATACCTTGCGTTGAATATAGGTCCCGGGGATGAGGTCATCCTGCCGGGCTTTGGATTTATGGCGGCCGCAAATATTGCCCTGCATGTTGGTGCGAGGCCCGTGTTTGCGGAAGTTAGTGGGAGCAGTTGGTGCATGACGGCAGGGGATGTGGAAAAATGCATTACGCCGAAAACAAAAGCCATCGTGCCGATTCACACATACGGCAACGTCTGCAACATGACTCCCATAATGGATCTTGCATGCAGCAAAGGACTGATGGTGATTGAAGATGCGGCAGAGGCAATAGGTTCGAAATACAAAGGGCGGATGGCCGGAGCTATTGCACCAATAGGAGTTTATAGTTTTCATGCGACCAAGACAATTACAACAGGCGAGGGTGGTGCGGTGGTGACGAATAGCGCAGTATTACGTGATCGTATGAAGCTATTCAGAAGTCATGGGATGTCAACAAAACGCTATTGGCATGAAGTTGCAGGGCATAACTTTCGTCTAACAAATATGCAGGCAGCAATAGGTTGCGCACAGCTTGAACAAATTGACAAAATTATCTATGAACGTAATCGTGTATATCAAGCCTATAAACGACTGCTGACAGACATGGACGGAATTACACTCCAAAAATACGAGCAAGAAGTCGATCCAGTAGTATGGGCAATTGCAGTCGAGTTAAATATTTCAGCATTTTCAAAAGGTCGAGATGCTGTAATTGACGAACTAAAGCAAATGGGGGTGGAAACTCGTCCTGGATTCTATTCGGCGAATACGATGTCTCATATATATGGAGATGTAAATTCGCCAATATGTGATCATTTAAGCCGACAGGTGTTAAGTCTGCCATCCAGTCCAACATTAACCAATGAAGAAATTGAATATGTCTGTACCAGCCTTAAGCGTTGCAAAAGATAGGTCACTCACGGACCTACATCATCCTTCTATAGAGCTGGTTAAACTAGTTCCAGTGTGGCAGAGTGGTTTGACACTATTTCTGCGGGAATTAAGGGAGAGCGGCGACGATATTTTCTTTTCCCCGCATCCAGCGGATGAAGAGACGATCGTTCGTATTGTGCGCCAAACCGGTATAGATTTGTACTATCTGATAGTTGAAGATCAAAAAGTGCTGGGTTATGGTTTTCTTCGAGGTTGGGATGAGGGGTATCAAATTCCTAGTTTGGGCATTGCAATTCATTCCTCCGTTCAAAATCTAGGTCTGGGCAAAGTATTTATGAACTTCTTACATCACTTGGCATTGCGTAGAGGGGCCGGCAAGGTTAGATTGCGTGTTCATAGAGAAAATGTTAAGGCTATCGGCTTATACAAGAGTCTCAACTATATTTTCACAGATGGTGTTGGGCGGGAGGATTACTTGGTTGGCTTTAAAAGGCTCGGGAAGGAGTGAGGTCGTGAAATACAAGCTATCTATATGTATTCCAACCCTTAATCGAGGGGCCTTTATTGGTGAAACACTTAAAAATATAGCTTCACAATTGAATGCCAATATTGAGGTGGTGATAGTTGATGGTGGATCGCAAGATAATACTGAAGAAGTGGTAAATTCCTATCAGAATTTATTTGCAAATATAAAATATATTAAAAGAGAAGCAACGCAGATCAAAGCCCCTTCCAATGATGGTTTTGATCGAGACTGCAACCATGCCGTTGAATTAGCGGAGGGGGAATATTGTTGGTTGATGACAGATGATGATATCGTTATGCCTGGGGCTGTTCAGAGGGTGCTTGCTGAAATAGAGAAGAGCTTTGCACTGATAGTTGCGAGCGTAGGGATTTCTAATCTTGACTTAAGCAGAACGCTCGTTAGAAGGAGGCCAAATTTATTGAGAGATAAAATCTATTCTCCGACTGAATGGAATCAATTCGCAGCCGACTTGGGCATTCACTTGACTTTTGTGGGGGCTGTGATTGTTGAGCGTCAATTTTGGTTGAGTAGAAATCGCGAGAAGTATTTCGGGACTGGTTTTGTGCATATTGGTGTCATTTTTGATGCAAAAGTTCAGCGTGATATATTGATAATTTCCGACCCACTAGTGAAAATTCGTTTCGGTAACGCGCAGTGGACGGATAGGGCTTTTAAGATATGGATGTTTGGATGGCCTGAGCTGATATGGGGGTTTGAAAGTATATCTATTGAGGCCAAGCAAGCGATTTCTCCAAAAGAACCATGGCGTGATTTAAAGTTACTTTTTTTGCAGAGAATCCATGGCGGCTATTCAATCCGTGATTACCAAAAATTCTTAACCACCCGACTTCATTCAAGATGGCGACGTGCATTTTCGATAATGATTTCTTTATTACCTCGACGTTTGTTTTTACTGCCATTGGTTTATGTCATTCATTACGTCAGACACGATCTTTTTGTGCGACGGGAAAGTGAGCGTTAGACATATAATTATGAGATATAAATTTTAAATTACATGCATTCTTCATTAATGCATTGAGTTCTAATTTATTAGATGTTTAATAATAAATAAAGTTAAGAATTTAAAAGTAATTTTGTTGAAATTCTGTATATTAATTGATTTGGTAATTGAAATGTTCTAAGCTCGATTAAATAATTGAGCAATGCGTACAAAGTACCAATAGAATTGGTTGGCACATAATGTGACGTTGTGAACAGAGGGAGACCTATGTATAAGCAAGTATTTAAATGTAGAATTTGTGGTAACACTCATCTGGAGCGGGTTCTTGATCTGGGCGAGCAAATGCTCACGGGTGTCTTTCCGCGTAACAAGGGTGACAACGTGACAACTGGGCCTTTGCGTCTAGTGAAGTGCATAGGCAGTGACTCAGTTTGTGGCTTGCTGCAAATGGAGCACTCTTACGATCTGGGCGAAATGTATGGAGAGAATTACGGCTACCGTTCGGGTTTGAACGCCAGCATGGTGGCGCACTTGAACGCCAAAGTGGCGTGCATCCTGGAGCTGGTGACGCTGAAGTCGGGTGATTTGGTGGTGGATATTGGAAGCAATGACAGCACAACTTTGCAGGCGTATCCCAAGGACATGGAGCTGGTTGGAATTGATCCAACAGGCACAAAGTTCAGCGTCTATTACCCGGCGCACGTCAAATTGATACCGGATTTCTTCTCATCCCGACTGGTCAAAGAAAAGTACCCGGGGCGCAAGGCAAGAGTCGTAACCTCGTTCTCGATGTTCTACGATCTTGAAGCCCCTATGGATTTCATGCGCGAAGTCTATGAAGTGCTGGCCGACGATGGTATTTGGGTTTTTGAGCAGAGCTATATGCCCACCATGCTCGACACCAATTCCTATGACACGGTGTGCCATGAGCATTTGGAGTTTTATGCCTTGCGTCAAATCCAGTGGATGGCTGAAAGAGTTGGTTTCAAAATTCTTGATGTTGAGTTCAATGATGTAAATGGCGGTAGTTTTTCTGTCACTGTAGCCAAGTCACAAGGCAAGACAGCCGTGCTGCCAGAAATTCAAAAATTGCTCGATCAGGAGCGGGATAAAGGTTTGGACACGCTCAAGCCTTATCAAGAGTTTGCACTGCGCGCAGCAAAAACCAAAAAAGACTTGCTTGAATTCATTGCAAAAGCCCGTAGCGAAGGAAAAACAGTCGCCGCACTTGGCGCGTCCACCAAAGGCAATGTCCTGCTTCAATATTGTGGCTTGACTGAGAAAGACATTGCCTTTGTGGGCGAAGTCAATCCCGACAAATTTGGTTCATACACTCCGGGAACATGGATTCCGATTATTTCCGAAGACGAATTGTTGGCAAAGCGTCCGGATTACCTGATGGTTTTGCCTTGGCATTTCAGAAAGTTTTTTGTGAAGAACAAAAAACTGTCAGGTGTAAAGCTGCTTTTCCCCTTGCCCGGTGTTGATGTTGTGACTGCTAGCGCTTAGTTTGATAGGGTAAGTTGATGAATTTACGTTTGAAGCAGTTAATTAGGCAAGCTCTTCCGGCCAAAGCGCTGGTGATTTTTCAGGCTTTGAAATATGGGCGAAAAAAATTGCCAACCGCCAAGCTTTACGCGGACTGCTTTAGCGGAGCCGTCGGTATCGAGATCGGTGGACCCAGTCTGTTTTTTCAATATATCGTTCCGCTATACCCAGTCGTCGCGAAGCTGGATGGGGTTAATTTCTCGATCCAGACTATGTGGGAAGGCACGATTAAAAAAGGCGAGCATTATAAATATTTCAAAGACAGGGTTGGTTTCCAGTTTATCTCTGAGGCGTCTGACCTGAGTCAAATTCAGACAGGAAGTTATCAATTTCTGATATCGTCAAACTGCTTGGAACATGTGGCGAACCCATTGAAGGCGCTGGAAGAGTGGATAAGGGTGGTTGCACCGGGAGGCTATTTGCTTCTGGTGTTGCCCAACAAGTCAAGGAACTTTGATCACCGTCGGCCTATTACCTTGGTTGAGCACTTGCTCGATGATTATAAAAATAATACGTCAGAACATGACCTGACGCATCTGGATGAGATCCTGGCGCTGCATGACCTTTCAAGGGATCAGGCTGCGGGTGATCGTGAAAACTTCAGAAAGAGATCGCTGGACAACTTCAGCAACAGGGGCCTGCACCACCATGTGTTTGATCTGCCATTGATTGAAAAAATCTTCAACCACTTTGATGTGAGCTTGATTCAAAGCGATACGACAGAGACGGACTATGTTGCCCTGGGACGGGTAGGTCCGGCCAAATGAGTCGCCGGCTTGCACTCGGATTTGTGATCTATAGGCCAGAAACCAGTTTTTTGAATCGTGTCCAGCGGTCAATTGAGTCAGGATTTGACGTTTATATTTTTGATAACTCACCAGAGCAGGATCTGGTTCGGAATTTTTTTGCTGCAAAAGCGAAAGCCCGCTATTTCACTACCGGAAAGAATTTGGGTTTGGGGTTCGGTGTTTCATCGGTGTGCGCGCAAGCCTATTACCAGGGGCATTCGGCGTTGCTGTTTTTTGACCAGGATTCGATCTATAGCGATGAGACCTTGAGTTTCATAGAGGCCTATTACTCTGAGCACCCGAAGCTGGAAACAACCCACAGTGTCGTGGCATTTAACTCAAAGGATTTGGATAGATCTCTGGATTGTTTCGAGAACGTGGATTTGGTAATTAACAGTGGCAGTCTTTTCTTTTTGAAAAATCTGGAAACGCTCAACTGGCATAACGAAAAGTATTTTGTGGATGGCGTGGATTACGAGTTTTGCCTGCGATCCAAAATGAATGGGTTCAAGGTGGGCAAGTACTCCTGTACGCCAGGCTTTGACCACACGACCGAGCAGGCTGACGAGAACTATTCAATCTTTGGCAAGACGTATGCAATGCGTGCGTATGCGTTATCTCGAATTTTGGATGTCTCCAAGTCTAGTTTGAAGCTGGTTTTCACGGCCCTGTTGGGCGCGGAGTTTATGTTCGCTTGGAAGCTGATGCGATTATGGACTATTTATTTGACTGTCCAAATGCTGGTCAGGTTTCTCAATTTGCTTGACAAGCCTGAAAGATAGAAATGAGCGGAAAAATGGTCGACAACTATTCGGTTTTTACGGTTTGCAATCTGGCCTATCTGTCCAAGGCGCTGGTTTTGGCTGAGTCATTGTTGCAGCAGGGTGCGCACAAGCTGAAGATACACATCATTGATCGCAAGTGCGACATTGAACTGCCGACTTCTCTGGCGGAATTCATTTGGATTGAGGACGTGGGGGTTCCCAATCTTTACGACTTGGCATTCAAATACGACATTACGGAATTCAGCACCAGCGCTAAGCCGTTTATCACACTCCAGCTTTTGAAGAGTTGCGAGAAGGTCATATTTCTGGACCCCGATACCTGTGTATACAACCCGATCAATGGCATTGTCGAAGAACTGGATAGGCATCCCATCGTACTGACGCCTCACTACATCACGCCAAAGGACAATGATTCAGTCGAGAGTGATGTCGGGATGCTTCGTTTTGGTTCATTCAATCTCGGATTTTACGCGGTGAATCGCTCTGCGGAAGCGCTGGCTTTCTTGCAGTGGTGGTGCGACCGGTGTTTCCGGTTTTGCTATTTTGAATCCCAATTCGGACTGTCAACTGATCAGAAATGGGTCAGCATTGCGCCATGTTTTTTTCCGAATTTACATGTCTCCTTTAACGTGGGTTACAACGTAGCCTTCTGGAACATCCAGGAGAGAGTGTTAAGCAAATCTCCCGATGGTCGCTATTTTGTCAATGGCACAACCCCGTTGATTTTCTTTCACTTCAGCTCGTTTGATGAACGCACCCCAGCCTTGCTGAGCAAGAGGCTGTTTCCGGAAAGAGGGGGCGAGCGAAGAGACTGGCTGGAGGTGTCAGAGGCTTACAAAGACGCGCTGCAAAAACATGCGATGCGTGCCTCCACGCAGCGGTATGGATTTGATTACATGTCCAATGGCGATTACATATCGCCAACACTTCGTCGGGCCTATGCGTGTGTAGCCGGGGAGTTTCCGATTGGGGTGGATCCTTTTGAATCTGAGGGGCCGATTGGCAAGTTTGCTCGGAAAAATCACCTGATTGAAAAAAATGGTGCGCCATTTGTGTCCAACAGCTATGGCGATGTGGGCAAGCACAAGTTGATTTTCAGGATCATCAACGGTTCAATGCGGTTGATTTTGAGAATTTTGGGGCCTAATCGGTTTGCTAATTTTTCTCGGCTGCTGGTCTATCTGTCCGGTTATCGACAGAATCGAGATCTGTGGAAATTATGAGCGGAGTGCGGGCATCAACCATGTTTCATGATAAAACCCTTCTCATTACCGGAGGTACAGGTTCCTTTGGCAATGCCGTGCTGCGCCGCTTCTTGGGTTCCGAACTGTGTGAAATCCGCATCTTCAGTCGCGACGAAAAAAAGCAAGACGACATGCGCAAACGCTACAACAGTCCCAAGCTCAAGTTCTACATCGGGGATGTGCGTGATTTACGCAGTGTGGCGGCGGCTATGCGCGGGGTGGACTATGTGTTTCACGCGGCAGCGCTCAAGCAGGTGCCTTCTTGCGAATTCCATCCCATGGAGGCAGTGCGAACCAATGTGCTGGGTACCGAAAATGTGCTTGAGGCCGCGATTGCCGCTGGTGTGAAGCGCGTCGTGTGTCTGAGTACTGACAAGGCGGTGTATCCGATCAATGCCATGGGTATCAGCAAAGCCATGATGGAGAAGGTGATGGTGGCTGCAAGTCGAAACCTGGAAGGTACGGGCACCGTGATTTGCGGCACGCGTTATGGCAATGTGATGGCCTCGCGGGGGTCGGTAATTCCGCTATTTGTGGAGCAAGTGCTGGCGGGCAAGCCCATTACGGTGACGGACCCAACTATGACCCGCTTCATGATGACGTTGAATGAGGCGGTTGAGTTGGTGATGTATGCATTTGAGCATGGCAGCAATGGCGACATCTTTGTGCAAAAGTCACCTGCTGCCACAGTGCAGGTGCTGACGCAGGCGATCCTGGAGTTGATGGCCAAGCCCGAGCACGAGGTGCGCCAGATTGGCACTCGGCATGGCGAGAAGCTGTATGAAACCTTGCTCAGCCGCGAAGAAATGTCTTGTGCTGAAGACAAGGGTGACTACTTCCGCGTGCCGCCCGATGCCCGCGATTTGAACTACGCCAAGTTTGTGGATCAGGGCGAGCAGCGCATCACCCAGGCGCTGCATGGCGATGAATACAACTCGCACAACACCACCCGGCTGGATGTGGCGGGTATGAAGAGTTTGTTGCTCACACTGGATTTCATGCGACGTATCGCCAGTGGCGAACACGCCATAGCGGAGGATTGACTGCATGAAAGTGCTAATCACCGGTGCCAATGGCTTTGTCGGAAAGAACCTGCAATTGCACTTGGCCGCTCGCCAAGATGTGCAGGTGGTGTGCTTTACCCGCAGTGACGATGTGGTGCAGTTGCCCGCTCTATTGCGGGGCGTGGACTTTGTGTTTCATCTGGCGGGGGTCAACCGTCCCCAAGACCCACAGGATTTTATCGTGGGTAATGTGGATTTGACGCTCGCGCTGTGCAGGGCTGTGTGTGAGGTAGCTGATGCTACGGGCAAAAAGGTGCCCATTGTGTACACGTCGTCAATTCATGCGGAGCGCGACAACCTCTACGGCGAGAGTAAGCGCCAGGCGGAAGTTGCCTTGCTGGCCGTAGCGAAAAGCCATCAAGTTCCGGTGCACATTTTTCGTCTGCCCAATGTCTTCGGTAAATGGTGCAAGCCAAACTACAACTCGGCTGTGGCCACGTTTTGCCACAACATTGCTCGCGGGCTACCGATTCAGGTGAGCGATCCGGCTGCGGCGGTGACATTGGTCTATGTGGACGATGTTATTGAGCGGCTTGTACAGTTGATGGATGGCTCTGATGCAGCGGTGTGTGCAGAGGGTTTTGCCACAGTTGCAGCGCAGTACACCACCACGATTGGCGAACTGGCTCGCCAGATACAGGTCTTCAAGGACAGCCGCGCAACGCTCATGACCGAGCGTGTGGGTGCAGGGCTTGTTCGGGCGCTGTATGCGACTTATGTGAGCTATCTGCCAGTGGAGCTGTTTGCCTACCAAGTGCCGCAATACCGGGATCCGAGAGGCGTGTTTGTGGAAATGCTAAAAACGCCTGACGCTGGGCAGTTTTCTTTTTTCACAGCATACCCTGGCATCACAAGGGGCGGCCACTACCACCACAGCAAGACCGAGAAGTTCTTGGTCATTAAGGGTCAAGCACGCTTCAGGTTTCGGCATATGCAGACGTGCCAATTGCACGAGTTGGTGACTACGGGTGATACGTCCGAGATTGTCGAAACTGTGCCCGGTTGGACGCATGACATTACGAATATCGGGGACACTGAGATGGTTGTCATGCTCTGGGCCAACGAGATATTTGATCGTGCCCGGCCCGATACGTTTTCCTGCCCTTTGTAAGTCCTTGCCGAAGTGGGACTGATTTTTCGCATAACCATGAAAAAACTCAAAGTCATGACCGTGGTCGGCACCCGACCCGAAATCATTCGTCTTTCACGCGTACTAGCGGAGCTGGACAAGCATTGCGACCATGTGCTGGTGCACACCGGGCAAAACTACGACTACGAGCTGAGTCAGGTTTTTTTTGACGATTTGGGTGTACGCAAGCCGGACTATTTTCTGAGCAGCGCCGAAGGCAGCAGTGGTGCGGCTCACACAATTGGCAACCTGATCATTGCCGTGGACAAAGTGTTCGCAGACGTGCTACCCGATGCAATGTTGGTTCTGGGTGATACCAATAGCTGTTTGTCGGTCATTCCAGCCAAGCGCCGCAAGATTCCGATCTTCCACATGGAAGCAGGCAACCGATGTTTTGACCAGCGTGTGCCAGAAGAAACCAACCGACGAATCGTGGACCACACGGCCGACGTGAACCTAACTTACAGCACGATTGCGAGGGACTATCTGTTGCGCGAAGGACTGCCGTCGGATTTGGTGATCAAAACCGGCAGCCCCATGTTTGAGGTGTTGACGCATTACCGGCCGCGCATTGAGGCGTCGGACGTGCTGGTGCGTCTTGGGTTGGATGAGGAGAGCTACTTCGTGGTCAGTGCGCACCGTGAGGAAAACATCGAATCGCCGCAAGCGTTCACCAAACTGGTTGCTGTGATCAATGCCATCGCTGAAGACCACAAGCTGCCTGTGATCGTGTCAACGCATCCCCGCACACAAAAGCGAATCGATGCGACGGGGGTGGGTTTCCATCCGCAGGTGAGCTTGCTCAAGCCGCTGGGGTTTCATGACTATGTGAAGCTACAACTCTGCGCGCGTGCAGTTTTGTCGGACAGCGGCACGATTAACGAAGAGTCATCGATCCTGAACTTTCCGGCGCTCAACCTGCGCGAAGCGCATGAGAGGCCCGAAGGGATGGAGGAGGCTGCCGTGATGATGGTCGGGCTAGAGGTCGAACGAGTGCGCCAGGGCTTGGCCATTCTGACAACGCAGTCGCGTGGCGATGAGCGCACCGACCCGCATGGCATTCGCCAAGTGAGCGACTACAGCGTGCCCAATGTGTCCGACAAGGTACTGCGCATCATCCACAGCTACACCGATTACGTGAATCGTGTCGTGTGGAAGAAATACTGAGCGATCAGGCTATGCGTTTGCTTGTTGTTTCTCAGTACTTCTGGCCTGAGAATTTCCGGATCAACGATCTGGTGGCGGAGTTGGGTCGGCGCGGGCACAAGGTCACGGTTCTAACGGGCTTGCCAAACTACCCAGAAGGCAAGGTTTTAAAGCAATTTCGCGATGACCCCGCGCATTATTCGCGTTACGAAGGTGCGGAAATCATTCGCGTGCCGCTGATGCCTAGAGGGAACGGTGGTTTGCGACTGCTTTTGAATTATGTGACCTTTGCGGCGAGCGCATCGATTGCCGGTCTGTGGGCGTTGCGAGGACGGCAGTTTGACGCGATCTTTACTTGTCAATTGTCTCCCGTCACCGTTGGTATTCCCGCAGTGATACTGCGCGCAGTTAAGCATGCTCCTATGGTGTTCTGGGTACTCGATTTGTGGCCTGATACTTTGCAGGCCGTTGGTGTCGTTCGCTCGTCGACACTCTTAAAAATTGTCGGCAAACTGGTTGGTTTTATTTACAAGCGCTGCGATTTAATTTTGGCTCAATCCAAAAGTTTTATTCCAGCAATCAAAAAATATGCCAACGAGAAGCATCGTGTGGAATATTTCCCAAGCTGGGCCGAGACGATATTTGATAGGAAGGACATTGCGCCAGCGAGCGAAATTCCTTTGCAGCTTGGTAGTTTTAATGTGATGTTTGCCGGGAACATCGGCGTCGCGCAGGATTTCCCCGCCATTTTGGCTGCTGTAGAGCGCTTGAAGTCGCATTTGAATATACGTTGGTTGATCGTTGGCGATGGGCGTATGGCGGGTTGGGTGGCTGCTGAGATTAAACGACGTGGGTTACAGGACCGCGTGTTGATGTTGGGGCGCTATCCGATGGAGAGAATGCCATCGTTTTTCAGGCATGCCAATGCGTTACTGGTTAGTTTGAAGGATGAGTCTATTTTTTCCATGACGATCCCGGGCAAGCTTCAGTCTTATTTGGCCACAGGTATCCCTGTGATGGCAATGTTGAGTGGTGAAGGTGCCGAAGTTGTGGCGCGTTCGCGGTCAGGACTGACATGCGCAGCTGGAGACTCTGACGGATTAGCCACCTCAATATTGAAGCTCTCCCAAATGACCGATGAGGAGCGGTGTGTCATGGGGGAAAATGGACTGGATATCAGTATGCGGGAGTTTGGCCGGGATCACCTGATGGATCAACTGGACGAGTGGCTTAGTCAACTGCGCCATCAAGCAGCGGCGACTTCAAGCGCAGGAGGCAAAGCGTGATTCAGACAGATAGAGAGGGCTGCGGAAGGCGGCAGAAGATCATTGGCGTGAAGCGTCTGTTTGATTTAATGCTGGCTTTGTGCGCCACAGTGGTTTTGCTGCTGCCCGTGGCCATCGTGGCTTTTGCGGTACGGTTGACTTCAAAGGGCGCAATTCTTTATTGGTCTGATCGGGTCGGACGTAACAATACTATATTCAAAATGCCTAAGTTCAGAAGCATGCGAATAGGTACGCCAGCGCTTGCCACTCATTTATTGGATAACCCCGACGCTTACCTCACCCCTATCGGCAGTTTCTTGCGCAAAAGCAGTCTGGATGAGCTTCCCCAGTTGTGGAGTATTCTCAAAGGGGACATGAGTTTTGTGGGGCCTCGACCCGCTTTGTTCAATCAAGATGACTTGATTGCGCTGCGTACGCAGCGCGGTGTGCATGAACTGGTACCGGGCTTGACCGGGTGGGCGCAAATCAATGGGCGCGATGAGCTACCTATACCTGACAAAGTTGCGCTTGACGCAGAGTACTTGCGACGCAAGTCCTTCTGGTTTGATTTGAAAATCATAGGGCTCACCGCGATCAAAGTTGTTCGACGGGACAGTGTTTCGCATTAATTGCGGTTTTCAAACGTAGAATGCAGCGTTGCTTTTAATCACTTCATTTCAGTAGTGTCCCAACGTTTGCACATCAGGACGTCGTAAGTTAATGATTTACTTGTTGAATTTGGTGTTTCAGTCTG
>JAYVPU010000313.1:0-3312 GCA_043757205.1 Comamonadaceae bacterium | reverse complement strand
CCACGCGAGTCAATCGTTCCTGACATATCTGATACCGGCTCGCAAAGAGTGAGCAGAAGAAATGTGCCATGACAACAGCAAGACTGTCACATCTTTGTCATCAATTTTGTAAAAAATACTTCATTCTTCTGAAATATTTTTACTCTACATGCTTCATACAGCTTCCGCGTTGGGCTCGCCTGATGCCTCAATACCTATGCGACTGCTGGATCGGGATCACAGCATCCTGGCGTTCAACCAGCGTGTCTTCGATTGGGCCTGTCGTGCGGATGTGCCTTTGCTGGAGCGTTTGCGCTATTTGTGCATCGTCTCGTCCAACCTGGATGAGTTCTTTGAGGTCAGAGCGGAGCCCCATTTGTCGGCCCAACAGGCGAAAGACGAAAAAGGTCTGTACACGGTTCAATCGTGTGACGTGTTGTCCCAAACTATTCACGATTTGGTGGCCCGCCAATACACCCTGTACAACGACGAGTTGACGCCTGCTTTTGAGCAGCAAGGTATCAAAATTATTTCGCACGGCGAACGCAATGTGGCGCAACGCGAATGGGTGAGCCGGTATTTCGAGCGGGAAGTTCGGCCCTTGCTGATTCCGGTTGGCTTGGACCCTGCACACCCGTTTCCCCAGGTGGCCAACAAATCACTTAACTTTATTGTTCGTCTTGGGGGGCACGATGCGTTCGGGCGTGAGAATGACATTGCCATCGTCAAGGTACCGCGCGTCTTGCCGCGTCTGATTCGAATGCCGGCGGGTGTGTCGGGTAAGCGAACGCTTTTTGTGGCTTTGTCCAGTGTTATTCGTGCGCACTTGAGTTCACTTTTCCCGGGGCGTGAGGTTGGGCAGTTTTCTCAATTCCGGGTGACTCGCCATTCCGACTTGGCCGTGGATGAGGATGATGTCCGGAATTTGCGTACCGCTTTGCGACAAGGCTTGCAGCACCGTCATTACGGTCAGGCCGTTCGGCTCGAAGTGTCCTCCGGCTGTTCTGAACATCTTGCCCATTTTTTGTTGAAACAGTTCGACTTGCCCGAGGGGGCTTTGTATCGGGTGCATGGCCCGGTGAACTTGGGACGGTTAACACAACTCATTGATTTGGTGAACGAGCCGCGATTGCTTTTTCCTCCCTACAAAGCCTCTTACCCGCAGCAACTGGTTCGGGGTCAGTCGATTTTTACGCAACTCAAACGTGGTGATGTGTTGATCCATCAGCCGTATGAGAGCTTTGATGGGGTGCTGGAATTTTTGCGCGAAGCCGTGCATGACCCGCAGGTCTTGGCCATC
Organism: Comamonadaceae bacterium; assembly: GCA_043757205.1. GTDB lineage: Bacteria > Pseudomonadota > Gammaproteobacteria > Burkholderiales > Burkholderiaceae_C > CANCDA01. The sequence goes on along the minus strand of JAYVPU010000313.1, from coordinate 2,033 downwards.
AAGCAGACCATTTATCGAACAGGTGCCGATTCCGAACTGATGGAGTTGCTGCGAGAAGCCGTGCGCCGAGGCAAAGAGGTCACGGTGGTGGTTGAGTTGAAGGCTCGTTTTGATGAAGAAGCAAACATCAACTGGGCTGAAATGCTGGAGTCCATCGGCGCTCAGGTGGTGTATGGCGTGATGGGACTCAAGACCCATTGCAAGATGATGCTTTTTACGCGACGTGAGGGGCAGCAACTCAAGCGCTATGCCCATCTGTCCACCGGTAACTACAACCCCGTGACAGCGCGGCTGTATACGGACATCAGCCATCTGACGGCCGATGCGGCATTGACCAAAGATGTGGAGCATGTGTTCTCTCATTTGGCCAGCCAAAGTCGTTTGCCGCGGCTCAATCGTTTGTGGCTGGCACCACTTTATTTTTATCGCAAGTTGATCGAGAAAATCAATGCTTTGGGTGATGCTGCCGCGGTGGGTAAATCGACTCGACTGGTGGCCAAAATGAATGCCCTGACAGATGATGCATTGGCGTACGCTTTGATTCGGGCGGGGCAAAAGGGCGTCAAAATTGACTTGATCGTGCGCGGTGCTTGCATCTTGCCAGCGCAGTTACCCGGGCAAACGGAGAACATCCGGGTGCGATCCATCATTGGCCGTTTTCTGGAGCATTCGCGGGTGTTCTACTTTCGTCAGGACGAAACGGAAGAAGTACTGTTGTCCAGTGCCGATTGGATGAACCGCAATATGTTGCGACGTGTAGAAGTGGCTTGGCCCATCACAGACCCGGTGCAGCGTCAACGCATGGTGGATGAATGTCTGGTGGCTTGTTTGCATGATGGGGTTGATGCTTGGGACTTGATGCCAGACGGCAGCTATGCTCATGTAAAGCCTGTTTATCATCACGCCGCGCATGGTGCTCAGGCGGCCTTGATGGCCCGGTATGCCGCACGTATAACTGAGCGGAGTTCATGAATGGATCTTGTTTTGTGGCGCCATGCACAAGCCCAGGATTGGACGCCAGGGTGTGATGACATGACGCGTCGTTTGACCCCGCGAGGCGAGAAGCAGGCGGCACGGATGGCGAGTTGGCTTGACCGTCAATTGCCAGAAGGCAGCCGAATTTGGGTGAGCCCGTCCGTGCGAACCGCACAAACAGGGGCGGCATTGGGTCGAAAATTTAAGTTGTGCCCTGAGCTCAAACCTGATGCCCAGGTTTCTGAGTTGCTGAAGTTGGTGGGATGGCCAACTGCAAAAGGTACAGCACTTCTGGTTGGGCATCAACCACAGTTGGGGCAGCTTGCGTCCGAGTTGATGGGGTGGCCTGCTGGTGATTGTGCGATCAGAAAAGGCGCAGTCTGGTGGTTGCGTAGCCGCGAGCGTGAAGAGCTTGTCCAGACTGTGGTCGTAACAGTTCAATCTCCTGATTTTCTCTAACGAATGATGCTTGGCACTGTGGTTTTCCTCTGCCCCAAGATCATTGGGAAATCATGCATTTATTTCTTTGGGCGCCCGGTCTTGATGGCTGGCACAGCTTTCAGGGCACTCAAAAAATTGGCGTCTGTCATAGTCGCCAAGGCTTTGATGCCCGCGCGCAACAATTCACTTTTCTTGACTGAATGAGTCAATTTGGCCGCACGTTCCTTAAGTTCACCGAGAACTGCGTACTCTGTTTTTGGCAAAGTGAAGCTGTCACGCACTTGCTTGGGTTTTTTTGTCTTTACTACTTTTTCGGTTGCTATTTGGGCAATTACTTCAGTCAATGGTTGGCCGATGGATTTCGTGACTGGTTGGGCTTTGGATTTCGGGGGTATCACCGCCTTGACAGGTTTAGTGGTGGCGGCTAGCGTCGCTTGCGGTTTGCTTGTCGGTGGTGTGGTAGATTTTTTTGCCATAAGTTTTTCCTCGATTAAACGATATAAACAGTTATACCATTAATTAATTCACGTCAGTAGTGTCCCAACGTTTGCACATCAGGACGTCGTAAGTTAATGATTTACTTGTTGAATTTGGTGTTTCAGTCTGGTCTCGATTTG
>JAYVPU010000312.1:0-3334 GCA_043757205.1 Comamonadaceae bacterium | reverse complement strand
CCTTGGCCTCGGCCACGGTCAAGTTCGCTTCGGCTGACGCGAGTTGGTTCTGGAACGTGGCCGGGTCAATCTGGAACAGCGGCGTGCCCGCTTGCACCGCCGTGCCCTCGACAAACAAGCGCTGCTGCAAGATGCCCGCCACACGCGCCCGCACCTCGGTCTCACGCGAACCTGCGGTCTGGCCGACCAATTCCAGCGCTACCGGTTGCGCTTTGGCAGCTAAGGTGATGACACTGACCTCGGGTGGCGGCATCCCGCCGCCAGGGCCGCTGGGTGCACCTCCACCCGATGGGCCGCAGGCAATCAACAAGATGGGCAGAGCAAGTATCAGAATGGGTGTGATTTTGCGGGGGGTGCGTGCGGTGGTCATAGGTGTTATTTTTAGATGCGGATCAGCTGTTATTCAAGTTATCCAAGTTCGGCAAGCCGCCGGTTCTGCCGTACGGTGAGGCGTGCAATATCGGCAATGTCTTGTGCTGACAGCTTAGGCCCAGGCTTGCGAATGGCGGCGGAGGCGATCACCCCGCGCTCGGCCAGGATGTGCTTGCGCACCGCCAAGCCGATGCCGGGCTGCTGTTCGTAGCGGGCGATGGGCAGGTAAGCATCAAACAAATCATGCGCACGTTCGATGTTGCCCGCTGCATGGGCGGCGCACACATCCACCATCATCTCGGGGTAGGCAAAGCCGGTCATCGCGCCGTCAGCCCCGCGTGTGAGTTCTTCTGGCAAAAATAGTCCACCGCCATTGCCTGTGAGGATGGACACGCGCTTGACCTCGCCTTTGTCGCTGGCCGCGCGAATGGCCGAGAGCTTGGCCAAGCCAGGGCAGTCTTCATGCTTGAGCATGACGCAGCTGGGTGAGTTTTTGAGAATACGCAAAATAACGCCGGTGGACATTTGCACCGTGGTGGACACCGGGTGGTCTTGCAGCACCCAGGGCACATCAGCCCCGAGCGTCTCGTTGACCATATCAAAGTAGGCGACGATCTGGTCGTCGGTGCGCACCGTGGCGGGTGGCGCCACCATCACGCCCGCCGCGCCCAGTTCCATCACGCTCTGGGTCAGCTCGCGCATGGGCGCAAAGCCAGGGGCCGACGCCCCCACCACCACCGGCACGCGCCCAGCCACGCGGGCCAGCACCTGCTTGACGAAGATGCGCGATTCTTCCGCGGTGAGCTTGGTGGCTTCGCCCATGATGCCCAGCACAGTCAGGCCGGTGACACCCGCTCCCAGACAAAAATCAACCATGCGATCGGTGCTCGCCAGATCCAACGCGCCGCTATCGGTGAAAGGGGTGACGGTGATCAGGTACACGCCTTGGGCGCTGGGAGTGAGCTGGTTCATTTTTGTCCTTAGGGGAGCTGTGTTTTCGACAGCGGCCATTTTAGGGAGGTTCTGAACCTCGCTGCTTCAAATACTAAGACCGACGCCCGGATTCAATGCAATGGGCCGGAGCTTCAGATGATTCGCCCATGGAGGTGGAACTCGGGGTGCTTCATTGGGCTCTGGCCGTCAGGCCGTCAGCCGCTCCGCCGTCCAGAACAGGGCCAGCGCCAGCAGTGCCACGGAGCCGCCACGCACCACCACCAAGGGGTAGAGCGACCAGCGCACCAGCAACGCGTGCAACGCGCACCACAGCGCCACCATGCCCAACTGGCCAGCTTCCACGCCGAGATTGAAGCCCACCAGTGCCCCCACCAGCGGGGCACCCGAGAGCCCGGCCTCGATCACCACAGTGGAAAACCCCAGGCCATGGACCAGTCCAAAGGTGGCGGCCAACGCGGGTGCCGGCAGGCCCCGGACCGGGTGTAGATTGAGCGCCGCCGTCACGGCGATGCTGATGGCGATGGCCGGCTCCACCCAGGCCCCCGATGCGCTGATCCAGCCCAGGCTGGCCAGGGCCAAGGTGATGGAGTGGCCGACTGTGAAGCCGGTCACGGTTAGCATCAGGGCAGCCAATCCGCGCTGCTCGGCGGAATTGATTTCTCTGGGCGGCTGCGCCATGAGTGGCAAGGTGGCGAGCGCCCGCGCTGGAGCCCGGCGCGCCAGCGACAGCGGCAGCAACAGCGCGAGCAAAAAAGCCAGGTGGTCGTAGCCGGTCAGGATATGGCGAACCCCTTCGACGAAAAAGCTGATGAAGCTGGTGCCGCTATTTGGCAATGCTGGCGTGACGTCTGCTGGCTGGGGCGCGGGCATGGACGTGAGCGCGGAAGTGGATGCGGATGTGAACACAGGATCGGGCCGCGCGATAGCGTCCGTGCGCGACGCGGACGCCGCCTGACCCGGTCGTAGTTCTAAATGGGAGCGGCCCTGCGGCGCCAGCACGGCGGCAATGGCTTGGCTGTTGAGCTGGCCGGCAACCAGGAGCCGGTGCGTGGGATCGATCTCTTTCATCAGCCGATAGTCAAGTGTCAGCGCCGCCTCGGGCGGGCAATCAAGCGCCGCGGCCAAGCGGATGTAGCTGCCGTCAGAGCGCCGCTCCAAGGCGTCCAAACGCCACGCCGCAGAAAGAAGAGCGCCACCACAACGCAGCACAGTGCCCGCGCCGGCCCAGGCTGCGATAGCGGTCGTTGCGCGCCGCACCTCGCCCCAGGTGAGGCGGCGGTCGTCGTCGGCGTCCAGCGTGTCCAGCGCGGCATCCAAGTCTTTCAGGGCCAGCGACAGCCGCAAGCTGATTCGGCCCGTGGGCGACTCCACCAGCGGCGCATCGGCCAGGGACAGGTAGGCGTCACTGGCCTTGTGGGCCATGGCTGCGGGCACCAGGCCGAGCAGGACAACGAACAGGAGCGGCAAGCCCAGTCGTTGACTGCGGCGCGGCATCATGATGGGCGTCCGTTTGGAATAGTTTGTTCACTCTGCCCGCGCTGCCAGCGCGCCAGGCGCGCATCGCGCAAGCCGCTGCGCTGGAACGCGTTTACCACCTGCGCCAGCTCGTGTGAGTGCCCGCTGGCCTGGGCCGTGTGTAAGGCCAGCCACCAATCCAGCGGCTCTTTTTGCAGTATCAAATTGGCTTGCGCGGCGGGCCAGGCCTTGGCGGGGTTGTCGTCCAGCCACAGCGCGGCCAGGGCCCGGTCGCGCGCGTGCAGGCTGGGGGCGTCTCCGCGCGCATCCAGGGCAGCGAAGCGCTCTCGCAGTTCAGTGGCCAAACCGCGCCATGTCGTGTCGCCCAGCTGCTTGTGGGCGTAGGCGCGGCGCAGCAACACCGCGTCGCTGGCCGCTTGCTCGGCCAGCACTTTTACTCACCAGTCAGTAATATAGGAGACAGAAGGATGGCGAAAGAATGCCTTCACCAAGGTTGGATCATTGGCAATATTTTGCAGCTGCGCATCCACAC
>JAYVPU010000311.1:0-13339 GCA_043757205.1 Comamonadaceae bacterium | reverse complement strand
GTAGGGCCAAGAGAGGTAAGCCAGCACCCCAATGACTGGTAAAAGAAAAAACACCAGGCCAAACAAATCCACATAGACCGGGCGATTGCCTTTGAGCTTGCCGTAAATCAGATCCACCCGGACATGCTCATTGAGCTTGAGCACGATGGGCGCCCCCACCATCACCATGTAGGCGAAGAAATACCACTGAATCTCGATGAAGGAGTTAGAGCTCCAGTCAAAACCGTAACGCACGAAGGCATTGGCAGCGCTGATCAGGGCGGCCAGTAGCACGGTCCACGAGGCGAAGATGCCAAATTTTTCGCTTATCCAATCCATGCCCAAGGCCAGTTTGAGTAATGCAGACACAGTGAGGCTCCGAAGGTGAAAGGGTTTAATTGTAGTGGTCTGGCCGGGCAATAATACGCCATGGTTTCCCCCTTTACAACAGCGCCCAACGACTCGGTCGATTCACCCGAGATGCGCCGCGCCGGGCGCGAGCTGCTCTCGTTGGCCTTGATGGATGCGCGCAACCACACGCTGAGCCTGATGTCGCACTACGAGCAAGCGCTGGCTGCGAGTGGCTGGGTGGTGCCGCAGCGCTCTGAACTCAACCCGCCCCTGTGGGAGCTGGGCCACATCGGCTGGTTTCAGGAGCGTTGGATCGCACGCAACCCGCAGCGTCACCTGGGGATGCGCTGCGACCCCTTCGCACCTATGCTCGCCTCCCGCGAAGCCAGCGCGGACCGCTGGTGGGACTCCAGCTTTGTTGCGCACAACAGCCGCTGGACGCTGGATTTGCCCGGCTTTGAAGCCATCAAAGACTACCTGCTGGCCACGCTGGAAGAGACCTTGGATTTGCTCGGCCACACGCCCGATGAGGACGATGCGCTGTACTTCTACCGCTTAGCCCTGTTCCATGAAGATATGCACGGCGAGGCCTTGACCTACAGCGCCCAGACCCTCGGATTGCCCATGAGCTTGCCCGTGCCCATGCCCCAGGTGCAGCGTGAGCCGATAGGCGTGCCCGCCACGCGCTGGACGCTGGGGCTGGACGCTGGCCACGGCTTCACGTTTGACAACGAGCGGCCCGCGCATGTAGTGGCCGTGCCCGAGTTCGAGATAGACGCGCAGGTGGTGAGCTGGGCCCAGTACCTGGAGTTTGTGAACGATGGTGGCTATGACCGCCCCGAACTTTGGCGACCTGCAGGCTGGGACTGGCTGCTTGCGCAAGCACGCAATGAACATAGCAAAACCCAGCACCGCCATGGCCAGCAGCCCGCCATGCACCTGAGCTGGTGGCAGGCCGATGCCTGGTGCCGCTGGGCCGGGCGGCGCTTGCCCTCGGAGCTGGAGTGGGAAGTGGCCGCGCACAAGGCCGCGCGGCAAGGTTTTCGCTGGGGCGACGTGTGGGAGTGGACCAGCACCCCCTTCATGGGCTACCCCGGCTTTGTGGCCGACCCCTACCGTGACTATTCCGAGCCCTGGTTCGGCACGCACCAGGTGCTGCGCGGCGCGTCCTTCGCCACCCGCGCGCGCATGAAGTCATCCAAATACCGCAACTATTTTTTGCCAGGCCGCTGTGACATCTTCAGCGGCTTTCGTTCCTGCGCCATTTAACCCACGCCATGTCCACCCTCAGCACCAGCGCGCTCACGGCGCTGCAACTCATCGCCGACTTCGACCCCGCCTTGCTGGCCATAGTGGGCCGCTCACTCGCCGTCAGCGCTGCGGCTTGTCTGTTGGCTAGCGGCGTGGGTCTGGTGCTGGGGGCTTGGCTGGGCGTGGTGCGCTTTGCTGGGCGTGAAGTGGTTCTTACAGGCTTGAACACCTTGTTGGCGCTGCCCTCGGTGGTGGTGGGCTTGTTGGTGTACCTGCTCTTGTCGCGCTCTGGCCCACTGGGTTATTTGGGTTGGCTGTTCAGCTTCAAGGCCATGGTGTTGGCGCAGGCCTTGCTGGTGCTACCCGTCGTCACCGCGTTGACTCGCCAGACCGTGGAGGACGTCGAAAACGCCCACGGCGAGCAATTGCGCTCGCTTGGGGCCAATCCCTTGCTGCGCAGCCTGCTGTTGGCCTGGGACGAGCGCTACGCCTTGCTCACGGTGTTGATCGCCTCCTTTGGCCGCGCTATCTCCGAAGTGGGCGCGGTGATGATCGTGGGCGGCAATATCGACGGCTTCACGCGGGTGATGACCACGGCCATCGCGCTGGAGACCAGCAAGGGCGACCTGCCGCTGGCCTTGGCACTGGGCCTGATCTTGCTGGGCGTGGTGCTCTTGCTCAACGCCCTGATTGCCGCTGTGCGCCACTGGCGCGAGCTGCAAGACGGTGTTGCGCTGCCTGCCAACACCCGTGCGGGAGAGCTCGCATGAGCGTGCTGTTTGAACTGTCAAATGCCGATGTGCGCTACCGCAAGGTGCAGGCGCTGTCGGGCGTGAGTCTGTCTATCTCTGCCGGTGAATCGGTGGCGCTGGTGGGGGCCAACGGCAGCGGCAAGAGCACGCTGCTGCGGCTCTTGCACGGCTTGGTGTCGCCCACATCGGGGCAATGCCAGCGCGATGCTCAGGCCAGACAGGCCACACAGGCCATGTTGTTCCAGCGACCCTTCATGCTGCGCACAACCGCCCAAAACAATGTGGCTCTGGGCTTGTGGCTGCGATGTCTGCCTTGGTCTGCGGCGCGGGCGCAAGCCTTGGAGACGCTGGCACGCGTCGGCCTGGCCCCGCTGGCTGATCGCCAAGCCCGCACCCTCTCGGGCGGGCAACAGCAGCGTCTGGCACTGGCGCGGGCCTGGGGCTTGAAGCCCGACGTGCTGCTGCTGGATGAGCCCACCGCCAGCCTGGACCCGCACGCCAAGCGCGAGGTGGAGCAACTCATTGCGGAGTTCATCCAGAGCGGAGTCAACGGTGCAGTGCCCACCCAACCCATGACACTGATCTTTGCCAGCCACAACCTGGGCCAGATCAAACGCTTAGCCAGCCGTGTGGTGTACCTGGAGGGGGGGCGCGTGCTGGCCGACTTGCCTGTGAAAGCATTTTTTGACCATAGCCACTTACGCTCGGTCTCTGAGGCGGCTGATTTATTTGTACGCGGCGAGTTAGCTTGAAATTGGAGATATTTTTAATGCAATTTAAGCCTGTAACCCTTTATTCATTAGCGTCGGCAGCCCTGTTTTTTATAGCACCTATCAGCGCCTCAGCGCAGGCCTTGGTCATGGCATCGACCACCTCCACCGAGCAATCCGGTCTGTTTGCCCACCTGCTACCAGCCTTCAAAGCCGCCAGCGGGATCGACATCAAAGTGGTGGCTTTGGGCACCGGCCAAGCGCTGGACATGGCGCGCCGGGGCGATGCCGACGTGGTGTTTGTCCATGACCAGTCCGCTGAAGAAAAGTTTGTAGCCGATGGCTTTGGCCTCAAGCGTTTGCCCGTGATGTACAACGACTTTGTGCTCATCGGTCCGCAGGCTGACCCACTCAAAGTCAAGGGCAACGACATCGTGGCGGCGTTCAAAAAACTCTCGGTCAGCAACGGCCCCTTCATCTCACGTGGCGACAAAAGCGGCACCCACACCGCCGAGCTTCGCTTTTGGATCATGGCGGGGCAGGGTGCTCAAAAAGGCAGCGGCTACCGCGAGTGCGGCTGCGGCATGGGCCCGGCGCTCAACATCGCTGCCAGCACCGGGGCTTACGTGCTGGCCGACCGGGGCACCTGGCTCAACTTCAAAAACCGCGCAGACTTGGCCGTGCTGGTGGAAGGTGACAATCGTTTGTTCAACCAGTACGGCGTGATGGTCGTCAACCCGGCCAAGCATCCGCATGTGAAAGTCGCAGAAGCTCAGAAGTTTGTGGACTGGGTGACGACCGCCCCGGGTCAGGCGAGCATTGCGGGGTACAAGATTAGCGGGGAATCGGTGTTTTTTCCGAATGCGGGGAAGTAGATTTTATCCACCCTGTTGTCTCACATCAGGGAGAAGTCACCCACGCCCCATTGATGAAAACTTCGTGGGCGCCAAACTTGGCCTTGTAGTTCATTTTGGGGCTGTCTTCAATCCAGTAGCCCAGGTAAACATAGTCAAGCCCGATCAGTTTGGCTTGCTCGATCTGCCACAGGATGCCGTAGGTGCCGAAGCTGGCGGTGAGGCCGGGCTCGTAAAAGGTATAGACCGCTGAGAGGCCGTCGTCCAGCACATCAAGAATGGAGACCATTTTGAGCGCACCCGGTGTGCCGTCCGCCAGCGGTTCGCGGAATTCGACGAGCCGGGAATTCACTCTGCTTTGTAGCAAAAACTGGTTGTATTGGTCGATGCTGTCTTGGTCCATTCCGCCGCCCGCATGGCGGTCATTTTGGTATCGCAGATAGAGTTGGTAGTGCTCCGGCACAAAACACAATTTGGTGACACGCGCGATCAGTGTTTGATGCTGCTTGAGCGTTCGCCGCTGGCTGCGATTGGGCTTGAACTGGCCCACCACCACCCTGAGAGGTGTGCAGGCCTGGCAGCCGTCGCAATTGGGGCGGTAGGTGAACATGCCGCTGCGACGAAATCCCTTGGCGACCAATTCTGAGTAGCTCGAGGTGTTGATCAAGTGGCTGGGGGTGGCCACCTGTGAGCGCGCTTGCCGATCCGCCAGGTAACTGCACGGGTAGGGGGCCGTGGAGTAAAACTGCAAGCTCTGAAGGGGCAGATCCTTGAGATGCGTCACGTAGGCTCCGATGGTGCGGGGATGAGTTCACGCCAGTATAGAGGGTTGAAATGCCATGGGGGCGCTGCTTTGTGTTGGTCGCGCTCAATGCCGTTCAGAAAATCAGACCGCGCCACTTCGTGCGCACCCAATGAGGCCAGATGCCGGGTGTTTTGCTGGCAGTCAATGCGCGCAATGCCGTGGTGCCGACAAAAACAGACCAGGGCCGCCAGCGCTGTTTTTGAGGCGTCAGGCATCCGCGTGAACATGGACTCGCCGAACACGCACTTGCCCAGTGCCACGCAATACAGCCCGCCCATCAGTTCACCGTTGACCCAGGTCTCAACGCTGTGCGCAAAGCCCGATTGGTGCAGCGACTGGTAGGCCTGCACCATTTGGGGCACGATCCAGGTGCCGGCCTGGCCTTCTCGCGGGCTGCTGGCGCAGGCTTGTATCACTTGATTGAAGGCCGTGTCTATTTTGATTTCGCAGTGTGGCGATGCGCTGAAGGCATGCAATGTTTTCTTCAGTGAGCGGTGCAGTCGAAATTTAGAAACATCGAGCACCATGCGCGGATCAGGGCTCCACCACAGCACGGGTTGACCTTCACTGAACCAGGGAAAGATGCCTTGCGCATAGGCATTACGCAGCGTGGCGGTGTCGAGCAAGCCACCCGCAGCCAAGAGCCCAGGGGCTGGCGAAGCCGCGCCCCAGGCCTGTGCCAGAGGAGGAAATTTTTGACCTGCTTCAAGCCAAGGCAGTTCGGGAGCACTCAATGTCATGGGCAACACTTTAGCCGACCTCTTTAGCAGTTAGAATACTCGGAGTCGGGGCGTAGCGCAGCCTGGTAGCGCATCTGGTTTGGGACCAGAGGGTCGAAGGTTCGAATCCTTTCGCCCCGACCATCACATTTCACTCAGTCTCAGCCCGTAGCTCATCCGGATAGAGCAATGTCCTTCTAAGACATGGGTAGGGGGTTCGAGTCCCTCCGGGCTGACCAAAACACAATTTCAAATCCTCTCAGAACCCCTCGTAACCCGCATGCTGACTGGCATGGCGGGTTTTTTGTTGTTTCGTAAGTCCTGTTGTCGGATCGCTTATTTCTGAGCTGCCTATCCGGCAGTTCACAATTACTTGAGCAATCCCTCATGCGGCCGGCTTTTCTGAGCTGTCTATCCGGCAGTTCACGTTTGCAGGTTCGTGTCTGCGATTTGTTGGGCTTTCTGAGCTGCCTATCCGGCAGTTCACACTGCGGCAAGAATGAGGATGGTGTTTTTGTTTTTCTGAGCTGCCTATCCGGCAGTTCACGTTGACTTGCCCCGAGGTTATGCCCAGCACCCAGGTGGCGCTAGCGGCCAGGCCATAGGCGAGGTAGTTGCCATGGTCCAAGAAGCCGTTGGCGGGGTCGATGCCTGTACCTAGCTTGGCGCGCGTGAATTCCCCATAGCCGACTGCCCGCGTCGCCAATTTGTAGAGTTGCTTGGTGAGGTGTGCCTCTGCGGAAAGCAACATGGTGTTGTCTGGCGCTGCGGCAATGGCGGTCAAAGATTGTGCAAGAGCCGCCTCTAACGCGGCGACATCGGGCTTAAAACTGGCATCTTGCGCATAGCGCGGCTGGCACCAGTTTTGCTGAATGCGTGTGATGCGCGCAACTTGAAACGCCTTGGCGGCTGCCAGCCGCAGGGCGTCGTCAAACCAGAATTTCACCCAGTGTTGTAGGTATTCTGTCGGCCGGTACTCGCTTTGCGGGGCAAACCAGGCCACCTCAATATCCACTTCATTCGCGGTGAACAATGGCGTCCCACCGCCGCCACAAAACCCCACCAGCACGCCAGCCTTGGCCAGTTCGCGCATGGCCGCTTGTGTGACTGAGGTGCCCGTACCCAGTAGGACTGTGGTGGTGTTGGCAATGGGAATGTTCCAATAGAGCGCACGCTTTCCTTCGTCGGTGACGTATTCAACCCGTCCCCCATTACAGAGAACTCGGCAGTGCTCCAAAAAGTAGATGTTGGCGCGCTTGGACACCAAAATCGATTTCAAAGCGCTTGAAGGGATGTCTTGCATGGCTGGACGATCTCAATTGAACATAATTTACGCCTGTAGCCCTTTGTTCACTAGTGTGAGCAGCTACTAAATAAATAGCGGCTTAACGGATGAATTCAGCCCCAACCAACGGTGTGCGGCGACTTGCAAGGGCTCAATCTCCCCGGTCGAGCAGAGCAGGGTGCTTGCCTCTCGCGCGGGCGCGAGCATGGCCTTGGCTTCCAGCACGCGCCGGGTCTGCCGGGCCACTGGGGCACCGCTGTCCAGTAGCGTGACGCTTGGCCCCACCAAATCTTGCAGCACCTCACGGGCAAAGGGGTAATGGGTGCAGCCCAACACGAGTGTGTCCACATGGTCATTTGGCCCCAGCGCTGCCGTGTAGTGCCGACTGAGCGATTGGATTTTGTCGGCATCGCCCGCTTCAATCGCGCTGGCCAAGCCGCTGCACGGTTGGCAGATGAACTCAGACTGGTCTTTCAACGACTCCAGCAGAGCCTGAAACTTGGCGCTGCTCAGCGTGCCCTGGGTGGCCATGACGCCGATGCGCCGGGTCTGGCTGAGCAGGGCCGCCGGTTTGAGGGCAGGCTCCACGCCGATAATGGGCAGATTGGATTCCTCTTGCCGCAGCAGATGGATGGCCGCAGCGGTGGCGGTGTTGCACGCAATCACCAGTGCTTTGATGTGGTGTTGGCCGCGCAGGTAGCGGGTGAGGGCGCGTGCACGCGCAATGACGTGGGCCGGGTCGCGCTCACCATAGGGCGCATGGCCACTGTCGGCCACATAGACAAAGTCTTCAAACGGCAACTCGGCGCGCAGGGCCTGCAGGATGCTCAAGCCCCCAATGCCGCTGTCAAAAACGCCGATGGGGGCGTGCACGTCTGCTTTCAGTTGGGTCTCGTTCGACTTTAAGCCGCCGCGACGGCGATGCCTTTGAACTCACCCGTGGCAATGCGTTGTTTCCACTCGGCCGGGCCGGTGATGTGGGCGCTGGTGCCACCTGCGTCCACCGCCACAGTCACGGGCATGTCCACCACGTCAAACTCGTAAATCGCTTCCATGCCCAGATCAGCAAAGCCCACCACTTTGGCGCTCTTGATGGCTTTGGACACCAGGTAGGCGGCACCACCCACGGCCATCAGGTAGGCGGCTTTGTGTTTCTTGATGGATTCAATCGCCGCCGGGCCGCGCTCGGCCTTGCCAATCATGACGGTCAGGCCAGTTTGGCCCAGCATGGTTTCGGTGAACTCGTCCATGCGGGTGGAGGTGGTGGGGCCTGCGGGGCCAACCGCTTCACCTTGCACGGGGTCAACGGGGCCGACGTAGTAAATGGCGCGGTTTTGAAAGCTCACAGGCAGCGGCTCGCCCTTGGCCAGCATGCCTTGAATGCGCTTGTGGGCGGCGTCGCGGCCAGTCAGCATTTTGCCGTTCAGCAGCAGCGTGTCGCCGTGTTTCCAGCTGGCCACTTCGGCGGGCGTGAGGGTGTCAAGGTTGACCTTTTTGCTCTTGACGTAGTCGGGCGTCCAGGCCACGTTGGGCCACAAGTCCAGGCTGGGCGGGTCCAGGTACACCGGGCCGCTGCCGTCCATCACAAAATGGGCGTGGCGGGTGGCGGCGCAGTTGGGGATCATGGCCACGGGCTTGCCTGCGGCGTGGGTGGGGTACATCTTGATCTTGATGTCCAGCACGGTGGTCAGGCCGCCCAGGCCTTGTGCGCCAATGCCCAGGGCGTTGACTTTGTCCAGCAGTTCCAGGCGCATTTCTTCGACTTTACTCAAGCGTTCGCCCTTGGCGGCTTTGGCTTGCAGCTCGTACATGTCGATGTCGTCCATCAGACTCTCTTTGGCCAGCAGCATGGCTTTCTCGGCCGTGCCGCCAATGCCAATGCCCAGCATGCCCGGTGGGCACCAGCCTGCGCCCATGGTGGGCACGGTTTTGAGCACCCAATCGACGATGCTGTCGCCGGGGTTGAGCATGACCAGCTTGCTTTTGTTCTCGGAGCCACCGCCCTTGGCCGCCACCGTCACTTCCACCGTGTTGCCGGGCACCAGCTCGGTAAAGATCACGGCGGGGGTGTTATCTTTGGTGTTCTTGCGGTCAAAGTGCGGGTCGGCCACGATGCTGGCGCGCAGCGTGTTGTCGGGGTGGTTGTAGCCCTGGCGCACGCCTTCGTTCACGGCGTCTTCCAGGCTGCCGGTGAAGCCGTCTAGCCGCACATTCATGCCCACTTTGAGGAACACGTTGACGACGCCGGTGTCTTGGCAAATCGGGCGGTGGCCGGTGGCGCTCATCTTGCTGTTGGTCAGAATCTGCGCAATCGCGTCCTTGGCCGGGGCGCTTTGCTCGCGCTCGTAGGCGCGCGCCAGGTGGGCGATGAAGTCAGCCGGGTGGTAGTAGCTGATGTACTGCAGGGCGGCGGCGACGGACTCGATCAGGTCGGCTTGGCGGATGAGAGTGGTCATGGGGCGGTGAAGTTTTGAGTTAATGACGGTGAACGACTATGCTGAAGATTCCAACTGCGTATTTTGACAGGTTGGTCAAGCCCATGAGCCCCACCCCGCGCCATCGAAAAGAAGCCCGTCAAGCCAGCCGTACCGAGCATGACAGCTTCGGCCCGATGGAGGTGCCCGAGCACCGACTGTGGGGCGCGCAAACCCAGCGCTCTCTGCAAAACTTCGACATCTCAGGCGAGCGAATGCCGCAGGAGATCATCCGCGCGCTGGCGCAGGTCAAGCGCAGTGCCGCGCGGATCAACCACGCCCTAGGGCTGCTGGCGTCTGATAAGGCCCAAGCCATCGCAGCCGCCGCCGATGAGGTCATCGCAGGGCAACACACCGACGAATTCCCCCTGGTAGTCTGGCAAACCGGCTCAGGCACGCAGACGAACATGAACGTCAACGAGGTGTTGGCCAACCGCGCCAGTGAGCTGATGGGCGGCGAGCGAGGCGAGGGGCGGCGGGTGCACCCGAATGACGAGGTGAACCTGAGTCAGTCGTCCAACGACGTTTTCCCCACCGCCATGCACGCAGCGGCGGTGGACGCCATCACACACCGGCTGCTGCCAGCCCTCGACACACTGCGCGCCACGCTGGATCAAAAATCAAGCGACTTTGCTGACATCGTGAAGATTGGCCGCACCCACTTGCAAGACGCCACGCCGCTCACGCTGGGGCAAGAGTTCTCGGGTTATGTTGCGCAGCTCCAGCACGGTGAGGCCCATGTGCGCGCCGCCTTGCCGCACCTGTGTGAGCTGGCGCTGGGCGGCACGGCGGTGGGCACCGGGCTGAACGCGCCACCGGGCTATGCGGTGGCCGTGGCGGCAGAGCTGGCCATACTCACCGGTCTGCCTTTTGTCACAGCCCCCAACAAGTTCGAGGCCCTGGCCAGTTGCGACGCGCTGGTGCATGCCCACGGCACGCTCAAGACTCTGGCGGCGAGTTTGATGAAGATCGCCAACGACGTGCGCTGGCTGGCCAGTGGCCCGCGCAGTGGCTTGGGTGAGCTGAGCCTGCCCGAGAACGAGCCGGGCTCCTCCATCATGCCGGGCAAGGTCAACCCCACGCAGTGCGAGGCACTCACCATGCTGTGCGCGCAAGTGTTCGGCAATGACGTGGCCATCAATATCGGCGGCGCATCGGGCAACTTCGAACTCAACGTGTTCCGCCCCGTGATCGCGCACAACTTTCTGCAAAGCGTGCGCCTACTGGCGGACGGCATGACGAGCTTCAACGACCACTGCGCGGTGGGCATCACCCCCAACCGCGAACGCATTGCCGAGCTGCTGCAACGCTCCTTGATGTTGGTGACGGCGCTCAACCCCCATATCGGTTACGACAAAGCGGCTGAAATTGCCAAAACCGCGCATCAGCAGGGCAGCAGCCTGCGTGAGGCTGCCATGGCTTCGGGCCACGTAAGTGCGGCGCAGTTCGATCAGTGGGTGATTCCGGCGGACATGACGGGCGAAAAGTGAGGGGCTGAGATAATTGCCTCATGCTTTCGCCGTCCTCCATCCCCTCACCCTCACCCTCACCCTCTGCGGCTGTCGCTACGCACAATCCCTGGCGCGTGTCTGTCGCGCCCATGATGGACTGGACCGATCATCATTGCCGTTACTTTCACCGCTTGCTCAGTCGCCACGCCTTGCTCTACACCGAGATGGTGACCACTGGCGCGCTGTTGCATGGTGACGTACCTCGCCATTTGCGCTTCAATGCCGAGGAGCACCCCGTCGCGTTGCAACTCGGTGGCAGTGAAGCGGCTGATTTGGCGAAGTGCGCTGTTCTGGGTGAGCAGTGGGGTTATGACGAGATCAACCTCAACTGCGGCTGCCCCAGTGAACGTGTGCAGCGCGGTGCCTTCGGGGCCTGCCTGATGGCCGAGCCGCAACTGGTGGCCGACGGCGTGAAGGCCATGCTCGATGTGGTGGGCGTGCCGGTGACGGTGAAGCACCGCATCGGCATTGACAAGACCGAAAGCTACGACTTCGTGCGCGATTTTGTGGGCACGGTGAGCGAGGCCGGTTGCAAGGTTTTCATCGTCCATGCGCGCAACGCCTGGCTGAAGGGCTTGAGCCCCAAGGAAAATCGAGAGATTCCACCCCTGCGCTACGAGCAGGTGGTGCGGCTTAAAAGCGACTTTCCGCATCTGACGATTTGCATCAACGGCGGCATCAAGACCCACGACGAAATTGCAGCTCAACTGGCACAGCTTGACGGCGTGATGGTGGGGCGTGAGGCCTATCACAACCCCTGGGTGCTGGCCGGGTGGGACGCGGCGTTTTATGGTGCTGCGGCTAACGAACTTACGCGTGAGCAAGTCGAGGAACACATGGTCGCCTACATGGAGCGTGAAGCCGCTGAGCACGGCACACCCTGGTACTCGATAGCCCGCCACATGCTGGGCCTGCGCCATGGCCTGCCTGGCGCGCGCAAATGGCGTCAGGTGTGGAGCGACCACCGCCTGAAGAGCCTGCCGCCCCATGAGGTGATGGCGCTGGCTCATGAGACGGTGCAAAAAGCCGTTTGATCTAAATCAAAGATTTGTTGAAGTCACTTGAAACACCCGTGTTAGCGTTACTTTCAGCCTATCGTTCAACCATGTTCTAGTGTAAAAACAAAGCGTGCGGCTGGAATAATTTCTGTTGGCTCCGTGTAAAGCGATCTTTCGGTTGCCGCGCATTTAGGAGGTCCTATGGATGTCGTCCGCAATTTTTTGACACGTTACGAACAAACGCGTGAGGAAGAGTTGTCCATCGAGGCGTACCTCGACGCTTGCAAACGCGACAACTTGGTTTACGCCACAGCGGCTGAACGCATGCTGGCGGCGATTGGTGAGCCCAAGCTGCTGGACACCCGGCATGATCAACGACTGTCTCGCGTCTTTGGCAACAAGGTCATCAAAATTTACCCCGCTTTCCAGGATTTTTTTGGTCTAGAAGACGCCATTGAGCAGGTGGTTTCGTACTTCCGCCACGCAGCGCAAGGGCTGGAAGAGAAGAAGCAAATTTTGTATTTGCTGGGGCCGGTGGGTGGCGGCAAGTCGTCTATCGCCGAGCGACTCAAACAGATGATGGAGCGTGTGCCGTTTTATGCGCTCAAGGGCTCGCCCGTGAATGAGTCGCCCTTGGGGCTGTTCAACAATGCCGAGGACGCTCCGGTGTTGGCGCAGCAGTACGGGATTGAGGCACGCTACCTGCAACGCGTGATGTCGCCCTGGGCCGTGAAACGACTGGAGGAGTTTGGCGGCGACATTCGCAAGTTTCGCGTGCTCAAGCGGTTTCCCTCGGTGCTCAAGCAATGCGCTATTGCTAAGGCCGAGCCGGGCGACGAGAACAACCAAGATATTTCGTCCTTGGTTGGAAAAATCGACATCCGTAAGCTGGAAACTTTTGCCCAGGATGACCCCGACGCCTACAGTTACTCTGGCGGACTGTGCCTAGCCAACCAGGGCTTGCTGGAGTTCGTGGAGATGTTCAAGGCGCCGATCAAGGTGCTGCACCCGCTGCTCACTGCCACCCAGGAAGGCAATTACAAGGGAACTGAAGGCTTTGGCGCGATTCCGTTTGACGGCATCGTGATGGCCCACTCTAACGAGAGCGAATGGCGCGCGTTCAAGAACAACAAAAACAATGAGGCGTTTTTGGACCGCATCTACATTGTCAAAGTACCTTACTGTCTGAGGGTGTCGGAAGAGGTGAAAATTTACGAAAAACTGATCCGAAGTTCATCGCTGACGCAAGCTGTGTGTGCGCCCGGAACGCTCAAGATGATGGCCCAATTTGCCGTGCTCACGCGCTTGAAAGAACCAGAAAACTCGAGTATTTTTAGCAAACTTCTGGTCTATGACGGTGAGAATTTGAAGGACACCGACCCAAAAGCCAAAAGCTACCAAGAGTACCGTGACTATGCCGGAGTGGACGAGGGCATGAGCGGTGTTTCAACTCGCTTTGCTTTCAAGATTTTGTCCAAGGTGTTCAATTTTGATTCAACTGAACTTGGGGCCAACCCGGTCCATCTGATGTATGTGCTGGAGCAGCAGATTGAGCGCGAGCAGTTTCCGCCTGAGATCGAGCAAAAATACCTGACCTTTATCAAAGAGCAGTTGGCGGCCCGCTACGCCGAGTTCATCGGCAAGGAGATC
>JAYVPU010000310.1:0-13412 GCA_043757205.1 Comamonadaceae bacterium | reverse complement strand
GCAAAAAATCTTGGGTGACATTGCCAACAAGTCGGCTTAATGAGTTGGTTTGTCCGCGTGGACTGTGCGGTTGTAGCTACTTTATTTGTAGCAAATATATTGTGAAGGACTGAGCCATCGCTACTGAATTTCGTGACCGTCGTCACCGCGAAGAACGCAAACACCGCCTCAACCGGGAAATCATGGCCCCGGAAGTTCGCCTCTCAGGACAGGAAAACGAGCCTTTGGGCGTCGTGAGTATCTCTGAGGCCCTGCGCATGGCCGGTGAGTTGGATGTTGACCTGGTTGAGATTGCAGCGACTGCAATACCGCCCGTTTGCCGGTTGATGGACTATGGAAAGTTCAAATACCAAGAGCAAAAGAAGGCGGCTGACGCTAAGTCGAAACAGACGGTTATCGAAATCAAGGAAGTCAAATTCCGCCCCGGTACCGATGACGGCGACTACAACATCAAGATGCGCAATATCAAGCGCTTCTTGGCCGATGGCGACAAGTGCAAGATCACTTTGCGTTTTCGGGGGCGTGAAATCACGCACCAGGAAATTGGTATGGCGCTGTTGAACCGTATCCGTACCGATCTGGTGGATTTGATTGTGGTGGAGCAGTTCCCCAAGCTGGAAGGGCGTCAGATGATCATGATGATCGCCCCTGGCAAGAAAAAGCCCGGTGCTGCCAAGCCGGCAGCCGAAGCGCCAGCACCTGCTGTTGCTTCGTAGACAGAATTGGAGGGCAATTGCCCTTCGACCGCTGGAGTGCCGAAAGGCGCCACCTAAAAGTGGCGGGTTGCAAAATCCGCCACGTACGTGGAGAGTCTAAAAAACTCGCCACACAAGTGGCTCGGGGCCAACAAGGCTGGAAGTAGTTTCCAGACGCCTCACGAGCACAAGCAAGAAGGAGCATTAATATGCCCAAAATGAAGACCAAGAGCGCGGCGAAGAAACGCTTCCGCGTCCGTCCAGGTGGAACCGTCAAGCGCGGTCAAGCCTTCAAACGTCACATCTTGACCAAGAAGACCACCAAAAATAAACGCCATTTGCGCGGATCGACAGGTGTGCATGAGACCAATATGGGTCACATGGCGCAAATGTTGCCCGGCATGGGTATTTAATTAACGACGAACAAGGAGTAATACATGCCTCGCGTCAAACGTGGTGTAACGGCTCGCGCCCGCCACAAAAAAGTTCTCGCCCTTGCTAAAGGTTTTCGCGGTCGCCGCGGTAATGTCTTCCGTATCGCTAAAGAAGCGGTGATGAAGGCCGGGCAATATGCCTACCGTGACCGCCGTACCAAGAAACGTGTCTTCCGCCAGTTGTGGATTGCCCGTATCAACGCTGCTGCACGTCAGTGCGGCATGACCTACAGTCAGTTCGCCAACGGTTTGAAGAAGACCGGTATCGAAATTGACCGCAAGGTTCTGTCCGATATCGCCATTCATGACATGCCTGCGTTTGCTGGCATCGTGGCGCAAGTCAAGGCCAAACTGGCAGCTTGATTTTTCAATTAGGTCGCTATCTATTCGGTAGCTGCCTATGCGCATGAAACAAGGGCTGGAGCTTTAAAAAGCTTTAGCCCTTTGTCATTTAGAGCGTTCAAGAGATGAGAAAATAGGTGGATTTTTTTGATGTCTTGAGCACTTTGTGAAAGCGGATTGAACATGAACGAGTTAAACGCCATCGTTGACGATGCGAAAGCTTCTTTTGCACAAGCGGCAACGCCTGCCGATCTGGAAAACGTCAAGGCCCGTTTTCTGGGCAAATCGGGTCGCATGACCGAGCTGATGAAGGGCATGGCCGCCCTGAGCGTGGAGGACAAAAAAACACGCGGCGCTGCCATCAATCTGGCCAAGCAAGCCATTGAGGGGGCTTTGAATGACCGCCGCCAGGCCCTGGCAGACGCTGAGTTGCAAGTTCAGCTTCAGGCAGAAGCACTGGACGTGACCTTGCCGGGGCGTCAGCGCGGGCAGGGAGGAATGCACCCGGTGTCCCTCACCCTGGAGCGCATCGAGGCGATCTTTGGCTCCATGGGCTTTGAAGTGGCCCAAGGCCCAGAGATCGAGACCGACTGGTTTAACTTCACCGCGTTGAACACACCAGAAGATCACCCCGCCCGCTCGATGCACGACACCTTCTACGTCGAAGGGGGATCGGCCACAGCGCCTAATTTGCTGCGCACCCACACCAGCCCCATGCAGATTCGG
Source organism: Comamonadaceae bacterium (assembly GCA_043757205.1). Taxonomy (GTDB): domain Bacteria; phylum Pseudomonadota; class Gammaproteobacteria; order Burkholderiales; family Burkholderiaceae_C; genus CANCDA01. The sequence continues at coordinate 11,215 of JAYVPU010000310.1, read as the reverse complement.
CATGCCGTACAGCATGTCAAGCGCCAGCGCGCGCTGCTGGGGGGGGATCAAGTTAAAGGTGAGCTTAAAGGCGGACTGTTTTCAGGCGACATGCCTGAGATTCGCGTCATCGCACCGGGTCGTACCTACCGCGTCGATAGTGACGCCACCCATTCCCCCATGTTTCACCAGTGCGAGGGCTTGTGGGTGGGCGAGAACGTGAGCTTCAAGGATTTGAAGTTTGTCTTCACGGATTTTTGCCGCACATTCTTTGAACGCGACGATCTGGTCTTGCGCTTTCGCCCCAGCTTCTTCCCGTTCACTGAGCCCAGTGCCGAGATCGACATCCAGTTCCAAAGCGGTCCCTTGGCCGGGCGCTGGCTCGAAGTGGCGGGCTCGGGCCAGGTGCATCCCAACGTGATTCGCAATATGGGTCTTGAGCCCGAGAAATACATTGGTTTCGCTTTCGGCATGGGCCCCGACCGCCTGACCATGCTGCGTTACGGCGTGAATGATTTACGCCTGTTTTTTGACGGCGATGTTCGGTTCTTGTCGCAATTTCAATAAAACCAACTATGCAATTTCCTGAATCCTGGCTGCGCGAGTTTTGCAACCCGCCCCTGAGCACCGAGCAACTGGCCGAGACCCTCACCATGGCCGGGCTTGAAGTTGAAGAACTCAAGCCGGTTGCTCCCCCCTTTAGCTTGGTGGTGGTGGGTGAGATCAAAGAAGCCACTCAGCACCCCAATGCCGACCGCCTGCGCGTGTGCCAGGTGGACGTGGGGCAGGGCGCGCTGCTCAACATCGTTTGCGGTGCTCCCAATGCGCGTGTCGGAATCAAAGTACCTTGCGCCTTGGTGGGGGCGGAGTTGCCCCCAGGCGAAGACGGCAAATCATTTCAAATCAAGCTCGGTCAACTGCGCGGCGTTGAGAGCCAAGGCATGCTGTGCTCTGCGCGAGAACTCAAACTCTCAGATGAGCACGGTGGCTTATTGGAGCTGGCAGCGGATGCGCCGCTGGGTCAAAACATTCGCGATCACCTCAAGTTAGACGACACGCTGTTCACCCTCAAGCTCACCCCCAATCTGGCGCATTGCCTGAGCGTGTACGGCGTAGCGCGTGAGGTGTCGGCGCTGACAGGGACACTACTCAAGGCACCGAGTTTTCCTGCGGTGACCGTCGCTGTGCCAGACCAGCTTTCAGTGCGTGTCAGCGCACCGGATTTGTGTGGCCGTTTTTCGGGTCGCATTGTGCGCAACGTCAACCCCAAAGCCGCCACCCCGCAGTGGATGGTGGATCGTCTGGCCCGCTGTGGTCAACGCCCTGTGACGGCACTAGTGGACATCTCCAACTACGTCATGTTCGAGCTGGGTCGCCCAACGCACATCTTCGATCTGGACAAAATTCATGGCGGACTGGATGTGCGCTGGGGCCGTGCCGGTGAGCAGATCAAGCTGCTCAATGGCAACACCGTGACGGTCGATGAAAAAGTCGGTGTGATTGCGGATGACGTGCAGGTCGAGTCCCTCGCGGGCATCATGGGTGGTGATGCTACAGCTGTCTCGGACGAGACCAACCATGTCTATGTCGAGGCCGCTTTTTGGTGGCCCAAGGCCATCGCAGGCCGCTCACGCCGCTACAACTTCTCCACCGACGCCGGTCACCGTTTTGAGCGCGGCGTGGACCCGGGCGAGACGGTGGCGCACATCGAGCGCATCACCCAACTCATCATCGACATCTGCGGCGTGCCTGAGACGGTGTGTGGCCCGGTGGACGATTTGCAAGTCAACCTGCCCCAGGCTCAGCCGGTGGTGTTGCGTGTGGCGCGCGCCACCAAAATCATTGGCATGCCTTTGACCCAAGCCCAATGTGCTGACGCACTAGCGCGACTCGGCTTGCCGCTGACACAAGGCGATGGCCTGATCACCGTCACGCCGCCGTCCTTCCGCTTTGACCTGCAAATTGAAGAAGACCTGATCGAGGAAGTGGCCCGCATGGTCGGCTACAACCAGTTGCCGCACACGCCGCCACTGGCCCCGATCACGGCAAAAATTCGCACTGAATCACAACGTGGCCCGTTTGCGGTGCGCCGCTCGCTGGCCGCTTTGGGTTATCAAGAAACCATCAATTTCAGCTTTGTTGAAGAGCGCTGGGAAAACGAGTTGGCGTGCAACCCCAAGCCAATCAAACTGCTGAATCCCATTGCCAGCCAAATGAGCGTGATGCGCTCTTCGCTGTTGGGCTCTTTGCTCCAAGTGCTCAAGTTCAACCTGGATCGCAAGGCCACGCGTGTTCGCGTGTTTGAGTTGGGACGCGTGTTCTTGCGCGATGCCAGCATTAAAAACACCGACACCACGGTTGAAGGTTTCCACCAGCCGATGCGGGTGGCCGGTCTGGCCTACGGTCCGGCCAATGCCTTGCAGTGGGGGCAGAAATCTCAAGCCACTGACTTCTATGATGCCAAGGGTGATGTGGAGGCCTTGCTGTCGCCTCACAAACCTGTGTTTGAAGCCGTGGAACACCCCGCCATGCATCCTGGGCGCTGTGCGCGGGTGGTGTTGAATGGTCGTGCCATTGGTCATGTGGGTGAGTTGCACCCTAAGTGGCGTCAAGGCTATGAGTTGGCGCAAGCGCCGGTCATGTTTGAGTTGGAACTTGACGCTGTGCTCCTGCGTGATGTGCCGGCTTTCCAAGAGGTCCTCAAGCACCAGCCGGTGGAGCGCGACTTGGCGATTGTTGTGGCCGAATCCGTCACGCACGATACTGTTATGCAAGCTGTCTGGGCCGCACCCACCGAAGGCTTGTTGCGTGATGCGTTATTGTTCGATGTGTACCGCGCCAAGACCTTGACCCAGGGCACGGGTGATACAACACCCGCAGCAACTGTGTCAGGCGAAAAGAGTTTGGCCTTGCGCTTGACGCTCAATGGTGAGCAAGAGAGCTTGACCGAAGCGCAAATTGAGGCGGCTGTGAAAGCCGTCTTGGAGCGTCTGGCGACGGGTGTGAACGCCCGACTCCGCGCTTGATGGAACGCTAAGCAGACCAAGGCACATCAAAGGACATCATGGAAATCACCGTTGAAAGTCTGGAAACGCCTGCGCTCACGAAAGCGCAGTTGGCCGAATTGCTGTTTGAGCAAATCGGGCTGAACAAGCGCGAGTCCAAAGACATGATTGATGCCTTTTTTGATCTGATGGCCGATAGGCTGGTGGATGGCACAGATGTGAAAATTTCGGGTTTTGGCAATTTCCAAATCCGCACCAAAGCCCCGCGCCCCGGGCGTAACCCCCGCACCGGGGAGACCATCCCGATTGAGGCCCGTCGGGTGGTCACCTTTCACGCCAGTCACAAGCTGAAAGAACAAATTCAGGACGACGACCTGCTCTAAAACCCGAGCGAGTTGACCATCACTTAACGCGCTCTTCCACTGCCCAGCTTGCGGTACACCGTGGCGCGGCTGATGCCCATTACCACCGCCGCTTCGGCTCCACATTGCCCCGCGCTTTGATGGCGCGCTGCATCGAACAACAGGTCGGTAGGCAGGGCAATAGATCGCTTTAGGCTCACACCTGGATTGGAAAATATTGAGGGCTAGGGAAAACCCTTGATACCTGATTGATATTTGCTACAACAATGAAGGCGTCAGTCTGGATGCGCGGGTGCTGGCGGCCACGGACGTTTCCTTGCAAGTGTGCGAAAGACATTTGCTGTACGAGCGGGATTGTCAGGCTGCGCTCATTCGCATTCATCCAGCAAAGACCCCCTGGCAGCACGTAGTGGTGCCGCTTGAGGGAGATGGGTTCACACCCGGTGCGTGGTATGCGCCACGTTGGGGGATGTTCTCGCTGTCGGTGGTGAATGCGGGCGGTGCAGCGGATTTTGACAACCTCAGCCTGATCGGGCCGGGGCGAAGTGAATGGCTTGTCAACGGTGACTTTTCGCAGGGCCTGGCGCGCTGGTTTCCTGTGGCTCAGTTCTATTTTCTGCCCTGGCACATCGACAACCTGTACCTGGAACTGTTGATTGAGCGGGGCGGGGTGGGTGTGCTGCTTTTCTCACTGCTGATCTTGTATGCCTTGTGGCATCTGGTGCTGGGCGCGGGCCGGGGGCTGGCCTTGGCACCGTATCTCGCGGCTTCTTTGAGCGGGGCGCTGCTGGTGGGGCTGTTTGGGAGTTTGATGGATGTACCCAGGGTGGCCTTTTTGTTGTTCCTGCTGCTATTTTTTTCCATCCAGATCAGGCCTCATGCGGAACAAGAGTAAGCACGATCCATCTGCCCCCCGGTCTACTTAACGTGCGTAGCCAGCCATAAAAAAAGTGGCACTCCAGATGCCGACCACGGTGAGCAAGAGGGAGCCCAGCAAGTGCAGGGCGGCGGTGCCCAGCGCCAGGACATAACGCTGCTGCATCAGCATGCCCACCACCTCCGCACTGAAGCTGGAGAAGGTGGTCAGCGCCCCCAGAAAGCCAGTCACCAGGGCCAGCCGCCATACCGGGTCGAGCTGCGGCAGGGCCTGGAACACGGCGACGCAGACGCCAATCAGATAGCCGCCGATCAGGTTGGCGGCCAACGTGCCGTAGGGCATCACCGCGCCCGGGTTGAGCCACAGGCCGAGACCCCAGCGGGACAGCGCACCCAGGCTGGCACCGATGCAAATGGCAAGGACAGACAGCATGGTGATGCCTCAGTGGGTGGGTGAGCGAATGACGGTGGATTTAAAACGGCGGGTCGTCGTCTGCGGCGGCACTTGATCCTGCCAAGCTCGCGGGTGCTGAGGGCTGTGCCGTGGTGAGGCTCTGCTCGCCGCCCAGAGCCTCGATCAGATCCACCAGCATCTTGCGCAGCTCACCCGTACTGATGGCCACGTCGGCATCAAAGCCGTCTTCTTTCTCAGACGAAGTGCCATCAAAAACACCTTCCAGAAAGGTGATCTTCTTGAGCTGCATGGCCTCGCTCAGCACAAAGCCCACGCGCCCCTCCCAACTCAGCGCCAACTTCACCGGCAGTTTGCCTTCCGCAATGTGCTTTCGCACCTCGTCGTTGGCCAGGTTGTGGCGGGTAAAGCGCACCACTGATTTTTGCTCGTCGGCGGACTTGAGCTCGCACTCGCGCTCCACGCTCAGGTTGGGTGGCAGCTCATCAGCGCTCTTCAACGTCAACCACTCCGTCATGGCGGCCTGGGGCGAGACGGCGGTTTGCAACAGCGTGAGCGACAGGCCCGGCAGGCTGCTCACCAGGCTGGTGATGATGTCATCGGCTTTGGCTTGGCTGCCTGCGTCGGTGAGCAGCAGCCGCGCCTCGCGGTCAATCCAGACCCACACGCCGGACTGGCGCGCAAAGGCCTGCGGCAGCAGCGAGAGCAGGGCGTCTTGACGCAGTTCTTTGCTTTCTTTCTTGCCGGGTTTACGCCCGGTGCTGGCCTCAATCGCGTCAATTTGCTCTTGCGCCTTGCGCTGCACGACCGATCCAGGCACGGCCTTGGTCTCGATCATTAACCGCATGACCCAATGCCCACCCACCGCCTCGACCAGCGGGGCATGGGCCTCACCGCGCGGCTCACTCCAGCCTAGGGATTTTTCCTGTGTCGCACCGCAGGGTGCAAAGCGCGCACCGTCCAGCGCGGCCTCCATCGTCGCCAATGTGGGTGACCAATCGGCCCCGATACGGTAAATCAACAAACTCTTGAACACAGGTTTCCTTGGTGTGGGGTGGCGCTAGGCTGAGGGACGCCATCTTAGTGGAAACGCGGGTTGCTTCGGCGCAGTCTGTTGGTTTAGCGTGCCTTGCCCATCACCAGATCCGGCACCACAGTGACGATCTGCGGGAACACGGTGATCAGCACAATGCACACCACCAAGCAACCAAAGAAGGGGATGGCGGCTCTGGCGATGGTGTTGCTGTCTTTGCCAGTCATGTTTTGCAGCACAAACAGGTTAAAGCCCACCGGGGGTGTGACCTCGGCAATCTCCACCAACAGCACGATGAAGATGCCAAACCAGATCAGATCAAAACCCGCTTTCTGGATCATGGGCAGCACCACCGCGCTGGTCAGCACGATCATGGAAATACCGTCCAGCGCTGTACCCAAAATCAAATACACCACAGTCAGTACCGCGATCAACGCCAGGGGTGAGAGCTGCATGGCGTTGACCCACTCGGCTAGCTCACGCGGTATGCCGGTGAAGGCCATGGTCTTGGTGAGAAAGGCAGCACCGGCCAGGATGAACATGATCATGCAACTGGTGCGGGTCGTGCCCATCAGCGCTTCGCAAAAATTGGCCCAGGTGAGCGAGCGGCTCCAGGCGGCCAAGCCGAGCGAGCCCAGCACGCCGTAGGCCGCGCATTCGGTGGCGGTGGCATACCCGGCAATCAGCACCCAGACTACAAAAATGATCAGTGCCGCGCAGGGCAGCAGGTTGCCTGAGAGGCGGATTTTCTCCATGAAGGTGGTGGGCGGGTCAGCAGGCGGCACCAGATCAGGGTGGCGCAGGCTCCACCACATGATGTAGCCGCTGAACAGCGCCATGAGGAGGAAGCCGGGCAGAAAACCCGCCAGAAAAATGCGGATGATGGAGGCGTCTGCCGCCACGGCATAGACCACCATGGTGATGGAGGGAGGAATCAAAATGCCCAGAGTGCCTGCTGTGGCCAGTGACCCAATGGCGAGTTGCTCGTTGTAGCCGCGCTTGAGCAGTTGGGGCAGGGCGACCTTGGCGATGGTGGCGCAGGTGGCGGCTGAGGAGCCCGAGACCGAGCCAAAAATGCCGCAACCCAAAATCGTGGTGTGCATGAGCCGCCCTGGCACGCGGTTGAGCCAGGGGCGCAGGCCCTCAAACATGTCTTCGCTGAGCCGGGTGCGAAACAAAATCTCGCCCATCCAGATGAACAGCGGCAGCGCGGCCAACTCCCACGAGGCATTGGATTCCCAGAAGGAGGAAAACAGGTTGTTGCCGGGCGAGGTGTTGGTGAAAAAAGCCTGACCCACCCAGCCGCAAATGGCCAGGGTCATGGCGATCCAGACGCCGCCCGCCAGCAGCACCATCATGATGATGAGCAGCAAGCCGCCAATGAGCAAAATGTCCATGAGCTTAGATGTCCGAAGAGAAGTCGCCGTGCGCGTGGCGCTCTTCTACCGCTGTCACGTAACTGGGCTTGTGGCCACGCAGCACGATCACCAGTTCGTCGATCACAGCCACCAGCAAGAGAAGGGAGCCCAGCGCAAAGCTGGCTTGTGGAATCCAGATGGGAATGGGCAGCAGGCCCTGGGCTTTTTCTTCAAACACCCAGCTATCGTAGGTGAAGCGATTGGCCCAATAAGCCAGGTAAGCCACGGCCACGCTGGCCAGTGTGAGCGAGGTGATTTCCAGCGCTCGGCGTGGGCGCGGGGAAAGAGAATCTAACACCAGGGTCACGCGCACAAAGTCGCCATGTTTGAAGGCGTGCGCCATGGCAAAGAACGAAGCCGCAGCGCAAAACCAAGCCACGATGTCGTTGATCGCACCGGTTCTGACGCCAAACTCACGCGCCACGCTTTGCCCAACCATCAGCAGCATGATGAGCAAAATAAAGGTGGCACCGATTGCCGCCGAGGCGAGGTAGAGGCGATCCAGAAACCGGCGCATGGTCAGGGTTTATTTTTTGTTGAAATTGGCCAGCAACTCAACGCCATCCGGCCCGGCTTTTTTCTGCCAATCGGCCAGCATGATGGAGCCCACTTGTTTGAGGTCGGCCAGGAGTTTGGGTGAGGGTTTGACGATTTTCATGCCCTTCTCGGCCAGGGCCTTGGCGTACCAATCGTTCTTTTCTTGGCTCACTTTCCAGCCCCGGGTTTCAGCCTCTGCGGCGGCTTTGAGCAGGCCACTCTGCGAGGCGGGGTCGAGTGCATCAAAAGCTTTTTTGTTGACAATCACCGCGTTCTTGGGCAACCAGGCCTGGGTGTCGTAGAAGTATTTGATGCTCTCGTAGGTTTTGGTGTCGTAACCGGTGGCACCTGAGCTCATGTAGCTGTTGATGACGCCGGTGGCCAAGGACTGCGACAACTCGGCGGCCTGGATGGTGACGGGTTGCGCGCCAATGAGTTCGGCAATCTTGGCGGTAGCCGGGCTGTAGGCGCGCCACTTCAGGCCACGCATCTCGGCCACGGAGCCGATTTCTTTGTTGATGAAAATGCCCTGCGGTGGCCAGGCCACGGTGTAGAGCAGCTTCATGCCCTGGGCGGCTAGCAGTTTGTCGAGCGTGGGTTTTTGGGCCTGGGCGAGTTTTTTGGCCTCTGGGTAGCTGCTGGCCAGAAAGGGCACGCCGTCGGCTCCGTAAATTGGGTTTTCGTTTTCAAAGTTGGCCAGCAAAATTTCCCCGATCTGGGCTTGCCCGCCCTGCACGGCGCGCTTGATTTCATTGGCCTTGAACAGCGAGGCGTTGGCGTGCACCGCAATCTTGAGCTTGCCTGCGGTGGCTTTGTCTACATCACTGGCAAATTGCACTAGGTTTTCGCTGTGAAAACTGCTGGTCGCATAGGCGGCTGGCAGATCCCACTTGGTCTGCGCGGCTGCGTTGACAGCGCACAGGCTCATCCCGATCAGGGCCGTGGTGGTGGAGAAGGACAACAGGCGATGGTTCATGAAAAACTCCAGTGAAATTCAGTAGCAAAAAGACGCTGAAACAAAGACTTTGAATGTAAGCCGCATCCCGTGCCAAAGACTAGGTGCTTTCCCTGAAGCTCAAGCATCAATGCTAAATTGTGCGTTTGCGACCATCCCAGATTGAGGCCATAAGTTCAACATGAATCACCCGGATACCCGACGTTGGCAGTTCTGGATTGACCGGGGCGGCACTTTCACCGACATCGTGGCCAAGCGCCCGGACGGCACCCTCTTGACTCACAAGCTGCTGTCGGACAACCCCGAGCAGTACCGCGACGCGGCCGTTGCGGGCATGCGCCATTTGTTGGGTTTGCAACCAGGGCAAGTCATCACCTCAGCGCAGGTGGCTTGCGTGAAGATGGGTACCACCGTGGCCACCAACGCCTTGCTGGAGCGCAAGGGCGACGACACGCTGCTTGTCATCACACGCGGCTTTCGGGACGCCTTGCGCATTGGCTACCAAAATCGCCCACGCCTGTTTGACCGGCACATCGTGCTGCCCGAGTTGCTCTACAAAGAGGTGATCGAGGCCGACGAGCGCATCGGCGCACAGGGTGAGTTGGTGCAGGCCTTGAACGTGGCCGCCTTGCGTATCCAGATGGCCGCATCCTATGCACGCGGTCTGCGCAGCGTGGCGATTGTGTTCATGCACGGCTACCGCTACACGGAGCATGAGCTGGCAGCGCAGGCCATCGCGCGGGAGTTGGGGTTCACGCAGATCAGCACCTCGCACCAGACCAGCCCGCTGATGAAGCTGGTGAGCCGGGGCGACACCACGGTGGTGGATGCTTATTTGTCGCCGATTTTGCGGCGCTATGTGGATCAAGTGGCGGCGGAGATGCCGGGGGTGAAACTGTTTTTCATGCAGTCGTCTGGCGGGATGACAGACGCACAATCGTTCGCGGGCAAGGACGCCATTTTGAGCGGCCCGGCGGGCGGCATTGTGGGCATGGCCCGCACCGCCGCCGTGGCCGGTCATGCGCGGGTGATTGGCTTTGACATGGGCGGTACGTCCACCGATGTGTCGCACTTTGCGGGCGAGTTTGAGCGCGAGTTTGAAACCCAGGTGGCGGGCGTGCGTATGCGTGCGCCCATGATGAGCATCCACACCGTGGCGGCGGGTGGTGGGTCGATCCTGGCCTTTGACGGGGCACGCTTTCGCGTGGGGCCGCAAAGCGCCGGGGCCAACCCAGGGCCCGCCAGTTATCGGCGCGGTGGCCCGCTGGCCGTGACGGATGCCAACGTGATGGTGGGCAAGGTGCAAGCGGCTTACTTCCCCAAGGTGTTTGGCCCCCAGGGCGATGAGGCGCTGGATCCGGATGTGGTGCGCGAAAAATTCAACGCGTTGGCCTTGCAGATCGGTCGCCAGGCTGAAGAGGTGGCCGAAGGCTTCATCAGCATCGCGGTGCAGCAGATGGCCAACGCCATCAAAAAAATATCAGTCGCACGCGGTTACGACGTCACCCGCTACACCTTGCAGTGCTTTGGTGGGGCCGGTGGGCAACACGCCTGTCTGGTGGCCGATGCCTTGGGCATGACGCAGGTCTTGGTGCACCCGCTGGCCGGTGTGCTGTCGGCCTATGGCATGGGCTTGGCCGATCAAAACGTGATTCGGGAGCAGGCCGTGGAGTTGGCCTTGTCGGACGCGTCATTGGCACAGATCACGCAGCACTTGGATGCGCTGGCCGACGCCGCGTGTGAGGAGTTGACGCGACAACAGCTCAGCTTGGGTGAGGTCGTGGTGCACCGGCGTGTGCATGTGCGCTACCAGGGAACGGACTCGGCATTGGTTGTGAAGTTTGGCTCGCTGTCCGCCATCGTCACCGCGTTTGAGCAGGCCTACCAGCAGCGATTTTCTTTCCTCATGCCGGGCAAGGTGTTGATGGTGGAGGCGGTGTCGGTGGAGGCGGTGTTGCCTGGGGATGCGCCGATCGAGCAGCGCGTCACCGTCCATCCAGCACGTGAACTACCGCGCCGTGCTGAGGTACGCGATGGCGTGCCCATGTACTCCGGTGGCCAGTGGCATCAGGCCAGCTTGGTGCTGCGAGAGGACTTGCGCGCCGGTGATGTGATCGTTGGACCGGCCATCATTGCCGAACAGAACGCCACCACCGTGGTGGAGCCGGGTTGGACTGCCAATTTGACCGAGTTTGACCATATAAGCCTTATGCGAAGCGCACAACGAGCTATCAAATTTGCAGCAGGAACGAAGGCCGATCCGATCATGCTGGAGGTCTTTAACAACCTCTTCATGAACATTGCCGAGCAAATGGGCCTGCAATTGCAGAACACGGCCTACTCGGTCAACATCAAAGAGCGCTTAGATTTTTCTTGTGCTTTGTTTAACGCGCAAGGGCATTTGATTGCCAACGCGCCCCACATGCCGGTGCACCTGGGCAGCATGGGGGAGAGCATCAAGACGGTGATTGCCGAGAACGCAGGCAAGATGCAACCGGGCGATGTATATGTGTTGAACGACCCCTACCACGGTGGAACGCATTTGCCGGACGTGACCGTGATCACGCCGGTGTTTTTGAGTGCAGCCTCCGACGCAGAAGCTGAGATGCCCATCTCCACACCCACTTTCTATGTCGGC
>JAYVPU010000309.1:0-3406 GCA_043757205.1 Comamonadaceae bacterium | reverse complement strand
CAAACTAACCTATGACCCGGCTCAAATCACACTGGCTGAAATTCTTGAAATCTTTTTTGTGGTTCACGACGCGACCACGCTGAACCGTCAGGGCAACGATGCGGGCACGCAGTACCGCAGCGGTATTTATGTCTCGTCGCCCGAGCAGGCGCAAGAGGCTCAGGCGCTGTTGGATGAATTGACGCAAGAAGGCGTCTTCAGCGGACCCATCGTGACCGAGGTGCTGCCCCTGGCCAACTACTGGCCGGCTGAGGACTATCATCAGGACTTCTTTGAAAACAACCCTAACCAAGGCTATTGCGTGGCCGTGGCTGGCCCCAAGGTGGCCAAGCTGCGCAAAAACTTTGCAACTCTGCTGAAATGAATCTATCGCAACGCACTCAGCGCAAACCATGGGCCGCTAGTCTGGCCCTGGTGTTGGTGTGCGCTCTGCTTTGGGCGCAACTACTGGGGCTGACGCACCGTGTGGTGCACGGCTCGCAGCTTGCGGGTTCGCCCGTGGTCTTGCAGGTGGGTGCTGTGACGGGTGCTGAGATCGGATTTTTAGCCCCGTTGTTTGCGGGCCACCAGGGTGCGGATTGCGCGACGTTTGACCAGCTCAACCACGTCGATGCGCTGTCGGCCTTGCCCTTGCAAGCCTTGCCTGCTCTCGCTCCGTTGCCGCCCCTGGCCGTGGCGACGGTTTTCTTTGTGCTTCAACACCACCTGCGCCTACAGGCGCGCGGCCCCCCTCCGTCTTTTTGAATCGGCTTTGCTCGGCCGGTCTGCGCACGCCAGTGCCACAGCCCGTCCGTTCTTTGGATTCTTTGAGGCATGACATGACAATTTTTACGCCGCATGGGCGACACAGCTGGTTGAGGGCGACTTTGCTCACCGTGATGAGTTCGGGCGCACTAGCCCAGCCCAGCGTAGACGCGGGCACACAGCCACCGGTTCAAGAATTACCCGCGATCACCATCACCGGCAACCCGCTCGGGGCCACAGACTTGATCACCCCGGCTGCGCAGTACGGCGGCGAGGCGCTGCTGCTGCGCTCGAAAACCACGTTGGGAGAGACCTTAGACGGCACGCCCGGCGTGAGCAGCACCTACTTCGGCCCCAACGCCAGCCGCCCGGTGATTCGCGGGCTGGATGGCGACCGCATCCGCATCCTGAACAACGGCGGGGCCACCGTGGACGCCTCGAGCCTGAGTGCCGACCACGCCGTCGCGCTCGACCCCTTGGCCATCGAGCGCATTGAGGTCTTGCGCGGGCCTGCGGCCTTGCAATACGGCGGCAGCGCGGTGGGTGGGGTGGTCAACGTGATCGACAACCGCATTCCTCGTGAACCCTTGTTTGAAAGTGCGGGCGGCGTCTCTGGCAAAGCCGACATCGGTTTTGCCACCGGCAATGCAGAACGCGGTGGAGCGCTGTTGCTGGAGACCGGCAATGACCGTTATGCGCTGCACGCGGACGCCCAGGTCCGCCGAACGGACGATGTTTATGTGCCCAAAGCGCTGGCGTGCACCCAGGGCGGTGTCACCACGGTGGCGCAACGCCTGTGCAATTCAGCCAGCGAAACACGCGGCGGAGCCCTTGGCGGCTCTTTGTTTTTTGACCACGGCTATCTCGGCGCATCGGTCTCCACCTTCGCCACCCAATACGGCACGGTGGCCGAGGACGAGGTGAAGATCGATATGAAGTCCAGCCGCTACGCGCTGGAGGGCGAAGTGCGCCAACTGTCGGGCTGGTTCCAGGGCTTTAAAGCGCAGTTCAGCCGCAGTGATTACATGCACACCGAACTCAGCGCTGGCGTGCCCGGCACGGTGTTCAAAAACACCGGCAATGACTTGCGGGTTGAGGCCCGCCAAACCAAGCTCGGTGCGCTCGATGGCGTGATCGGTCTTCAATGGGAACAAAGCAATTTTTCAGCTGACGGCAGCGAGGCCTTTGCCCCCTACAGCCGCACCAACCAAATCGCGGCCTTTGCACATGAAGAGCTGGCAACTAGCTGGGGCAAGCTCAGCGCGGGTGCGCGGGTGGCGTCGGTGCAGGTGGAGTCACTGGGCAACCCATCGATTGCTCGCTTCACGCCAGGAAGCCGCAACTTCAACCCGGCCAGTTTGGCACTGGGCGGCTTGTGGAAAATTGCACCCGAGTGGCAGCTCACCAGCAACCTCGCGTGGAGTGAGCGCGCGCCCAAAGACACCGAGCTGTTTGCCAACGGTGTGCATGTGGCTACCAATACGTTTGAAATCGGCAATATGAACCTGGACAAGGAGAGCTCCACCAACCTGGACGTGGGTGCGGCCTGGAAGCGCGGCGCGCACAGCGCCAGCGTGCAGGCCTTCGTCAATCAGTTCAGCAACTATATATCGCTGGAGCCGACCGACTTGAGTGCACCCGTGCCGGTATACAGCACCACCCAAGTGCAGGCCCGCTTCACCGGGCTAGAGGCCAACGGCAAACTGCGCCTGATGGAAGGCGCGCAAACCTTGGACCTGGCCTTGCGTTGGGACACCGTGCAAGCCGACAACCTCAGCACCGGCCAGCCCTTGCCGCGCATCGCCCCCATGCGCACCGGGGCCACGCTGCTGTGGTCCAGCGGGCCGTGGGGTGCGCGCGTGGGAGTGGATCAACTGGCCGCGCAAAGCCGCGTGCCCGTGGGCCAGCTGGCGACCGATGGCTACACCCTGTGGAACGCGGCGTTGACCTTCAAAGCCAAGTCAGGCCCCACCAACCTGCTTTGGTACGCACGGCTGGACAACGCGGGCGACACGCTGGCCTACTCCAGCAGTTCCATCCTCACGCAGACCGTGCCCGGCAAGGTGCCGTTGCCGGGGCGGAGTTTGAAAATTGGTTTGCAGGTGAGTTTTTGAGACAAGGCCGAAGCACATGAAATCTCCTTGGTTGCTGGTTTTGGGAATCGCGTTGGCGCTAGTCGTCATCGTGATTGGCGTCGCAGTCAGTTTCCCCGCGACCGCGCTGAATTTTGTGGCGTCTATCCGGTCGCATCGCGTTCAAGAATCCTTACCTTACGGCCCCTTGCCGCGTCATCGGTTGGACGTGTATGCGCCTAGCGCTGCCGCTTCAACCAGCGGTCATCCGGTGGTGGTGTTCTTTTACGGGGGCGCATGGAACCGGGGTGATAGGGCGGACTACCGTTTTGTCGGCGAAGCGCTGGCGGCGCGCGGCGTGCTAACCCTGGTGGCTGATTACCGCCTCTACCCCGAGGTGCGTTACCCGGATTTCCTGTCGGACAGTGCGCAGGCCTTGGCGTTTGGTTTGCGTGAGGCGGCACACCTGGGTGGCGATCCGAAGCGTGTGTTTGTCATGGGGCACAGCGCCGGTGCCTATAACGCCGCCATGTTGGCGCTAGACGCCACGCGCCTGGCCCCGACCGGGCACTCCCCGCGTGAGCTGGCGG
>JAYVPU010000308.1:0-13501 GCA_043757205.1 Comamonadaceae bacterium | reverse complement strand
CAGCACACCACTTGCGCATGCTGGCGGGCCAAGGCGATACCGGCTTCGTGAAAGGCGTCGAGGATGTAGATTTTTTTGATCGTCATCACTGCTTCTCTATTTTTGCTTTCTCAATCACTTCTCGCCACCAGGCGATGTCTTTGCGCAGCAAGGCCAGCATCTGCTCAGGCGTGTTGCCATGGGCTGTCACACCCAGGTCGATGAATTTTTGTTTGATGTCGGGTTGCGCCACGGCGGCGTTGATCTCGGCATTGAGTTTGGCAATGACATCGCGCGGTGTTTTAGCGGGCACGGCCAGACCATTCCAGCCGTTGATGGCGTAGCCCGGCAGGCCGCTCTCGGTAATCGTCGGCACGTTGGGCAAGCCAGAAAAACGCTGCTCCTCTGATACGCCCAAAATCTGCATCGCACCGGCTTTGTATTGCGGCATGACCGGTGCGATGGTTTCAAAAATGGCTTGCACATCGCCCGCACGCAGGGCGCGAATCACATCCGCTGATGTTTTGTAGGGGATGATGGCCACGTCAATTTTGGCCATAGACTTGAACACCTCTGCCGCCAAAAACTGCGCACTGCCCACCGAGATGGTGGCGATGGACAGCTTGGCCGGATTGGCTCTGGCCTGAGCGATGAAGTCAGCCGCATCCTTCATCTGCGCCTTGGCGTCCACCGCCAGCACAAAGCCGAAACTGCCAATCATGGAGACCATCTCAAAGTCTTTGGCCGGGTCAAACGGCAGCGACTTGAACAGCGCCGGCGTCATGGCAAAGTTGCCTGCGGCGATGAAATTGAGCGTGTAGCCGTCAGGCGTAGCTTGCTGCACGATTTGTGAGGCGACGATGCCGCCCGCACCGGGCCGGTTCTCAATGACAAAGGACTGACCGAGTTTTTCGGACAGCTTTTGTGCGACCAAGCGCACGGTCAAATCCCCCGTGCCACCGGGGCCGTAGCCGACCATGATTTTGACGGGCTTGGTGGGATAACTATCCGGAGTGCTTTGCGCCATTACGCCGCCCGACACTGCGAGGACGAGAGCGAGGGGCATGGTTAATGTGCTTAAGGCAGCGAGGGCGAGATTTTTGAGTTTCACTGGGGTCTCCTCGATCCATGGCTGATTGAAAAAACCTCAAGCGTCGTAGCGCGGATAGCCTGAATATTTGCCTTCAGCCTCCAGCAGGCGAATCATGGCGGGCCATTCCAGCACGCCGTAAGGGCGACGCGTACCGGGCTGGTACAGGTGCGCGGTGTGCTCCAACACTGTGGATGAGGGCAGCGTGATCTCAGCGCCTGCGGCCATGGCGTCCACCTGGGCGCGGCACGACATCTCTAGCTGGTACAGGGTGTTCAAGGCCTGCGGCACGGTGGCCCCACAGGTGAGCAAGCCGTGGTTGCGCAAGATCATCGCGTCGTGCGGGCCCAGGTCGCGCACCAGGGCGGCGCGCTCGGCCAAGTCAATGGAGGGGCCTTCAAATTCGTGGTAACCGATGTGGCCGTGAAAGCGGATCGAGGTCTGCGTCATCGGCAGCAATCCGCACTTCATGCTGGCCACGGCTTGGCCAGCCCGGGTGTGGGTGTGCATGACGCAGTTGACATCGGCGCGCGCTTCGTGAATCGCGCCGTGGATCACGTAGCCGGAGCGGTTGATGCCGTAGTCGGTGTCGGGCTTGGTTAATACGTTGCCCGCCAAATCAATCTTCACCAGACTTGACGCCGTGATTTCCTTGTACAGCAAGCCATACAGGTTGATAAGCAGGTGCTCGGTGTCGGGGATTTTGGAGGTGATGTGGTTGTAGATCAGGTCGGTCATGCCGAACTGATCGACCAGCCTGTAGCAAGCGGCCAGCTCGACGCGGGCTTGCCATTCCTCTGGGCTGACTTGACCACGCAGGCTGGGGAAATCGGTGCTGTAGTTCATGGCGAGCGTCCGCAATGTGAGCGTTGAGTTACCGAAGCATCAGTGCACCGGCAATCGTGGTCGCGCTGCCCACGAAAGCGGCCATGATCAACCACCAACCGGGCACGAGCGTTGCTCCACTGGCCGCAGGTGCAGCCGCTGAAGCCACAGGAGCCTCGGCGTTGGCGGGTGCTGCCACGGCATGTTGCATTGCGTCTTGAGTGGCAAGCGCTGTTGACGTGATCGGGGCGTTGACCGCCGCAGCCACTTCGTCCGGTGGCGCGAGCTGCTTGCGAAACGCTTTGAAGAAATCGTCTGACATTTTCTTGGCCACGCTGTCGATCAAGCGCGAGCCCACTTGCGCCAGCTTGCCGCCGATTTGGGCCTTGGCAGCGTAGTTCAGCTCTGTGCCTTCAACGACAGTTTTCAAAGTCACGGTGGCCGAGCCTTTGGCGAAGCCGACCGCCCCGCCCTGTCCTTCAAACACCATCACGCAGGATTCAGGCGCGTTGATTTCGCTCATGCGCAGCACGCCGTTGAAGCGCGCGCGCAGTGGGCCGATGGCGGTGACGACAACGACCTTGAATTCCTCGGGCGTGGTGGCCTCCACCGACTCGCAACCGGGCAGGCATTTTTTAAGCACCTCAGGATTGTTCAAGGCAGCCCACACGACGTCGCGCGGGGCGGGGATGGTTTGGGTTCCGGTGATTTCCATGACGGCGCCTTAGTGTTTCTTCTTCATCGCAGCCGATGTATTGACCATCGAGTGCAGGGTGCGGGCGTAGTCGTGCGCGCCTTGCTCGTCCATGCGCGGGGCCACACGCATGTACTCTTTGAGGCCCAGGATGGCCGGGCGTGGGCGGCTGAGCAAGACCTGGCAGAAGCGCTCGACTTCGGCGTTGAACTGGGCGTTGGGTACGACTTGGCTGACCAGGCCGTAGGTCAAGGCGCGCTCGCCGCTGATGAATTCTGCGGTGTAGGCCATCCACATGATCGCGTTGCGGTTCATGCGGTCATACACGGCGGACATGACCATGGTGGGCATGACGTTGTGCTCGATCTCGGGGATATTGAAGGTGGCGGTGTCGCTGGCGAAGGACACATCGCAGATGGCGGCCACGGCGGTGCCGTAGCCCATGACTCGGCCTTCAAACGCACCGATCACCGGCACTTGGCAAGCGCGGATGGATTTGTAGCTGCCGAAGATCGAGTCGTACTCGGCGCGGCGGGCATAGGCCTCGGGCGACGCGGGGGCTTCGACGTCACGCACGCGGCCAGTGCAAAAGTCGGGGCCAGCGCTGCGCAGCAGCACAGCGTCTGAGGTCTCATGGGCAGTGGCCAGCACCTCGGTCAGAGCCGCAGCCATGCTGTCGGACACACCGTTGTCGGGCTGGCGGTTGAAGGTGACGCGCAGGAGGCGGCCGTCTTGTTGAATGATGAGGTGGGGGTGCATTGTTATTTCTCCATTGATGAAAAGTGGCGCAGCATGGCAGCGTTGAAGCATTCTGGATTGTCGATGTTGGGCAGGTGACCCGAGCCGGGTACGACTTCAAGCGCCACACCGGGGATGAGGGCTTGCATGTCTTTCATCGCTTGCGGCAGCGGGCCGTCGTTGGCACCGACGATCAAGGTGGTGCGGGTGCTGATGCGCGACAACTGGCCTAGATAGTCCAGGCCTTGAATGGCGCGCGCGCTGCCCACAAACCCCACGGCAGAGGTGGCCGAGGCCGTTGCGCGAAAACGATCTGCAATGGCGGGGTTGACCTCCAAAAACGCCTTGCCAAACCAACGCTCAATCGTGGGCTGGGCCAACGCGGCGCAGCCGTCTTTCAGTGCGATGGCAATGCGTTCGTCCCACGGGGCGGCAACCGCAGGTGGTGCGTCGGCACGGGCGTCGCAGATGCACAGGCTCAACAAGCGATTAGCGTGGGCAATGCCCAGCCCCAGGCCGCTCATACCGCCGAGTGACAGGCCGATGTAGTGCGCGCGCTCGATCTTCAGAGCGTCAAGAGCGGCTATCGTGTCGGCCACCAAATCGCCCATGGTGTAGGGCGAAAGCCCGGCGTGCGATGCGCCGTGGCCACGGGTGTCGGCCCGAACGACGCGATAACCATTCGAAGCCAGTAAGGCGGCTTGCTCGTCCCACATCATGCTGGATGACAGGATGGAGTGGGTCATTAAGACGGCGGATGCGGATGGGTCGCCCTGGATGGTGAGGGCGATGTCACCGGCCGGGCCGGGGATGCGCAGGTGTTGGATAGAGGTGGTCATATGGGGATTTTGGCTCTCAAGTGGCGGCACGCAAAGCGTTCCAGATGGCTTGCGGCGTCATGGGCAGACCGTCAATGCGGGCACCACGCGTCGCCAAGGCGTCGTTCACGGCGCTGGCAATCGCGGCAGGGCTGCCCAGGTAACCGGCCTCGCCCGAACCCTTTTGGCCAAACTCGGTCAAGGGCGACGGCGTGCAGTGATCGACGATGGTGATGGCGGGCACTTCCTTAGAGCTGGGGATCAAATAGTCCATGAAGGTGCCGCTGAGCAACTGGCCTTCGTCGGAGTACTCAAACTTCTCCATCAGCGCCGCGCCCAGGCCGTGGGCGATGCCACCATAGGTCATGCCGTGCACCACGTCCGGACTGATCATCACGCCGCAGTCGTGGCCGCAGACGTAGCGGTGGATGGCGACTTTGCCGGTGTCGGGGTCGATGCTGGCCAAGACCACATGAGCCTCAAACGAGTGACAGGGGTACATCTGCACGCGGCCATCGGCGGTGGGCATTTGGCCGCCAGTGGGCACTTCCCAGACAAACTTTTCTTGCAGGCCGGGCTCCATGCCCTCGGGCAGTTTGTGGAACTTGCGGTGGGCGATTTCGACCAGCGCATCCCAACTCATGCTGCGCGTTGAGTCGGCTTTGACCACCACGTTGCCGCCCTCGTAATCAAGTTCGGCTTGCGCCACACCCAGGTTGTGCGCGGCAATCAGCAGCAACTTGGCGCGCAACTTCTTGGCCGCACCCGCCGCCGCGCCGCCCAGCATGATGGCCATGCGGCTGCCGACCGGGCTGTTGGACGGCAAGGCGTTGAGCGAATCGGCGTGCAGCACGCGGATGCTGTCGGGCTGGCGATGCAGCACCTCACCCACCACGGTGGAGACCAAAGTTTCATGCGACTGGCCGGAGCTGGAGGTGGCCATCAAGGCCGTGACCGTGCCGCCCAAATCAATGCGCACCAGACAGGACTCCATCCAGGTAGTGGTCTCGTTTTTGGGGTTAAACAAGGGCTCGAACGACGAGTTGCCGCCAGACGGCTCCAGGCAGGTGGAGATGCCGATGCCCGCCAGCAAGCCCTTGGCGCGCAGGGCGTCGCGTTCCTGCGTGATGGCGCTCAAAGGTGCGGCGTTCAAGGCCTTGTCCAGCACCGTCGCGTAGTCACCGCTGTCATACGAGGTACCGCTGGGGATGAGGTAAGGGAATTCGTCCTTGCCAATCAGATTGCGCTTGCGCAAGTCCACGCGGTCGAGCTTCAAGAAACGCGCCACCTTGTCGATACCGGTTTCAATCGCATAGTTGGTGGGGGCCTGGCCAAAGCCGCGCACCGCCTCTTGCGGGGTCTTGTTCGTCATCACCGCCATGGCGTCGTAATCCACGCTCTGGATGCGATACGGCCCGACGATGGCACCCACCGGCTTGCCCAGTTGCAGCGGCGAGCGACCAGCGTAAGCGCCGATGTCGTCCAGCGCCTTCATGCGCATGGTGCGGATGATGCCGTCAGCGTTAAAGCCCAGCGTCACGTCAAAGATGCGGTCGGGCCCCTGCATGTCGCCGCCGCGCATGTTCTCCAGGCGGTCTTCAATCAGGCGCACCGGGCGGCCCAGTTTTTTGGCCAAGTAGCCCACGAGAATGGTGTGCTTGAGGCCGCGTTTCACGCCGTAGCTGCCCCCCACGTCCACGTCAAAATGCACACGCACCGCGTTGCCCGGCAGACGCAAGGCCTTGGCCAACTGGTCGGGGTACTTGGGCATCTGGATCGAGGCCCAAACGTCCAGCACCTCGATCGCGTCGTTCCATGAGCAGACCACGCCAAAGGTCTCAATCGGCACGGTGGCGTTGCGCGACCAGCGCACGCGGTAGCTCAGACTGTGCTCGCACTGGGCGAACTGCTGATCCGGCGTCTCGCCATTGGTGGCGGGCCAAACGAACTTGCGGTGAAAAATGATGTTAGAGCCAAAGTGCGGGTGCACCAGCGGCGCGTCTGATTGGATAGCGACTTCTGGCTCCACGATGTGCGGCAGGGTCTCGTAGTCCACTTGAACCAGCTCGGCGGCGTCTTCGGCCAGGGCGCGCGTCTCGGCCACCACCGCCACCACCCACTCGCCGCAGTAGCGCACCACACCGCGCGCCAAGGGAAAGCGCGTGACTTGGGGTGCGTCCACACCGGGCAGCATGGGCTCGGTAGCGGCGCAGAGTTCGTCGCCGGTCAGCACGCCGTGCACACCGGGCAGGGCCAGCGCGGCACTGGCATCAATCGACACAATTTTGGCGCTGGCGTGTGGGCTGGCGACCACTGCTATGTGCAGCATGCCGGGCAGTTGAATGTCAGCCGCATAGCGGCCCCTGCCGACGACGAAGCGCTTGTGCTCGACCGCGCGGCGGTGCTTGCCGACGAAGCGGAAACCTTCTGACGGTTTGACGATGGACTCAGACATGGGCTTGTCCCTCTGGCGCAGTGGCGTACATCACGGCATCCACGATTTGCTGGTAGCCGGTGCAGCGGCACAGGTTGCCGCTGATGGCTTCGCGCACCTGCGCCTCTGTGGGGTGCGGCGTGACGCTGACCAGGGCGTGGCAAGCCACCAACATGCCGGGCGTGCAGTAGCCGCATTGCAGGGCGTGCTTCTCGCAGAACGCGTCTTGAATTTTAGAGAGCTGGCCGCGCTGCGGGGCCAAGCCTTCGACCGTGATGACCTTCTGGCCATCGGCCTGCACGGCGAACATGCAGCACGAGCGCACCGGGTCACCTTCGAGCAAGACCGAGCAAGCACCGCAGACACCGTGTTCGCAGCCGACGTGCGTGCCGGTCAGGCCCAACTCGTCGCGCAGAAAGTCAACCAAGCTGGTGCGGGGCTCCACCGTGCGCTGTTGCACGACACCATTGACGGTGATTTGGATCGGGAGTTGTTTGGGGCTGTTCATGATGTCACCTGACTGGCTTCTTGCGCAGCTTGCTGTAGCGCACGGGCCAGCAAGACACCCGCCAAATGGCGGCGGTATTCAGCCGTGCCGTGGATGTCGCTGCCGGGGTTGGACTCTTTCGCCGCAGCTTGGGCAAGGTCTCGCGCCAGCGCAGGCGACATCCGCTGACCGCAGAGTTGCTTAGCCAGTTCGGGAAAGGCCAAGGGTGCGCCGTCCACCCCACCCAGACCGAAGCTGGCGCGGGTGAGGACGCCGCTCGCATCGACTTGCAACTGACAAGCGGCGGAGGCCATAGCGAAGTCGCCATGGCGAATAGCGGTTTCTTCAAAAGCAGCGGCAATGCGCGGGCCTTGCCAGACCGGCCACTGGATGTCCATCAGGCATTCAGCCTCAGACACGGCGGTGAACATGGGGCCGAGGAAGAAGTCTTGCGCGTTGACGCGGCGTTCGCCCTCCCCCTGACTTTGAATGCGCATCGTCGCGCCCAGCACCAGCGCGGCCAGCGGCAACTCGGCAGACGGATCGGCATGCACCAAACTGCCCCCCACCGTGCCCCGGTTGCGGGTTTGCGCGTGGCCGACCCAGCGCAAGGCTTTGCGCAACAGGGGCAGGCTGGCGTCCAGAGCGGGGTTGTCTTCCAGCGTGCGTTGGCGCACGCCCGCACCGGTGGTGACCTGCTCGGTGGAATGCTTAAGTGTTTTTAACTCAACCAATCGGTTGATATCAACCAGCAGCGCAGGCCGGGCCAAGCGCATGGCCATCATGGGCACCAGGCTTTGGCCACCCGCGATGAGCTTGGCGTCCATGCCGTGCTCAGTCAGCAGCTCAAGGGCCTGTGCGGCGCTGTCCACCCGGACGTAGTCAAAGGGGGCAGCTTTCAAGTGACCTCCTTGGCGCAGCGGTGGGGATGACTAGGCTGACGATTTCTCACACTAGGTCTCACGCAAATCTCCTCAGATATAGAGTGGTATTTTCCCTTAGTTCACACTTTAAAGGATGCAATAAAATTCACGCGGCCTTAGAATTTCTCACACTCCATCATCGCACCCACTCAACCATCATCCCGCCATGAGAAAACTCCCCCCCTTGAATGCTGTGCGCGCCTTTGACGCAGCGGCCCGGCATGTGAGTTTTACCAAGGCGGCTGTTGAGTTGTCGGTCACCCACGGTGCGGTGAGTAAGCAAGTGGCGATTTTGGAGGCCTGGCTGGGTACGCCACTGTTCAGCCGATCCCAAGCGCAACTCAAGCTCAGCGAGGCCGGCCGCGTTTTTTTGACTGCGGTGACACCCGCGCTGGACCGGATCGCGGTGACGGCCATGCAGTTGCTGGAGCAGGCCTCACCCACCACCTTGCGCATCAACGCGCCGCCCACTTTTACCATGCGCTGGCTGATCCCGCGCATCTCCACCTTTCAACGCAAGCGCCCAGATGTTGAGATCAAGTTCTCCACCTCGATTGCGCCTGTGAACTTTTCTGAGCACAGCTACGACATCGCGATTCGGGGGGCCGATGAGCCGCTGGTCGAGGTTCGCTCCATCCCCTTCATGACGGAGACCATTGTGCCCGTCTGCCACCCTGACCTGATGGAGCGCGGGCGCTTGCGCTCACCCGCTGATCTGACCCACCATACCTTGATCGGCTATGACACCGAACCACTGAGCTGGGCCACCTGGCTGACAGAAGCTGGCGTGGTTGATTTGCAAATCGACAACACACTGCGTTTTGAACAGATGTATTTCGCCCTGCAAGCAGCGGCTGAGGGCCTGGGCCTGGTGTTAGTACCGCTGTTTTTGGTGGCGGACGACATCATCGCCGGGCGCTTGTGCACGCCTTTTGGCTTGCTGGCCGCGCGTCAGCGTCGCTACTACGCCAACTCCGCGACGACGGGCACGGTCAACCCCTTGGTCGAGATTTTTTGCGAGTGGCTCATGCAAGAGGGCTTGGACACCGAGCAATCCATCAACGTCTTGGCGCAGGGCATGGAGACAAAAGCATGAGGATTTCTCATGCTTTGTTTGAGGTAAGCTGCGCACGAAATCACCATCTTTTACCCTTGGTTTGAGACCTTTGTTGTCCCAATTTTTTCATTCGTTACCTATGAGCAAAAACACCACCGGCTATCCCGATCTGCATGCCCACTTGGAAGAACTCAAGCGTCGAGGCTTGCTCCAAGTAATTGACCACCCCATCGACAAAGACTCCGAGCTGCACCCCTTGGTGCGCTGGCAGTTTGTCGGCGGCATGGCCGAGGCCGAGCGCAAGGCATTTTTGTTCACCAACATCGTCAACGCCCAGGGGCGTAAATATGACATCCCGGTGGTGGTGGGCGCACTGGCGGCCAACCGTGAGATTTACAGCGTGGGCATGGGCTGCTCGGTGGACGAGATTCAAGCCAAATGGGCACACGCCATTGCCAACCCCATCGCCCCGAAATTGGTTGATAACGCCGAGTGCCATGAGGTTATTCACGAAGGGGCTAATCTGCAAGGCGAAGGCCATGGCCTGGACATGCTCAGCATCCCCATCTCCACCCCCGGTTTTGACAGCGCGCCCACCCTCACCGCCACCAATGTGATCACGGTGGACCCGGTGACCGGCGTGCAAAACATGGGCACTTACCGCTGCGCACTGAAGGCACCGGATCGTCTGGTGGTGCGCATGGCCACCCGCGTCGGCGGCGCTGGCGGCTACCTGCACTACCAAGCCTGGAAAAAGGCCGGCCACAAGACCATGCCTTGCGCCATCGTGCTGGGCTGCCCGCCGCTGGTGGCCTTTATGGGGCCGCAGAAATTGCCGATTGGTGTGGATGAATTTGACGTGGCCGGTGGCCTAGCCGGTGCGCCGATTGAGGTGACGATGGCCCGCACGGTCAAGCTGCGCGTGCCGGCCCAGGCCGAGATCGTGATTGAAGGCCAGATTGACCTGGAATTTTTGGAGCCCGAAGCGCCGTTTGGTGAATCACACGGCCACGTGGCGCTGGAGGAGTTCAACCTGCCCATGACCATCACAGCCATCACGCACCGCTTCAAGCCCGTGATTCCGTCTTACCTGAGCCAAGTGGCACCCAGTGAGTCCAGCGTGATCAAGCGCGTGGCTTACGAGCCGCTGTTTTTGGCCCACCTGAAAAATGCGCTGGGTATTCGCGGTGTGAAAAAAGTGTCGCTGCACGAGCCCTTGACCGGACTCTTGCGCGTGACCGTGATCACCTTTGAGAACGACACACCCAAGACCGAAATCTGGCGCGCCCTGTACGGTGCAGCATTTTTTAAAGGCGATTGCGGCAAGATTTGCGTGGCCGTGAACGAGGATATCGACCCCGACAACGCCGACGCCCTGCTGTGGGCCATGGCCTACCGCATGAACCCGGTGGAAGACGTGCGCACGCTGGACCACCGCGGCCAAGGCCACGGCCCTAAGCGCGAGGCCGATGGCGACGAGGACTCCACTCTGTTGATGGACGCCACCATGAAGTCCGCCATGCCCCCGCTGGCCCTGCCGACCAAGGACTACATGCTGCGCTCCAAAGCGATTTGGGAAGAGCTGGGTTTGCCGAAATTACGCCCACAAGCACCCTGGTTTGGCTACTCTCTGGGTGATTGGTTGCCACAGTGGGAAGAAGCAGCCAAGCGCGCCGCCACCGGGCGTTACCTGGAAAACGGCGTCATCAGCCACGGCCAGCAGCGCAACGACGTCAAGGCCGAGAGCAAGTTCCGCCCGGACCAAGACCCGCCCTACACCTCGATCAACAAGGCGCTGTGATGAAGCCTGCGGCTGCAACAACGCCCCGGCGCTTGATCGTTGGCATCAGCGGAGCGTCGGGCATCATTTACGGCGTGCGCATTTTGCAAGCGCTGCAAGGCACGGACATCGAAACGCATTTGGTGATGAGCGACTCGGCCCGCATCACCCTGGCTGCTGAAACCGATTTCAGCATCAAAGAAGTTGAAGCGCTTGCCGGACAAGTGCACAACGCCAAGAACATCGGCGCGTCCATCTCCTCAGGCTCGTTCAAGACCATGGGCATGGTGGTGGCCCCCTGCTCCATTCGCTCCCTGTCCGAGATCGCCTGGGGCACGACCACCAGCCTGCTGTCCCGCGCGGCGGACGTGGTGCTCAAAGAGCGCCGCCGCCTGGTGCTGATGGTGCGCGAGTCGCCCCTGCACGCGGGGCATTTGCGCAGCATGACGCAGGCAGTGGAGAACGGTGCCATCATCATGCCGCCCATGCCCGCCTTCTACGCCAAGCCCAAGACGCTGGACGACATGGTGAACCACACGGTGGGGCGGTGTCTGGACCTGTTCGACATCGAGACCGATTTGGTGAACCGCTGGGCGGGCATGGGAAATTCGCGTGAATAAAACCCTGTTTGTTTACTACAAAATTGAAACCCTTCAGCATGCGAGTTGGGTGCAACGGGTGCGCGACTTCCAACTTCAATTGCAGGTGCGACACCCTTTGCTTGAGATTGAACTCATGCAACGCCCCGCCAGCGCTGACGGCTTGCAAACCTGGATGGAAATCTACCGCCACCCCGATGGCATCTCCGACCTGCTGAGTCAGGCCATTCAAAGCTTGGCGCTTGAGATGGGGCTGCCCAGCAAACGAGCCAGTGAAATTTTTGCCCCCCTGATTTAAACTTCGGCCCATGTCGAAGTTTCTCACCGCCGCGCTCTACAAATTTGTAGAGCTGCAGGACACCCCCTCCCTCAAACAGTCATTGCAAACCGTCTGCGATGCTCATCACATCAAAGGCACATTGCTGCTGGCGACAGAAGGCATCAACGGCACCATCGCAGGGGTCGAGACTGATGTGCGTGCCGTACTGGCCTACCTGCTTGCTGACCCGCGCCTGCGCGATCTGGCGCACAAAGAATCCTGGTCTGATGCGCCGCCGTTTTTGCGCATGAAAGTGCGCCTTAAGAAAGAAATCGTCACCCTGGGCGTGCCAGACGTCAACCCCACGCAAATGGCGGGCCGATACGTCAAACCCGAGGCCTGGAACGCCTTGATCAGCGACCCCAAGGTGGTGGTGGTGGACACCCGCAATGACTACGAGGTGGCGATTGGCAGCTTCAAGGGCGCACTCGATCCCCATGTCAAGACCTTCGCCGACTTGCCGCAGTGGCTGTCAGAACAATCGGCCCCAGGTGGTGCGCTGGACACCACGCAGGGCGAGAAACCCAAAGTCGCCATGTTTTGCACCGGCGGTATTCGCTGCGAAAAATCCACCGCTCTGCTCCGTCAGCTCGGCTTTGAAGAGGTATTCCACCTGGAAGGCGGCATCCTGAAGTACTTGGAAACGATTCCCCAAGGCAAGAGCTTGTGGGAAGGCGAGTGCTTTGTGTTTGATGAGCGCGTGTCCGTTGGCCACGGCCTGCAACCCGGCCCTTACGAGCTGTGCCGCTCATGCCGCCACCCGGTAGGCGACGGCGAGCGTCAATCCCCGCATTACGTCAAAGGCGTGAGCTGCCCGAACTGCTTCGATCAGAAAACCGAAGCGCAAAAACAAGGCTTTGCAGAACGTCAGCGCCAAGTAGATTTGGCCCGACAGCGTGGGCAGGCGCACGTGGGGGCGCAAATGCCCTCCAAGAACCCTAGCGAATCCAAATAAACAACAAAGAAAAAGCCCCGTAACCATTTGGCTACGGGGCTTAGTATCTTGGTGGGACGTGCGTGGGTCGAACCCACGACAAACGGATTAAAAGTGGGCTAAAAACCCTATATTTATCAACAACTTAGCCCGCCTTCGCTCGCTCATCATCGCCAAGATTCGTCAGTATTGTCACGTTGACCTGTTAAGCACTCAATTGCCCAAGATGTGACATAAACTCCCATCAAATAATCAGGGAGGTGTATGGGGCTAGAAGACCGGGATTGGTATCGTGAAGAGCAACGGAAACGATCGCGAAAGACTGAGTACTGGCGCAGAATCGTTGGCGCGGCCCAATTTTCTTGTCATAATGGGCGCACAATTACGCGTGCGGTAGCTTCGTTTTGCTGCTATCAGTTGTCGGGCGTTTCGCCAGACCGTGTTTAAGTGGGTTACATCTACGTCATGAATTCGGCCTCGCCAAATTCGTGCGGAGTACCGCCAAACTTCGGCGAGGCCGAATTCATGACTATTTAAGGTAATTGATTTTGGTTGCTGCTCTAACTGCGCTCTTTAGCTCGGCAATCAGTCCTTCTGACACGCGCATTCAGCAATTTCCCCCAATAGTTCTGGTTTTTGGAGGGCCATTGGGTAACCCGATGGATTCTGCCCGCCAATTGTTCCTCAATTGGATGATGCTAAGCAGCAGTCCGCTTAAGTCTCTCTGAAGTTGCCCCTTTGAAGCGGACAGATTATTGTTCAGTCAAAGGAGTCAAAGATGAATCAAAGACGAGGGGCGTATACGCCCCAATTTCGCCAGCAGA
>JAYVPU010000307.1:0-3454 GCA_043757205.1 Comamonadaceae bacterium | reverse complement strand
ACGATCAAGTCCAAAAGCCCGGCGATGCAAAATTCGCCGCAGCGTCGCGGTGTGTGCACTCGTGTGTACACCACAACGCCTAAGAAGCCAAACTCCGCTTTGCGTAAGGTTGCCAAAGTGCGCCTGACCAACGGGTTTGAAGTCATCTCGTACATCGGCGGCGAGGGTCACAACCTACAGGAGCACTCAGTGGTGCTCGTGCGTGGTGGCCGCGTTAAAGATTTGCCAGGTGTGCGCTACCACATCGTGCGTGGTTCGCTCGACTTGCAGGGCGTGAAAGATCGCAAGCAGTCGCGCTCCAAGTACGGTGCCAAGCGTCCAAAAGCAGGCAAGTAAAGCTGCTGAGTAAATCGGGCAAATCGGCCTGAGTTACTTGAGAAATAGAGGTGCTGTTTCCCGCGTGGCGCGGTGATGCAGCGGAGTGACCCAAACAGACAATTCCGTCTAGGTGGTCGAGTAAGTGAAAGCCAAAATGGTTTTCGCGGCATCTGAAGAAGATGTCAACTGAAGCAAAGAGGTGAAAAAATGCCACGTCGTCGCGAAGTCCCTAAACGTGAAATCCTGCCGGATCCCAAGTTCGGTAATGTTGAGCTGTCCAAATTCATGAACGTGATCATGGAAGGCGGCAAAAAAGCGGTCGCTGAGCGCATCATTTATGGCGCGCTGGAGCAGATCTCAAAAAAGAACCCTGACAAAGACCCGTTGGAGGCCTTTGTGGTCGCCATCAACAATGTCAAACCCATGGTTGAGGTGAAATCCCGCCGTGTCGGTGGTGCCAACTACCAGGTACCAGTTGAAGTGCGCCCGGTTCGTCGCTTGGCGCTGTCCATGCGCTGGATCAAGGAAGCGGCCCGCAAGCGTGGTGAAAAATCCATGGCCCTGCGTTTGGCCAATGAGCTGCTTGAGGCTACCGAAGGCCGTGGCGGCGCCATGAAAAAGCGTGATGAAGTTCACCGCATGGCAGAGGCTAACAAGGCCTTCTCCCACTTCCGCTTCTAAGAGGCGGCTACTGCGCAACGTTTATGCGGCGTTGCGTCGGTTTGTCGTGCTATTCGCACTGCCTGCACCGACGCGCCTTGCCTAAACGTTGCTCGCCACGCCGCCAGAGTGCGGCGATTATTGTTTGAGCAACCAAGGATTCATCATGGCTCGCCATACCCCCATTGAGCGCTACCGCAATATCGGTATTTCGGCTCACATTGACGCCGGTAAGACTACCACCACCGAGCGCGTACTTTTTTACACCGGCGTGAACCACAAAATTGGTGAAGTTCACGACGGCGCGGCCACCATGGACTGGATGGAGCAAGAGCAAGAGCGTGGCATCACGATCACCTCTGCGGCCACCACCTGTTTCTGGAAAGGCATGGACAAGTCCTTGCCTGAGCACCGCATCAACATCATTGACACCCCGGGCCACGTTGACTTCACCATTGAAGTTGAGCGTTCCATGCGTGTGCTGGACGGTGCTTGCATGGTTTACTGTGCCGTTGGTGGCGTTCAGCCCCAGTCGGAGACCGTATGGCGTCAGGCCAATAAGTACAAAGTGCCACGTCTGGCCTTTGTCAACAAGATGGACCGTACCGGTGCTAACTTCTTCAAGGTCGTGGACCAGATGAAATTGCGCTTGAAGGCCAATCCTGTGCCCATGGTGATCCCAATCGGCGCTGAAGAGCACTTCACCGGCGTGGTTGACCTGATCAAGATGAAAGCCATCATCTGGGATGAGGCATCGCAGGGCATGTTGTTTGACTACCGCGATATTCCGGCTGATCTGATTGAGCTGGCCAAAGAATGGCGCGAAAAGATGGTTGAAGCCGCCGCTGAAGCCACGGAAGAGCTGATGAACAAATACCTTGAAGAAGGTGATTTGTCTGAAGAAGAAATCAAATTCGGCATTCGTACGCGCACCATCGCCAGTGAGATCCAGCCCATGTACTGCGGCTCGGCCTTCAAGAACAAAGGTGTGCAGCGCATGCTGGATGCCGTGATTGAATTCATGCCCTCGCCCGTGGACATTCCTCCGGTTAAAGGCATGGATGAGGATGAGCAACCGGTTACCCGCAAGGCTGATGACAGTGAAAAATTCTCTGCCCTGGCATTCAAGCTGATGACCGACCCGTTTGTGGGCCAGTTGACCTTTGTGCGTGTGTATTCTGGCGTGTTGACCAAGGGCGACAGCGTTTACAACCCGATTCGTGGGAAGAAGGAGCGTATCGGTCGTATCGTGCAAATGCACGCGAACAACCGTGAAGAAGTCAGCGAAATTCGTGCGGGCGACATTGCTGCTTGCATTGGCATGAAAGATGTGACCACAGGTGAAACCTTGTGCGACCCGGCAGCTATCTTAACGCTGGAGCGCATGGTGTTCCCTGAGCCTGTGATTACCCAGGCGGTGGAGCCCAAGACCAAGGCCGACCAAGAAAAAATGGGCATTGCCTTGCAGCGTTTGGCGCAAGAAGATCCTTCATTCCGCGTGAAAACGGACGAAGAGTCGGGCCAGACCCTGATCGCCGGCATGGGTGAGTTGCACCTCGAGATCATTGTGGATCGCATGAAGCGCGAGTTTGGCGTAGAAGCCAACGTTGGTAAGCCCCAGGTGGCTTATCGCGAGACCATCCGTAAAACGGTGGAAGACTCTGAAGGCAAGTTCGTGCGTCAGTCCGGCGGTAAAGGTCAGTATGGCCACGTGGTGCTCAAGATCGAGCCGAACGAGCCAGGTAAGGGCTTTGAATTCGTCGATGCGATCAAGGGCGGCGTGGTGCCACGCGAATACATTCCTGCGGTGGAAAAGGGCGTAATTGAAGCGCTCACCGGTGGCGTTCTGGCGGGCTTCCCCGTGGTGGACGTCAAGGTGACGCTGCATTTCGGCTCTTACCACGACGTGGACTCGAACGAAAACGCGTTCAAGATGGCAGCCATCTTCGGTTTCAAAGAAGGCTGCCGCAAGGCCAGTCCCGTGATTCTGGAGCCGATGATGGCTGTGGAAGTTGAAACCCCTGAAGACTACGCCGGTAACGTGATGGGCGATTTGTCCTCACGTCGCGGCATGGTGCAAGGCATGGACGACATGGTCGGTGGCGGTAAAGCCATCAAGGCAGAAGTGCCCCTGTCAGAAATGTTTGGCTATTCCACCACCCTGCGCTCGATGTCGCAAGGCCGCGCTACGTACACGATGGAGTTCAAGCATTACAGCGAAGCTCCCCGTAACGTTGCTGAAGCCATTGTTGCTTCACGCGCCAAGTAAGCGACTTACTCATACAAGCTGTCTGCGACGGTGTGCCGCCTTGTTCCCGTGCAAGGCGATTCAGCAATACCGTGCAGACGTAAAACCTAATCACGGGAAACGTTCTTTGGAGAATTGAAAATGGGAAAAGAGAAATTTGCACGCACCAAGCCCCACGTCAACGTGGGCACCATCGGTCACGTCGACCACGGTAAAACCACGCTGACC
>JAYVPU010000306.1:0-3456 GCA_043757205.1 Comamonadaceae bacterium | reverse complement strand
TGATACCCCAAGCCCTGCGCCCATCCCGTCAAATACAACCGACGCCCGACCCAAAACCTTGCTGCTGGTGGACGGTTCCAGCTATCTTTACCGTGCCTTTTTTGCGGGCGGCGACTCCATGTCGGCCACTATGCCCGATGGCACGGTTCAAAAGACGGGCGCTATTCGCATCATTATCAATATGCTGCAAAGCCTACGCAAGGATTACCCCGCCGACTATCTGGCCTGCGTGTTTGATGCCAAAGGCCCCACCTTTCGCGACGATATTTACCCCGAATACAAGCAGCACCGCAGTCCCATGCCCGACGATTTACGTTCGCAGATCGAGCCGATTCATGAGGTGGTGCGGCTGCTGGGCTGGCCGGTGCTGGACGTGCCGGGCGTGGAGGCTGATGACGTCATCGGCACGCTGGCTGCTGCTGCGGCGTGCCAGGGCATTGAAGTGATCGTGAGCAGTGGTGACAAGGATTTGGCGCAACTGGTTAACTCGCACATCACCATCATCGACACCATGAACGGCAAGCGGCGCGACGTGGCCGGGGTGACGGCCGAATTTGGCGTGCCGCCCGAGCGCATGATCGACTACCAAACCCTGGTCGGCGACACGGTGGACAACGTGCCCGGTGTGGCCAAAGTAGGCCCAAAGACGGCGGTGAAGTGGTTACAGGAGTACGGCTCGCTAGACGCTTTGGTGGCCAACGCGGGTCAGATCAAAGGCGTGGTGGGCGAGAATTTGCGTGCCGCACTGGGTTGGTTGCCCACGGGGCGCAGCCTGCTGACGATCAAGACCGATTGCGATTTGCAGGCTTTTGTGCCCAACCTGCCTGCTATTGATTCAATAGCTGCTTGTGCACAGGAAACAAGCGCTCTGGCCATTTTTTATACAAAATACGGTTTCAAGGGCTTGGCCAGGGCGCTGGAAAGTAGTGCCTCCAACGCCGTTCGGGCTGAGCCTGTCGATGCCCTTCAACAGACTCAGGGTGAACGGGCTAAGCGCAAACCTGAAAAGGCCGTGACCCAACGCGAACCCGGTCTGTTCGATGAACCCGAAGCGCTTGTCGCAGCGGATCTGCCCGTCGTCTCCACACCTGCACCCGTGAGCACTGTCGCTTACGACACCATCTTGACCTGGGACGCCTTTAACACCTGGCTGGCGCGCATCGAAGCCGCTGAGCTGGTGGCCGTGGACACCGAAACCACCTCGCTTGACGAGATGCGCGCCGAGATCGTTGGCCTGTCCTTCAGCGTCACGCCGGGCGAGGCGGCCTACATCCCGCTCACCCACAACTACCCGGACGCACCGGCCCAGTTGCCCATTGAGGAGGTGCTGGCCCGACTCAAACCCTGGCTGGAAAACCCGGCCTGCCACAAGCTGGGCCAGCACGTCAAGTACGACCGTCACGTGTTTGCCAACCATGGCATTGAGGTGCAGGGCTACGCGCACGACACCATGCTGCAAAGCTATGTGTTGGAGGTGCACAAACCGCACGGCCTGTCCAGCCTGGCCGAGCGCCATTTGGGGCGCAGCGGCATCAGCTATGAAGACCTGTGTGGCAAGGGCGTGAACCAGATTTCCTTTAGTCAGGTGGATATTGCCAAAGCGGCTGAATACTCGTGTGAAGACTCTGACCAGACGCTGGACGTGCACCTAGCCTTGTGGCCACAGCTTGAAGCTAACGACAAGCTGCGCTTCATCTACGAGCTGGAAATCGCCAGCAGCGAGGCCCTGTACCGCATCGAGCGCAACGGCGTGCTGATTGACGCCCCCACGCTGGCCGCGCAAAGCCACCAGCTAGGTCAGCGCATTTTGCAATTGGAAACCGAGGCGCACGAGTTGGCGGGCCAGCCCTTTAACCTGAGCAGCCCCAAGCAGATTGGTGAGATTTTCTTCACCAAACTCGGTTTGCCCATCGTCAAGAAAACCGCCACCGGCGCGCCCAGCACCGACGAAGAAGTGCTGGAAAAACTGGCCGAAGACTTTCCCCTGCCGGCCAAAATTTTGGAACACCGCGGCCTGGCCAAACTCAAGGGCACATACACCGACAAGCTCGCGCAACTGGCCCACCCGCGCACGGGCCGCGTGCACACCCACTACGCGCAGGCCGTGGCCGTGACCGGGCGCTTGAGCAGCAACGACCCCAATCTGCAAAATATCCCCATCCGCACGCCCGAAGGCCGCCGCGTGCGCGAAGCCTTTGTGGCCCCGCCGGGCTGCTTGATTGCCAGTGCCGACTACTCGCAAATCGAGCTGCGCATCATGGCCCACATCAGTGGCGACGCTGCTCTCTTGCTGGCCTTTCATGATGGTATGGACGTGCACCGCGCCACCGCCGCAGAAATATTCAGCATCGCCACCGCCGAGGTCAGCAGCGAACAGCGCCGCTACGCCAAGGTCATCAACTTCGGCTTGATCTACGGCATGAGCGCTTATGGTCTGGCGCGCGCCTTGAATATCGACAACACGGCAGCCAAGAACTACATCGCCCGCTACTTTGACCGCTACCCTGGCGTGCGCCACTACATGGACGACACGCGCCGCCTAGCCAAGGAGCAGGGCTATGTGGAAACCGTGTTTGGCCGCCGCCTCTACCTGCCCGAGATCAACTCACCCAACGGCCAACGCCGCGCTGGGGCTGAGCGCGCCGCCATCAACGCCCCTATGCAGGGCACGGCGGCCGACCTCATCAAGCTCAGCATGATCAAGGTGCAGCAGGTGCTGGATGCGGAACATCGCGGCACGAAGATGATCATGCAGGTGCATGACGAACTGGTGTTTGAAGTGCCCGAGGCCGAGGTGGACTGGGTGCGCCATGAGGTGCCGCGCCTGATGGCCGGTGTGGCCCACCTCAAGGTGCCGTTGTTGGCGGAGGTGGGTGTGGGCCTTAATTGGGACCAGGCGCATTAGCCAGGCCCAGCGCCTCAGCTTCTGACTGGCCGATGTACTCAGTGCTACGGCAATTGGCGCTGCTTAATTTTTGGAAGACAGTATTGGCCGTTGTCACGGGCAGCATGGAACGCAAATAGCGGATCAGGGTCTGGGTCTGGGAGGCCAGCAGCTCGGTCTCGCATACCCCGCGTCCAAAGTCTGCGTCCGGCGGGATCTGCGAGAAGCCGATGCGCGTGGGTGGCACGGCATTCAGCATCAGGCGCTGACGCCCGGCCGCAAACACCAGCACGCAGGGTGTGAGACAAGTCGTACCTGGCGGCAGTTGCGTGTCGTAACCCCGGTTTTTGATGATGGAGCCGACCGTGATGGCGCTGCCGATCAGGCCGCTTTGCAGGTCAACCATCACGCGCTTGCTGCGGCAATTTGTTTTTTCCAGTGCACTCATGACGTAGCGCAAGTCATGCGCGGTGTCGTCGGTCAGCGCGCCGGTCAGCCGGATGTGGCAGTTACCATTTCGCCGGTCCACTTCCAGCGGCAGGCGTTCATCCACTGGCGTGCTGGATCGGGTT
>JAYVPU010000305.1:0-13711 GCA_043757205.1 Comamonadaceae bacterium | reverse complement strand
AGGCATACAGTGACGGACGCTCGAAGCAAATGCCGATGCGGGACGTCGTGAATGTCGGCAAATCACGCGTGACCCGCAAGATTGGGTTCGGTGGGAAGGTCGTGCGCTACGAGCGTTGAGCGGGCGGCGGCTCGTTGGGAATCGGGAGAGCTTAATGCTGGTGAGAAGGAGGTAGTTCTCTATTCCCTGTGGCGTTTAGCGGGCGCATCATTTGCCCAGGATATCCATCAACATCGCAGTGGCTGGCCACGCCTTTGGTGCACTGATGCCATAAATCACGGAACTGCGTTCCCCTTTGGCGCTTTTGTCGCCACCAACTTCTGCTGCATAGATTGACATTTTCCACAGGGTTAGTTCAGGGCAGTCTTGAGACTGCATACCTTCATATTCGAAGACGCCACTACCCAAATCTGCCTTGATCTTGGCACTGGCAGCACCGGCAAAGAAGGGATCAAAGCGTTGCCGCCCCATCTCTTTGAGAAATGAGGCCCGCACGAAGTGTTCAGGCCCCAGTGTGACTTGCCAATGGTGGTGTGCCAGCCCCTTGACGATGAACCAGCAGAGTTTTTCGATGTCGGCGTGGTCAATAGGCACAGTCATTTCGGTTTGCCAGGGACCACCGTTGATCGACCTTATCGAGTAAGCCACGCCTGTGGTTAGGTTGGCGTGGAGTTTTTTGTTCTTGGCCAGTCTGGGTTCTGTGGACAAAAGGGCTTGGCCTGCATCTGCATGCCGTGCGCCAAAAGGCATGATGGCCGTCAAGACATGCTCCAGCTTAGATTTCGCGTTGTTGCACTCGGCACATGCAGCTACTTTAGGCAGATCGCCACGCTTGTCTTCGGGAAAGAAACTCCGAGCGATCACATGGTCAGCGGTGCAAGCCTCGCGCTGGAGGCAGTAAACACATGGCATTCCCTTGTAGCCTTTCCCCATTTCGCAACTCTCCTTATTCCCCATCCATTTGTTGATGATGCCCGCGAGGAGACTGTGTTCAAAACTTTATTGTGCTGAAATGCGCCAATCCCGCTCGAAGCAGCAATTATTCAAAACTTTACACCGCCAAAATCGTGGTCTTTACTGTTCTAAGTCATTGATTTCTAACGGCGGTTGTTCAAAACTTTATTGTCAGGAAACATCTTTCACCCACAAAAAAGCCGGCCAGTGGGTCGGCTTTTTTGATACTAAGGCGAAGACAGTGGTTTACAGCCCGCCGTTTTGCTGGGCCACCATGCAAAAGAGCATGGGGATGGAGAGCATGGTGTTGAAGCGTGAAGTGAGCATCGCCAGGCGAGCAGCCTTGGCTTTTTCAGCGGCTTCCACTGTCACCAGGCCCAGTGCTTTTTGCTGGTTAGGCCAAATGATGAACCACACATTAAAAGCCATGACCAGCGCCAGCCACATACCGATGCCAATGGCCGTCACCGGTTTTTGCAGACTCAAGGCCGAAAGAATGTAGCCGCTCATGGTGGCGAGGAGCAGGCCCGTGACCACCGTGGCCAGTGCTGACCAGCGGAACCAGAACAACGCTGTGGGAGCGATGACTTTGCTGATGGCGGGCTTTTGCTCATCCGGAATTTTGGGCATAGAAGGGATTTGCACAAAATTGAAATACCACAGCAAACCCACCCACATCACGGCGCACACCACGTGCAGCCAGCGCATGAAAAAAGTGGACCAAGCGTGACTCAGGTTGACGTTGGTTCCCACAGCCAGCATCAGTATCACCAGCAGAACGACCCCGGCTAGAACGGTACGCCCTAAAGATTGAAAAATGGCACTCATGGTTGCATCCTTGTGTTGTTGAAATGTCAGGTGGTGAAGACAGCTCTTTAGACCACCCAAAAATCATTCTATCGGGCGCTGTTAAAGGGTTTCCCCCCTAGCTTTGTACCGGCCTTGATGCCCCGCTTGGCAAACCAGCCCAGGTTCATTTCCAGCACGTAACGCACGAGTTTGGTCGAACAATGCGAGTTGGTGGTCTGTGGTTTCATGTCTTCCAGGTTGACGATGGTGCCGTCGTCAGCCACAAATGCGGCGGTCAGCGGTAGCAACGTGTTCTTCATCCAGAAGCATTGGACGGAAGGCTGTTTAAACACAAACAACATGCCTTCGTTTTGCGGCATCTCTTGCCGAAACATCAAACCGATACTGCCTTGTTCGGGCGTCAAGGCCAGTTGGGTGTCAATCAAATGCATGCCCGCCGAGAGTTGCAGGCGTGGCAGATTCAATTGCGGCGCGTCTTGGGCCTGCGCGCTGCTGGTCAGAGCCCATAGTAAAAATGCGAGGTGAGTGAAAAATGGCTTCATGGGCGGAGGTGGATCGTTGCGGGTTGACGTGTAGCGTAGCGCAGACCACCTGTTTTTCCGTGGTTCAGGCATAAAAAAGCCCGCAGGCTGCGGGCTTTTTGAGAGCTTGACGCTGATTACTTCTTCATTTCTTCAGCTTTGGCTTTCTTGGCTGCGGCTTTGGCTTTTTTGGCTTCTGCCTTGGCTTTGCGAGCAGCGGCTTTCTCTTCTTTGGCTTTTTTGGCGGCAGCGGCCTTTTCTTCTTTCGCCTTCATGGCGTCTGCTTTGGCATCGGCCTTGGCGGGGGCAGCCGTTGCTGCTGGTGCGGCCATAGCGGCAGGCATTGCGGGGGCGGCGGGCGCAGCGGGTGCTTGTGCAAAAGCTGCAACAGCAAACAGGCTAGCGATCAGGGTAGCGAGAAGTTTGTTCATTTTGAAATTCCTTTAAGAGTGACAGTAGGTGAAAAATCCTCGAAATTTTTTCGGAGGTACTAGTGTAACGGCGCAGTTTTGGGAGAGGTTGACAGGCGCTTTGCAATATTTCTCGATCAGGTTTCAGATGGCTCCCCCAAACATCATCACATCCACCTCTTCACCCGCAGCAACATTGCCCTGCGCATGATGCAAGACGATCAAGCCGTTGGCCTGCACCATGGAGCTGAGCACGCCCGAACCCTGGTTGCCTGTGGTTTGAACTTGCAAAGAGCCGTCAGGTGCCGTGGCGACCGTGCCGCGCTGGTACTCGGTGCGGCCGGGTTTCTTGCGGATGGCCTCTGTGCTGCGGGCGCGCAGCAGGGGTGGGGCAGGGATGTTGGCCCCCATCATGCGCAAGAGAGCCGGGCGCACAAAGGCCAGAAAAGTCACCATCACGGCCACCGGGTTGCCGGGTAATCCAAAAAGCACTGCACTGCGATTTTCCGCCGGGACGGGAATGCTTCCGACCGCCATCGGTCGGCCAGGCCGCATGGCAATGCGCCAAAAGGCCACGTCGCCCAGTTTTTTCATCATGGTCTTGGTGAAGTCGGCCTCGCCCACGCTCACGCCGCCGCTGGTGATGATGGCGTCGGCTTGAAGGGCGGCTTGGGTGAAGGCGGCCTCTAGCATGGCCGGGTCGTCGCGCACCACGCCCAGGTCAATCATCTGGCACCCTATGCGCGTGAGCAGGCCAAAGACGGTGTAGCGGTTGCTGTCAAACACCGCACCTTCACGCGGGGCCTCACCCAGGCTCAGAATTTCGTCGCCGGTGGAGAAGTAGGCGACCTTGAGTTGCCGCAATACGGTGACAGTTTCAATACCTAAACTAGCCGTAAGACCAATAGATGCGGGCGTAAGAAGCTCACCTTTTCGTAGCGCCTCTTGGCCCACCATGACGTCTTCGCCCTTCAGGCGGCGGTTGTCGCCTGCTTGCAATAGACCGGGCGTGATGCTGATGATTTCCGTTCGCCCTGAGCCTGTCGAAGCCTGCGCGAACCCTTCGACAAGCTCAGGGCGAACGGTCACGAGTTCTTGCGGCACCACGGTGTCCAAGCCCGTCGGCATGATCGCGCCGGTCATGATCTTCACGCACTCCCCCGCAGCCACTTGGCCGGGCCAGGCTTTGCCCGCCAGTGCCGTGCCCACGACGCGCAACACCACGGGCGCGTCGGGCCGGAGTGCCGCACTGTTGAAGGCGTAGCCGTCCATGGCCGAGTTGTCGTGGGGTGGCACGCTGACGGGGGAGATGACCGCCTGCGCCAGCACGCGACCCAGCGCGTCAAACAGCCCCAGCTCTTCGGTGTCGGTGATGGGCTCGATCAGACGCGCAAGGAAGTCGTTGACGGCGCTCGCACTCAAGGCCTGAGGGTCGTAACCTTGCAACGTGGCCGCGATTTGCTCAATGGTTTTCAAGTTGATGCAACTCCGTGAGCGTGTTGGCATTGGTAAAGGCTTGCGGACTATCACCGACTTGGTCAAACGGAACCACCACGGTTTTGTGTTGCGCCGTCCAGGTGTCAATCTTGCGACCGCCGCCATGGGTGAAGGCCACCAGGCTTTCCATCAGTTCAACGCGCATCAAGCAGAACACGGGTTGCGTGCGCAATTGCACTTGCCCCTCTTTGTCAGCCTC
Organism: Comamonadaceae bacterium; assembly: GCA_043757205.1. Lineage (GTDB taxonomy): Bacteria > Pseudomonadota > Gammaproteobacteria > Burkholderiales > Burkholderiaceae_C > CANCDA01. Next base: position 9,320 of record JAYVPU010000305.1, on the reverse strand, counting down.
GGGCGCAGCGGCCATGGCAATGTCGGCATCGTCACGCTCCAGAGCCTCAGCCAGCCGTGCCACTAGATCCAGAGGAAACAGCGGCGTGTCGCAGGGTACGGTGACCAGAAATGGACTTTCGCAGCGCTCCAGCCCGGTGAGAAAGCCCGCCAGCGGCCCAGCGTAGTCGGCCAGCACATCGGGCCAGACGGAGGCACCAAACGATTCATAGGCCGCCAGATTACGGTTGGCGTTGACCATGACGTGGCCGACCTGCATTTGCAAGCGCATCAGAGTGTGCAGCGCCAGTGGCATGCCGTTGAAGTTCTGCAGCCCTTTGTCCACGCCCCCCATGCGGGAGCCACGGCCGCCGGCCAGGATGATGCCGGTGATATCTTGGGGATCAATCATTTTTGTTTTAGCCTCCGATGTAGCTCATTTCGACGCGGCGCTGGCCGGGGATCAGCGTAGTAGTGTCCGGATCCATCGTGCTGCGCAGTTCGGAGTAGCGGTCGCTGCGCCCTTGCCAGATGTGGCCGATGGCTGATTCGATGTCGGCGTCGCTGGCCCCCGCCCGGATGAGTGATCGCAGGTCATGACCTTGCGTGGCAAACAGGCACAGGTAAAGTTTGCCTTCGGTGGAGAGGCGGGCACGGTTGCAGTCATGGCAAAACGCCTGGGTCACGCTACTGATGACGCCGATCTCGCCTGCGCCCTTGTCGTGGCGGCCAGCGGCATCGGCAAAGCCCCAGCGCTCGGCGGTTTCGCCCACCACACTGGGGTCAAGTTGAATGAGGGGATGCTCCGCGTGGATGAGTTTGACCACCTCAGCCGATGGCAGCACCTCGTCCATGCGCCAGCCATTGGTTGCGCCCACGTCCATGTACTCGATGAAACGCAAGACGATGCCCGTGCCCTTGAAGTGCCGCACCATGGGCAAGATTTCCTGCTCGTTGGTGCCGCGCTTGACGACCATGTTGACCTTCAAGCCGCCGCCTTTGCCACTCTTATCGTCTTGCCCGAGGCCCGCTGCGCGCGCTGCCTCAATGCCCGCCAGCACATCGACCACGGGAAAGTCAACGTCATTCATGCGGCGAAACACGACGTCGTCCAAGCCGTCCAGGCTAACGGTGACTCGATTCAGACCGGCGGCCTTGAGGGCTTGCGCCTTGCGCGCCAAGAGCGAGCCGTTGGTGGTCAGGGTCAGGTCCAGCGGCTGGCCATCCACGGTACGCAGAGCGGCGAGTTGCTCGATCAGCACTTCCAGGTTTTTCCGCAAAAGAGGCTCACCACCCGTCAGGCGAATTTTGCGTACACCGTGGGCGGCAAACAATCGGGCCACGCGGGTGATTTCTTCAAACGACAAGAGCGAGCTGTGGGGCAGGTAGGCATAGTCTTTGTCAAAGACCTCTTTGGGCATGCAGTAGCTGCAGCGAAAGTTGCAGCGATCAGTCACGCTGATGCGCAGATCGTGCAGGGGGCGACCCAGGCGGTCGGCCAGCAGGCCGTTGGCACTGATGCGGGTGGCCGACGCAAAGGCGGCGGCAGGGCTTGCCAGCGAGGAAATGCGCTGATCAACCAGGGGGATGACACGTTCAGACATGAGTGTTATTGTCGCTGCTCTGGGCGGGTTGTGCAGTCAGGCAAAAATCCGGGTACGGTGGCAATAAAAATGAGGTGAAGGGGTTGTTGTTGATGATTCGTCGAATCTGTTGGGTACTCGTCGGCCTATGGCCCGGGCTTACCTTGGCGCAAGAGCTGAAGTCGGTTTCCGAGAAAGATTTTTTGGGCGATATGCCCATCGTCCTGTCGGTGTCCCGTCTGCCGCAACGCCTGGATGAAACGCCGGGGTCAGTCACCATCCTGGACCGGCGCACCATCCGCATGACGGGTGCCCGCGATGTGGCCGACTTGCTACGTCTGGTGCCGGGTTTTCAGGTCAGCAACTCATTCGAGAGTAACGCGCCGCAGGGCAGCTATCACGGCAACTGGGGCGACTTTGCCAACCACGTCCAGGTCATGGTGGATGGCCGCTCGGTTTACTCGCTGAACTTGCAGGGCAGCACGGGCCCAGGTTTGCAGACGGTGGCGATTGAAGACATTGAGCGCATCGAAGTCTTGCGCGGCTCCAACTCCGCCGCTTACGGCGCGCGCGCCTTTCTGGGCACCATCAACATCATCACGCGTGACACGCTGGACACCCAAGGTGTGCAAGCCCATGCGGCCTATGGTAGTAACGGCATTCAGGACACGCTGGTTCGCCTGGGCTGGGGCGATGACACGGCCCGCTATCGGCTTGGGGTGGATCGTCGCGCAGACAACGGCTTGAGTGGTGCCAGTGGTCCGAACCAGGTGAGTCGCGTCAATTTCCGCAGCGACTTGCGCCTTGGCGCGGCGGATCAGCTGGAGTTGCGTGCCGGGCAGTCCGTGATTGAGTCGGGCGTTGGTTTTGCCGACCAGGAGGGCAATCTGCCGCGCACCCGGAGCCTGGAGACCTCGTTTTTGCAGTTGGACTGGCGGCGCAACCTGGGACCCGACCAGGACTTGGCCCTGCAACTGTCGCACACGAGTGAGCGCGGCACTGACAAATTTACCCATGGCACGCCGCTGGTGTCTGGTTTGCTCGTTGATTTCGGTGGGCGCGCCATCAACGACAACCTGTCTTTGCAACACATTTTTCGCTCTGGTCCTGATGTGCGGGTGGTCTGGGGCGGTGAGTTGCGACGTGAGGGCATCGTATCCAGGCCAGTGTTTAATACCGACGCCGAATTAGTGACCGACTTCTCGCGTGTGTTTGGCAATGTGGAATGGCGACTGCACCGGGATTGGGTGCTCAATGCGGGCGGCATGTTGGAGCACAACAGCCTGAGCGGCGATCATGTCTCCCCGCGCCTCATGTTGAACTGGCATTTCGCTGAGGGCCAGACGCTGCGTTACGGTGAATCCCAAGCCTATCGCCCCCCGAGCCAGTTTGAAAAGTTTGCCAATGTGCGCTACTACAACCCAAGCACAAACGGTTTGGGCCTGGCGGGCACCCTGCTGGATTCCACCACCGTGGCGCGGGGCAATGTGCGGGCCGAAGGCATCGTTGCCAAAGAAATCGGCTATTTGGGAGACTTTCCCGAGATCGGCCTCAACCTGGATGTGCGTGTGTTTCAGGAAGAGATTCGTGACTTCATTCGTACAACCAATTACGCACTACCCGGCAGTGGTTTGGTTGATCAAAATGCGATTGATTTCATCAACAGCGAAAACTTCTCTATCCGGGGTGTGGAATACCAGCTCAAGTGGCAACCCTGGAAGGGGGGTAATTTAATTTTCAATCAGTCCTATGTGGACAGCAGCTGGACGGACAACGGCAACTTCAAAGCCAAGCCCTTTGCCAGCATGGGCCTGATGTTCATGCAAAGCCTGCCAGGTGACTTGGACTTTAGCGTGATGCACACCCAGTCCGACAGCACAAATTTCGCAGGCACATCCAATCTGATGGCTCCGGCCATGAGCCGAACCGATCTGCGTCTGGCCAAGCAACTGCGATGGGGCGCCAAGCGGGGTGAGGTGTCGTTGGTCGTGCAAAACCTGGGCCCGTCCTACCCAGACTTCTTGCCCAATACGTATTTCAGGCAGCAGGCTTTTGTCATGCTCAAACTGGAAAATTGAAGTTCGGTCCATGACTTTCTTCGCGCATCGCTGGCTCTTGACTCTTTGCCTCATCTGTTTTGCAGCAGGACATGCGGCTGCTACGGAATTCAGCCTGGTCATTGTCAGCGTCGAACGCAGCGCCGCCTACCAGGAGGCGGCCAGTGCCTTGCTGGAAGAGCTAAGGCGCGGCGGCACTTCTATTTCTGCCAGTGATGTGCAGCAATTGCTGGTTTCTGAATGGGAAGCTTCTGATGCCATGCGACCCCGCTTGTTCGTGGCCTTGGGCACGCAGGCGTGCAGTGCATTGATGAAGCGAAAGAACCAAGCCCCATTGCTCTGCACTTTGCTCCCGAGCCTAAGTTTTGAGGCCACTTTACGTGACAACACGCTTCAGCTGTCGCCGCAATTGTCAGCCCTTTATCTGAATCATCCAGTCACCCGGCAGCTTGATTTATTGCGGCTTGCTTTGCCCAAAGCCCGACGAGTGGGCGTGTTGTGGGGCCCTGAGTCCATTCGGCGGGATCGAAGAGAAAAACTGGCTGAAGCGGCCAGTGAGCGGGGCCTCCAACTGGCAACGGCTCAGGCGACACAAAACGAGCCGATCTTCAAGGGACTCAAACAGGTACTTGAAGATGCCGATGTTTTGCTGGCTTTGCCCGACGCTCAGGTCTATAACTCGGGCAACATTCAAAACATTTTGCTGGCGTCATTCCGGGCCAAGGTGCCCATGCTGGCCTTCTCTTCCGCTTATGTCAGGGCGGGGGCTTTGGTGAGTCTTTATTCCACACCGACCCAAATCGGGCAACAGGCAGGTGTGATGGCGCGAGGCGTGTTGCAAGGTCAGTCCTTGGGTTTGCCGGAGTATCCGAATGATTTTGTCGTCAGTGTGAATGAAAGCGTGGCCCGATCATTGGGCCTGAGTCTGGATGCCAATGACTTGAGTCTGCGCTTGAAGACCTTGACCCGATCGGAGAAGAAACCATGACATTTCTGGGCATTCGCTCCCGACTTTTATTGGCGGCCATCTTGCCTGTCACCCTGGTGGCCTTGGTGTTGTCCGTGATCTTTTTGATGGGTCGGCTGGATGATCTTGAGATGGCGCATACCCAGCAAGCCCAATCGCAGCTTCGGCAAATTGCCGATGCCAGTGAGTACGGCATTTTTTCGGCCAATGTCGGGAGCTTGCAGTCCCTTGCCACGGGGGGGGTGAGAGTGTCTGGTGTTCGGTCTGTAATTATCATGGACGCCACAGGTCGTGTGCTGGCCAGTGCCGGTCAATCGGTCTACATTCGTCGTCCAGATTTGTTGCCCGAAACTGTTTTTTTCAGGGATGAGCAAGCGCACATAGACGTGTTTACACGGCCTGTCGTGTCCATACCGATAACCCTCGACGATGCTCCGGGAGAAGAGTCCAAATCAGCCGCGCCGGTGGCGCTAGGGCGGGTGGTGATCGAGGTTTCGCGAGTGGAAGTCATCACGCGAACATTGAATTTGCTATGGGCCGGATTGGCCGTTACTTTGGGCGGTGTGCTGATGGGAGTCTGGCTGGCTGTTCGGATCAGCCGGGGGGTGATTCGTCCTATCGTGAACGTGTCTGAAGTGATTGATCGCCTGGGACACGGCGAATTGTCAACACGATTGGAAGTCAAACCCAATGATCCATTGCAGGAGCTGCAGAACAACTTGAATCAAATGGCCGAGCGCCTGGAGCGGGGGCGTGACGAACTGGAGCAGCGCGTCAATGAGGTCACCCAAGAGCTGCGGGAGAAAAAAGAAGAGGCCGAGCAGGCCACCTTGTCGAAGTCACAATTTTTGTCAGCGGCCAGCCATGACTTGCGACAACCCACACACGCTCTGGGGATGTTTGTGGCGCGTTTAGCCCAGTTGCCGCACAGCGATGAAACGCAAGCGTTGATTGTTAACCTGGAGGCCTCGGTGCAAGCCATGCAAAATTTGCTCGACGCCTTACTCGACATATCCCGGCTGGAGGCCAACGCTGTCAGGGTGAACATCACCCCCTTTGGAATGACAGACATCTTGGCGCAAATAAACACCACCTTAGCACCCGAAGCATTTGCCAAAGGACTGAGTCTGCGGGTGCGATCAAGTTCCCTGTGGGTGCTGAGTGATGCAAGCCTGCTGTACCGGATTTTGCTTAATTTGGTGAGCAATGCGCTGCGCTATACGAGCCGTGGCGGTGTTTTGGTGGCTTGCCGACTGACGGGTGGCGGGCAAGCCTTGCGCATCGAGGTGTGGGACACGGGCATCGGCATTGCGCCTCAGCATCAGCAAGACATCTTCAAAGAGTTTTACCAAGTGGGCAATGTTGAGCGAGACCGCAGTCAGGGTTTGGGCTTGGGGCTCAACATCGTTCAGCGCACGGCGAAACTGTTGAATCACCCGCTCCATATCTGCTCCAGACCTGGACAGGGTACACGGTTCAGCATTGAGGTGCCTGTGACGACCATGCTGACTCGCACCGATGTCGCACAGCCTGTCGAAGCCGCCTTGGATGATCACTTCATTGACTTGCCGGTGCTGGTGATTGAAGACGACGCGCTGGTCTCCCTGGCCCTGGCGTCTCTGCTCGAATCCTGGGGTTGCGTGGTCACTGTGGTCGAAGGTTTAACTCAGGCCGAGTCGCTGATTGCGCAAGGCTTTGTGACCCGTGTGGTCATCAGTGATTACCGGTTGCGGGGTGGACACAATGGTTTGGATGCCGTCTTGCGTTTGCGCCAGATCAGCCCTCACCATTTACCCGCTTGTTTACTCAGCGGTGACACCAATTCGGAGTTGATGCAATCAACCCGCCTGGCGGGTTTGACCCTGCTGCATAAGCCTGTTCGACCAGCCAAACTGCGCAACCTGATTCGGCATCTGGCACAAGAAGGGGGGCCAGAAGATAGACGGCTTCACACCTTGGTGCTCGATGAAATGCCAGATCGAAAGTAACCAAAACGGCTGGCCGCCATCACGGCCTGGGTTCGATTGTTGACTTCAAAGCCGCGCAATAAGGCCGAAACGTGATTCTTAACGGTCTCGTCTGACAGGCTCAACATTTTTCCAATTTCTTTGTTGGAGTAGCCGTCCAGCAGCAGTTGCAAGACTTCTTCTTGGCGCGGTGTGAGGTTGGGTGAGGGCGAATCGGAGCCGGGTGCGCCCAGCATGCCACTCGATGGTGTGAACGAGGCTTGGGGTGGCAAATACACGTCACCCGCCAAAATCAATCGGATGGCCGAAAGAAGCTCATCGCTATTGCCGGATTTGGGTAAAAACGCTGCTGCGCCATTGTTTAAAACTTGCCGCATCAGCAGTGGGTTCATAAAGCCAGAGAGCATGATGATGGGCAGCTCAGGATGTTGGCTGCTAAAGACATCCAGCGCCTCTTGTCCATTCATGTCGGGCAGATGGTAGTCGAGCAAAATCAAGTCCAAATCCACATGCTGGCGCACCAGTTCAAAAGCGCGTTGACAGCTTGGAGCGTCCAGCACTTCTACGTCATCGCCCAATCCCTTTAATACTTGGCGCAGTCCTTCTCGAACCAAGGCATGGTCGTCAACGATAAGAATTTTCAAAGAGTGCTCCGCAGGGCGATGGTGGGCATAAAGCGAATGTTATCTCAAGGCAAAAAAAATCCCGCCGGGGGCGGGATTTTTTGTTCACGTTGGGGCTAATCAGCCGCCGCGCCGGGCCGCCCCAAGCAAGGCACGGCCCCTTGGGGGGCAGCGACCCACACGCAGTGGGGGAGCGTGGGGGCACCAATATCAGCCGCCGTGAATTTTCATCATCAAAGGCACGATCAACAAAGCCACGATGTTGATGATCTTGATCAGCGGGTTGATGGCGGGGCCAGCGGTGTCCTTGTAGGGGTCGCCCACGGTGTCGCCTGTCACTGCGGCTTTGTGCGCCTCAGAGCCCTTGCCGCCATGGTTACCGTCTTCGATGTATTTCTTGGCGTTGTCCCAGGCACCGCCACCAGTGCACATGGAAATCGCCACAAACAAGCCGGTCACGATGGTGCCCATCAGCAGGCCACCCAAAGCGGCCGGGCCCAGTGCCAGGCCAACCAAGATCGGCACGATTACGGGCAGCAAGGACGGGATCATCATCTCTTTGATGGCGGCACTGGTCAGCATGTCCACCGCAGCACTGTAGTCGGGCTTGCGCTTGCCGGCCATGATTTCACCGTCGGCAAACTGGCGACGCACTTCCACCACCACGGAGCCCGCAGCGCGGCCCACGGCCTCCATTGCCATGGCACCAAAGAGGTAGGGAATCAAGCCACCGATGAACAGGCCGATGATGACCATGGGGTTGCTCAGGTCGAAACTGATGGTCTTGCCAAAGCCTTCGAGCTTGTGGGTGTAGTCGGCAAACAGCACCAGGGCAGCCAGACCGGCTGAACCAATGGCGTAGCCCTTGGTGACGGCCTTGGTGGTGTTGCCCACAGCGTCCAGCGGGTCGGTGATGTCGCGCACGCTGGCGGGCAGCTCGGCCATCTCGGCAATGCCACCGGCGTTGTCGGTGATGGGGCCATAGGCGTCCAGCGCGACCACGATACCGGCCATGCTGAGCATGGAGGTGGCGGCGATGGCAATGCCGTACAGGCCAGCCAGACTGTAAGCCGTCCAGATGGCGACGCAGACAAAAATCACCGGCCAAGCGGTCGAGCGCATGGAGACACCCAGACCCGCAATGATGTTGGTGCCGTGGCCCGTGGTAGAAGCTTGCGCGATGTGCTGCACAGGGGCGTACTGCGTGCCAGTGTAGAACTCGGTGATCCACACCAAGGCAGCGGTCAGCACAAGGCCAACGGCGCAAGCACCGAACAAGGCGATTTGGCTGCCAGCGGCTTTGAGGGCGTTGTCCGGCATGATCCACATGGTCACGAAGAAGAAGGCGATCAGCGACAAGCCACCGGCCACAGCCAAGCCCTTATAGAGCGCAGGCATCACGTTTTTCATGCCGGGCGAAGCCTTGACGAAGAAGCAACCAATGATGGAGGCCACGATAGACACCGCACCCAGGGCCAGCGGATAAACCACAGCAGCCGTACCCGCACCCGTGACCATCAAGGCGCCCAGCACCATGGTGGCAATCAGCGTGACGGCGTAGGTCTCAAACAGGTCAGCGGCCATACCGGCGCAGTCACCCACGTTGTCGCCCACGTTGTCGGCAATCACGGCGGGGTTGCGCGGGTCGTCCTCAGGGATGCCTGCTTCAACTTTGCCCACCAGATCAGCACCGACGTCAGCGCCCTTGGTGAAAATGCCACCGCCCAGACGGGCAAAGATGGAAATTAGCGAGGAGCCAAAAGCAAAGCCAATCAGCGGGTCTAGCATCTTGGCCAGGTTTTTGTCCGGCGTCAGGTTGCCGTTGCCGACCAAAAACCAGTAGAAGGCCGTAACGCCCAGCAGGCCCAAGCCCACGACCAGCATGCCGGTAATGGCACCGCCGCGAAAGGCGACGTCCAACGCGGGGCCAATGCCCTTGGTGGCAGCCTGCGCGGTGCGTACATTGGCGCGCACCGACACGTTCATGCCGATGAAGCCGCAAGCGCCTGAGAGCACCGCACCGATGATGAAGCCCGTGGCGGTGAGGCCGCCAAGGAACAAGCCGATGAGAATGGCCAGAACGACACCGACGATGGCAATCGTTTTGTACTGCCGAGCCAGGTAGGCCGCAGCACCGGTTTGAAT
>JAYVPU010000304.1:0-13749 GCA_043757205.1 Comamonadaceae bacterium | reverse complement strand
GGTGCCGACGAAATTGCCGAAGTCGTGAGCCGAGCAACCGGCATTCCGGTGTCCAAAATGATGCAGGGTGAAAAAGACAAGCTCTTGCAGATGGAGGCCAAGCTGCACGACCGCGTGGTGGGGCAGGACGAAGCGATTGCCGCCGTGGCCAACGCCATCCGCCGCTCGCGCTCGGGCTTGTCTGACCCGAATCGCCCGACCGGATCGTTCCTCTTCCTCGGACCCACAGGCGTGGGCAAGACCGAGTTGTGCAAGGCGCTGGCTGGTTTTCTTTTTGACAGCGTGGACCACCTGATTCGCGTGGACATGAGCGAGTTCATGGAGAAGCATTCGGTGGCCCGCCTGATCGGCGCTCCGCCCGGCTACGTGGGCTATGAGGAGGGCGGCTACCTGACCGAAGCCGTGCGCCGCAAGCCCTACAGCGTGCTGCTGCTCGACGAGGTGGAGAAAGCGCATCCCGATGTTTTCAACGTCTTGCTGCAAGTGCTAGACGATGGCCGCATGACCGACGGCCAGGGCCGCACGGTGGACTTCAAAAACACCGTCATCGTGATGACCAGCAATATCGGCTCAACCCACATCCAGAGCATGGTGGGCCAGCCGTATGAAGACATCAAAGACGCGGTGACGGATGAGTTGAAAAACTATTTTCGCCCCGAGTTCTTGAACCGCATCGACGAGACCGTGGTGTTCCACGCCCTGGACGCCAAAAACATCGCATCCATTGCCCGCATCCAGCTCCAGGTGCTGATAGCGCGCCTGCAAAAGATGGACTTGTCGATGGAGGTGTCAGAGGCGGCAATAGCCGAGCTGGCCAAGGTCGGCTTCGACCCGGTGTTTGGTGCGCGGCCCCTGAAACGTGCCATCCAGCAGCGCATCGAAAACCCGCTGTCCAAGCTGCTGCTTGAAGGCCACTTTTTGCCTAAGAGCACGATCCCGGTCGATGTCGATCCGGTGCGCGAGCCGGGGGTGTTTAAGTTTGATCGGGTGGTGGGGTGAGGGGGTTTGGTTCTCTCATGTCAGCTTTCGAGACATTGCTGACTTACAGGCCGATTAATAGGTCGCCTGAAAGCGGTCATTCATGTGCACTCGAATTCAGGCCACGGATGCCCGCTTCAGGGAAACTCAATCTGGATGCGCCGACACCTGGACGCTCGGCGCATCCAGCTCCACCCAGAACACGCTACCTTGGCCAACAACACTTTCCACGCCAATGCGCCCGCCCATCAGTTCCACCAGGCCCTTGCTCAGTGCCAGGCCGATGCCGGTGCCTTCGATCGAGCCGGCCTCTTGGCCTAGGCGCTCAAAGGGTTCGAAGATATGGCCCAGCTGCTCCGGGCTCAAACCGGTGCCAGTGTCCTCAATGCGGATGCAGACGCGGCCGTGCCCTGCTGGCAACTGCGCAAAGCCCAGTACGGCATTTAGCGGTGAGCGCAGTTCGTGGCTCATGCGCGACAAGAAGTCCGACTTCGCCTGGTTGGCGCTTTCGGCGGCAGCCAACGCGGAGATGAGGTCGACCTCGATGTCCTTGCGGCTGGTGATGTCGGCCACGGTGCCGTCAAAACTTGCCACCCGCCTCGTCGGGCCGACGCCCTCCATGTTCGACCGACCTTTTGCGAACACCCAGCGGAGCGTGCCGTCCGGGTGAACGATCCGGTATTCGATGGCGTAGGGGGCCGGGTTTTCCAGCCGGGTAGCCGCCGCCACCGCCTCCAGCACTGCGGGCTGGTCGTCGGGGTGGATAGCCGCGACCGCATGCAGGTAGTCCGTCCACTCCTCGGTCGTGCCGAAGATGGCCCGGTATCGGGCATCGGTCGTCGTGACACGGGTCGCCGGATCGAGGTGCCACATGCCGAGTTCGGCAGCGTCGAGGGCCAGCCGCCGCCGCTCCTCGCTCACCCGCAGCAATTCCCCGGCCTTATAGCGCTCGGTGAGGTCACGGGTCACGGTAGCGTACCCGCTGACGTTTCCGCTCGGGTCCCGAAGTCTCAGGAAGGACCACGAGACCGGGATCAACTGGCCGGTCTGCAAGTGCTGGAACCAGGTGTCCACGATCACCTGCTCCCCACCCTCGGAGTTGGCGATGAGGCTGAGGATGTGGCCCCGCTCGCTTTCGGGAAAGAAGTCGAGGACTTTGATGCTGCCCACCTGACCGGGTTCCAGCCCGATCAACTCCTGCCCGGCCCGGTTGACGTACACGCCCCGCTGGTCGAGTCCGGCCACGCCGATAAAGTCGGAGCTGGCGTCTACCAGGGCGGCGAACTGCTTGCGCTCCTGCTCGAGCTGCCTGCGGTCAGTGACATCCCGAAAGTACACCGACAGACCTTCCGGCGCGGGGTAGGCTGTGGCCTCGTACCAACGATCAAAGTTCGGGTAGTAAGCTGTGAAGGACTCGCTCACCTGCCGGGCCACGACCCGGCGGTACACCTGCTCGAACTCGCTGCCGACTGTGCCGGGGAACTCCTCCCACACGGACTTGCCGATCAGGTCGCCCGGAGTGCGGTCCAGGAATCGCTCGCCCGCCGCATTGATGTAGGTGAACCGCCAGTCGGAGTCAAGGGCGAAGAAGCCGTCGGTGATCGACTCCAGGATCGCCCGGGATCGCGCCTCGCTGACCCGGATCACAGCTTCCCACTGCTTGCGCGCGGTCACGTCGCTGGCCGCGCCGAACCACTCTTTAATCTGACCGTGGCCATCGAGCATCGGGATGGCCCGGGAGAACGCCCACCCGAGGGTGCCATCGACACGCATCACTCGATGCTCCAGCTCGAAAACGCCCTTGGACCGGATGGCCGCTTGAATGACCTCCAAAATGCGCGGCTGGTCTTCCAGGGGAATGTATTTCTCCAGCCAGGAGCGGTTCGGTTCGTGCGTGTCGGCAATGAACTCGCGGCCCTACAGATGGCGCAACTCGGTCCAGTCCGCGTTCATGCGGTACACGACATCCGAACTGGCACTGACCAAGGCCCGGAACTGTTCCTCGCTGGCCCGGAACGCCTCGATGCTCTCGTGCCGCATTCGGGCCATTTGAAGTTGAGCCGCCACACGGGCCAACAACTCCCTGGCACTGAACGGTTTCACCAGATAGTCGTTGGCCCCTTCTTGCAAGCCCTCGATCCGGCTTTCCTCCCCGGCACGGGCAGAAAGCATGATGACCGGCACGCCGCTCGTGCGAGGGTCGGCGCGCAACGCCTGCAACAGCCCGAAGCCGTCGAGCCGGGGCATCATGATGTCGGTCAGGATCAGATCCGGTATCCGCGCCCGCGCCGCCGCCAACGCGGCTTCTCCGTCTGGTACGGTCTCGGTGCGGTAATGCTGGCTGAGCAGACGGACGATGTACTGCCGCATGTCGGCGCTGTCGTCGGCGACCAGCACCAGGGGACGTTCGTCATCGGGCCCATGGGGCGACGTGGCGGGGCCTGTCGGGTCGTCCTGAATCGACGGTAACTCCGAGCCGGGAGCAGGGCGCTGATCAGCGTCGGGAAGCCAGCGCAGAGCTTCTTCGACGAACGGACTCGCCCCAGTGGTGGGATGCGCGGCGGCGGGTCTGTTGCCGACCTGGTCAGGGGGCAGGTGCTTCGATCCCAGCGGAATCGAGACGGTGAACGTCGTCCCGCGTCCAACCTCGCTTTCGGCGGTGATCGAGCCGCCGTGCAGCTTGACCAGCTCTTGCACCAAGGTCAGCCCGATGCCGCTTCCTTCGTGCGTGCGTCCGCGTGCGTTTTCGACTCGGTGGAAGCGTTCAAACAGCCGCGGGATTTCCTCGGCGGGGACGCCCGTACCCGTGTCGCGGACGCGCAGTTCGACGGCGCGGTCGGTCTGTCGCAGAGAGACGGCGATTTCCCCCTCGAAGGTGAACTTGAAGGCGTTCGACAGCAGGTTGAGAACGATCTTCTCCCACATGGGGCGATCCACATACACCGGCTCGCCAACGGGTGGGCAATCGACGCGAAGTTCCAATCTGGCCTTCTCGCAGGCCGAGCGAAAGTTGCTGGCGAGATCGACGGTGAAGTCAGCCAGAGCTGTCGGCTCATAGGCTGCGCGGACCCGACCGGCCTCGATCCGCGAGAAATCCAGCAGGGTGTTGACGAGGCGCTGAAGTCGCAGCCCGTTGCGGTGAACGACATCCAACCGCTCCCGTTGCAACGGCGGCAAAGGCTCGTCCGATGCGGCCAGTGCGTCTTCGATGGGCCCCAGCATCAAGGTCAGTGGCGTGCGAAACTCGTGGCTGACGTTGGAGAAGAAGGTGGTCTTGGCCCGGTCGAGTTCGGCCAGCGCTTTCGCCCGTCGCCGCTCGTCGTCATAAGCACGGGCATTCGCAACGGCGTTGGTCACGGCAAAAGCGAGCAGGTCGTAGAAGCTCCGGTACGCCTCGTTCATCCTCAAGCGAGCGCTGACCCCCGCAATGAAGATGGCGGCGGGGCGGTGGGCTCCAGGCGGGGTGATCGGCAGCGCCAGTGCCTCGGTCGGCGGTTCGGGATAAGGGCCGAGGTCCGCCTGGCCGATCCTGTGCCGCACGTCGTGTACCTGCACCGCAGACCCCGAGCGAACAACTTCTTCCAAGGGCCATGGGGTCTGCTCCTGAGCGCGCGAACCGGCCGTGCCCAGGCTGGCGACGGCCTCCGCTTCGAGGTCGGTCGCAGCGACCAGCCGGGCGTGATCGCCGTCCTTGTCGAGTGCGTAGAGCTGGACAAAGGGCAGGTCGAGGGCGTACTCCGCGAGGGCCTGAGCGGACAAGGCGAGCGCTTCGCTGACGGACTTCGCTTTGCTTGTTTGGGCGGTCAGGTCACGGAGTGCCCGTGTCCGCCGCTCGCTGAGCATCTGGGTCGTCATCTCGATGACGGGGTGGAACAGTCCGCCGACCCGCCCGGCCTCGTCCCGAACGGGGCTGAATGAGAACGTGAAGAAGCACTCCTCCACGTACCCGTGCCGTTCAAGAAAAATTTGCTGGCTTTCTAGGAAGGCGGTGTCGCCGGTCAAGGCTGAGTCGTGCGCCTCGCCAATCACCGGCCACGCCTCTTTCCAGCACTCCGAGAAGTTTTGCCCCATCGAGCGAGGATGCTTGTTGCCGCAAATGACCCGATAGGCATCGTTGTAGAGCTGGACGAGGCCCGGCCCCAGATGACGCAGATAGGCAGATCCGAGGCCAAGCAGATGCTCACAGTCGTGCGCAGGCTCTGCGGCCACCCCTCAACCGGCCCCAGCGGGGTCGCTGACCAGTCCATCGACCGGATCAAGTTGCCCATCTCGCCGCCCCCCAATAGAAAGGCGAGAGGGTTTGGTTCGGCGGCTAGCTTGTCATTGCGTTTCATAGGCGCCTTGTAGGTACGGGGATTACGTCACTGCATTACGGCAGGTCAATTCAATAATAAGGGATTCGGCGCGGCCTATCCGACTACACCCACCCTGCGCTTCTCATAACTGGGAGCTTCTCATAATGGCCCAGTGTGGCCCATGGGTGATTTCTCAAGCGCATAAGCGCTTACCTGAAAGTTCTTCCGTAACTTGACCGGATGACTACAGTGGCAGGCGATATTTTCATTACCGAATGACTTTTATTTAAGCGCTTATGACAGTAACGAGTCGCCCCGTGAGCGTCCATAATTGCCCGCTTTACCCCTGTACGAAGCAGTCATGAAGAAAAAATCACTGGCGAAAATCTTATCCAATCTAGTCGCGGTGGCCCTGTTGACGACAACCGGCCTAGCCTCATCCGCCGACGTCCGGGTCATGATCTCCGCCGGTTTCCACGGCGTCTATGCCGAGCTGGCCCCGGCTTTCGAGCGGGCTAGCGGGCACCGCCTGATCACCACGCGCGGCCCGTCCATGGGGGACTCGTCAGAGGCGATTCCGACTCGGCTTGCGCGGGGTGAGGCGGCTGATGTGGTGATTTTGGACCGGGTGTCTGTGGCGCCGCTCATGACGCAGGGGCTGGTGCGCGCTGACAGCCGGGTTGATCTGGCGCGCTCGCAGATCGGGATGGTGGTGCGTGCCGGGGCCGCCAAGCCGGACATCAGCAGCGTTGACGCCTTGCGCAGCACGCTGCTGGCGGCAAAATCCATCGCCTATTCGGACAGTGGCAGCGGCACGTACCTCGCCACCACGCTGTTCCCCCAGCTTGGCATTGCCGAGCAGATCGCAGGCAAGACGCGCAAGGTGCGCGGGCCACCTTCGGGCGAGCCGGTGGCCGCCGTGGTGGCGCGGGGTGAGGCGGAAATCGGCTTTCAGCAGGTGGCCGAGTTGATCCATGTGAGCGGCATCAGTTTTGTGGGGCCGATTCCCGCCGAGGTGCAGCCGACGACGTTTTTCTCAGCTGCGCTGACGCAGTCGGCGGTGCAGCCGGAGGCAGCGGGTGAACTGATTCGCTACCTCTCGTCGCCTGAGGCTGCGCCGATTATTTTGAAGGCGGGTTTGTTGCCGACTGCGCGGTGATTGCTGCAACAAGGCAGAGGAAATCGACTCTGCGCACCGATGAGTGGCTAACAGATCAGTGACTGCACTGTGCTTTTCTATAAAATGTAGTACATTGAAATTTTAGGAGGAGCGAGCAGCATGTCAGTTTCCACCGCACCCATGTCTTTGCGCATCGAGGCCAGCGCCCGCGAACGGTTGCAAAAACTTGCGCTGCTGCATAAACGCAGCGCTCACGCCCTGGCTACCGAAGCGATCTACGAAATGATCAATAAAAAAGAACGTGAAAACGCGTTCAACCAAAGCTGTATCGACTCCTACACCCACTTCAAAGAAACGGGCTTGCACGCCACGCAGGATGAGGTGGCTGCCTGGATGGACTCGTGGGCTACAGAAAAAGAATTGCCCACCCCTGCATGCCACACGTAATTTATACGCCTACTGCCATTGCAGACTTGGTGAGACTGCGTGATTTTTTGAAAACCAAAAATAGCGATGTTGCCAGACGGGCCGTTTCGGCGATCAGGGCGGATATTGAAAAAGTGACGCTCAACCCGGAAAGGTTTCGCCCCGTCACCGATCTACCGCACTACAGAGAAATCATCATCGACTTTGGTAGCAGTGGTTACATCGCCAGATTTCGGCATGAACAGGGCGGTGACGTGCTTATCGTACGCATCAAGCACCAGCTTGAAAATGACTTCCCACCGAATCTAGCTGCTTAAGGACTCTCTGCATGGCAGGTTGATTAAGAGGCGCTTGCCGACCTGGCTAGCGCGGCTACTCCTGACTTCGCGGTGATTGTTTCCCCAAGGCCGTGAAAAATTCATCTGGCACGCGCGTGCCTGTGCGAATTTTGTTTGAGTACATCGAAACGGGCGAGACGATTGCGGAGTTCTTGGATGAATTTCCGTCTGTTTCTCGTGAGATGGCGCAAGGTGTGTTGCAAGAAGCCAAACAAGCCGTAGTGCATGCGCATTCTGCTTGACGAGTCGATACCGGAAAAACTCGGTTTTACCCTTGGTCTGCAAGTTGCTCAGTACCTTGGACGCTTTGCAAGGGCCTTGTTTTATCCGGTTGAATTCAGCAGCGTAGCTTGCTTCCATTCAACCCGGTGGGCCTGTCTGTCCGCGCGCTGGATTCACGGTTTGTTCATCGCCTGCGCCACCGCCCGCCCCAGTTCAATCACGGCCATGGCGTAGTAGCTGCTCCAGTTGTAGCGGGTGATGACGTAGAAGTTTTCGGTGCCAGCCACGTAGCTGGCGGGTTGGTCGCCGTTTTGTAATTCCACCAAGGCCAGGGGGCCGGTATGGGTTTGGCCTGCGTCGTCCAGCACCGCGCCTTTGGCGGTGAAGCTGGCCACGCTGAAGGTGGGCAGGATGTCGGGCAGCAGCAGGGCTTCGAGGTCGAGCTTTTCTGGGTCGAAGCTGACGCTGTAATGGGTCGGCATGTCGGGCTGCCAGCCGAATGTTTTGAAGTAGTTGGCGACCGAACCGATCACGTCGGCTGGGCTGTTGAAGAGGTCAATGCGGCCATCGCCATCAAAGTCCACCGCAAACTTGGCCCAGCTCGACGGCATGAACTGCGGCATGCC
The DNA here is from genome assembly GCA_043757205.1 of Comamonadaceae bacterium. Taxonomy (GTDB): domain Bacteria; phylum Pseudomonadota; class Gammaproteobacteria; order Burkholderiales; family Burkholderiaceae_C; genus CANCDA01. The sequence goes on along the minus strand of JAYVPU010000304.1, from coordinate 5,744 downwards.
CATGGCCCCGGCGTAGCTGCCGCGCAGGCTCATCGGGTCTATGCCGCCTTGATGCGTGAGTTTGAGGAACTGCCCCAGTTCGCTTGCAAAAAATTGGCTGCGCTGCGCGGCTCGCGGGTGCTCGGCGGGGAAGTCAAACGCGAGTGTGGCCAAGGCGTCCAGCACTTTAAAGTTGCCCATTTGTTGGCCGTAAATCGTCTCCACACCGATGATGCCGACAATGATCTCAGCGGGTACGCCGTAGGTGGCTTGCGCGCGGGCCAGCGTGTCGCGCTGGGCTTGCCAGAAAGCCACACCGGCGCGGGTGCGAATGGGGTCGATAAAGCGGCTGCGGTAGAGCGCCCAGTTTTTGGGTGTGCCCACTGGGGCAGGGGTCATGAGGCGTGCGACCTGGGGCAATCGATGCGCCTGGCCCAGGGTGCGACGCACCCAGCGTGGGTCTAGCGCGTGTTGCGTGGCGATGTCGTCGGCCAGGGCCATGGCGTCGGGTCGGCTGGCGTAGGTGGGGCCGGTGATGGCTTTTGTTTTTATGCGTTTTTCGGCTGTAGCGCTTGTAGATAGTGCACAAACAGCTATTAAAACAATAGCGTTCAGGAAAAGGTGCGAGGGGGTCATTGGGGCCAGTGTAGTTGCTTGAACTCACGTTTGAGTTGCGCCAGATTGAAGTGATCTGCACGCGCAGAACCGGGGGCTGGTTTGCGCGCATAGCGCAGGGCTTCCAGGCGCAGCAGCCAGTCATGGATGGCTTGCCAATGAGGGGCGTCTTGCCCGCGCCCTGGTCCGTCTTGCATCAGCCGCTGCGCCATGGCGCGCGGGGGCGTGCCGGGTGTGTTGGCCACGCCCCTGCTTTGCAGGCGGGTTTGCGCTTGGGTCAGCAGGCGCAGCCAGGGGTCGCTCTGACGGCGCTCCCAGCGCGTCCAGGCGGCGCCCACCAGCGCAGCCAACACGATGCAAGCGGCCAGTACCTGGCCCAGGTCTTCCCAACTGGGGGACTCAAAGCCCAAGTTCCGCAGCAAATTGAGTTGCTTGTTTTGCGTGTAGTTCAGCACATATTGGTTCCAGGTGTTGTTCACGGCCTCCCACACCGCCCGCAGTTGGAGGGACAGGCCGGGGCTGAGGGTGTTGATGGCCGTGCCCAGCACGCCGCTTGGGGCTTGCAGGCGTTGCAGCGTGCCCACGCGGCCGGGGGCTACCGCAGCGGTCGGGTCCACCCGCACCCAGCCTTGGCCTGCGAGCCAGACTTCGGCCCAGGCGTGGGCGTCGCTCTGGCGCACGACCCAGAAGTTGTCGAGGGTATTGCGCTCACCGCCCTGGTAGCCGGTGACGATGCGTGCGGGGACACCCAGTGCGCGCATCAGCACCACAAAGGACGAGGCGATGTGTTCGCAAAAGCCTTCCTTTTTATCGAACCAAAACTCGTCTGCACTGTGCTGGCCAAACACACTGGGGTCGAGCGTGTAGGTATAGCCACCGCTGCGCAGGCGCTCTATCACGGTGTTGATGAGGGCGCGGGCATTAGCGCCTGGGGCGTCGCGTTTGAGCTCCGCCGCCAGTTGCAGCGTGCGGGGGTTGAAGTTGAAGGGAAGTGTTAAAAAATCTTGCAAGCCTGGATGGGTGCGCGGGCTCGCCGATGCGTCTGCCGGGCCGTGGCGAAACTGCGGATAGCTAACGGCGCTGTAGCGCAGCAGGTCGTTGATGGGCTCGTTGGCCAGCCACTGCAGTTCGGGCGTCATGCGGGGTGATGAACCGGGCAAGGCGGATGAGAGTGTTGGCGCGTTGGGCGTGGCATCCAACACCAGCAACCAAGGGTTGTGTTTGGGCTCTAGCGTGACCTCGTAGCGCACCGGTTCGCCGCGCACCTGCAAACCCGCTTGCAGTTGTTGCTGCGGTGCAAAGTTGGAGCGCAGCAGTCGCCATTCCAGCCCGTCAAAAGTCGAGAGTACCGGGCCGCGAAAGTACAGCTCGGCGGGTCTGGGCGCAGCGCCTTCAAAGCGAATCCGCAGGGCCACGCTGTCGTCCAACGCCAGGCTGGCGATGCTGCCGACCGCCATGCGGTCCGACAAGCCGCTGCGCCCGCTCATGGCGTCCCCTGGCGTACCCCACAGTGGTGTCAGGCGCGGGAACAGCATGAACAGCAGCACCATGATGGGCGCGCCCAGTAGCGCGGTTTTGCCGGCCATGCGCGCCGCCTGCCACAGCGAGGGACGACCCACCGGCATGTGGCTGTTGACCAAGGCGGTCAGCAAGCCCCACAGCCCGATCAACATGGCCCCGGCGGTGAGCAGGGACTGCGAGTAAAAGAAATGCGTCAGCATGCTGAAGAAGCCGAGAAAAAACACGACAAAAGCATCACGCCGTGCGCGCAGCTCGAGCGTCTTCAAGGCCAGCAACACCACCACCAGGGTGACCCCGGCGTCGCGCCCGAGCAGGGTGCGGTAGGTGGTGAAGGTGGCGGTGATGGCGAGCAGCAAGAGGCCCAGCGTCCACCACTTGGAGGGCAAGGGCCGCAAGTGCAACACCAGCCAACCGCGCCAGACGAGCACGGCGGCCGACAGGACGCTGCACCACAGTGGCAGATGCGCTGTTTGCGGCAGGATGGCCCAGGCGATGACGAGCAGCAGGAACAGGGTGTCGCGGCTGTCGCGGGGAAAGGTGTTGAGCCTTTTCAACATAAAGCCAGCGCCTCCAGACACCGCCGCTGATGCCCCGTCCCTTGCGCAGACGCAATCTCCACCCCTGGCAATCGCAGTCCGTAATCCAGCGCCAGATCTTCCGCTTCCAGCACCCACGCACACAAGCGCGAGAGACTTTGCTCTCGTTCAGTGGAACCGGTTTGCGCCAAATCCAGCCAGAGTTGGCTGTGCTGCGCCTGCTGGCTGTCGCGGCTCACCCATTGGCCGGTTTGCGCGGCTTTTTTCCAGAGCACTTGTTTGAGTGGGTCGCCCCGGCGGTAGGGGCGCACGCCGTCGAATTCGTCGCTTCCTTTGCTGGGGGCGGCTGCGCTGCCTGTGTCATGCGCCACGCCTGGAGGCAGGGGAGGCGGGTTGAGTTCAGCGCGCGGATAGACCAGCAGTTGTGCGGCGGGCCACCAGACGGTCCAGACACGAAACGTGCCCAGAGGGAAGCGGGTCTCGGCGGTGAGTGCGGGTAGCGCATGCAGGCCGCGCTGAGGCGTGGGGCAGGCGAGTTGCACGCGGCTGCTGCCCTGGCCCGGCACGTCGCACCAGACCCAGTGTTGGGAGTCCAGCACGCTCAGGCCGATACCGTAACGCGGTGCTTTGCGCTGGCTGCTTAGCGTGAGGGTGATGATCGCGGTTTGGCCGCAAAAAGCGGGCTCAGGCGGGCTCAGGCTCAAGCTCAAACCACGCAGCGTGCCATGGCACACATGCATGCCCACCACGGCGCTACCGGCCAGCAAAAAGGTCAGCAGATAACCCAGGTTGAGCTGGTAGTTGATGGCGGCCACCAGCAGCACCAGCAGGGTGATCGCCAGCATCCATCCGGCCTTGGTGGGCAAGATATAGACCTTGCGCTGGGTCAGCGTGAGCTGGTCGGTGCGGGGCTGGCGGGCCAGCCACCAGTGGCGGATACGCCCGCGCAACCCTTCGACAGGCTCAGGGCGAACGGGGGGTGTACTCATGGCAAATGCGGATGAGATTCGCTGCGAATGCGCCAAGCGTTCACGGCAGTGGCACTGCGTCCAGCATGGCGCGCACCTGCTCTAGCGCGCCCCGGCCTGCATCGTTCACGGGGTGGAGGCGGTGGGCGGTGGTTTGCGGCAGGATGGCTTGCACGTCGTCGGGGGCAACAAAATCGCGCCCGCAGAGCAGGGCTTGTGCTTTGGCGGCGCGCAGCACGGCCAGACCGGCACGCGGGCTCAGGCCCTGCACAAACCAGCGCCCGGAGCGGGTCGCGGCCAGCAGGTCTTGCACATAGTCCAGCAGCGGTGCGGCGGCATGCACGGCGAGCACCTGTTGTTGTAGTTCAAGCAGCTCGTGCTGGGTCAGCAGGCCGCTCAGGTGATCGACCATCTCGCGTCGGTCTTGCCCGATGAGCAGGGCACGCTCGGCGTCGCGGTCCGGGTAGCCGAGTGAGATGCGCATGAGGAACCGGTCCAGTTGCGACTCAGGCAGCGCATGGGTGCCGCGCTGGTCGTGCGGATTTTGCGTGGCGATGACAAAAAACGGGCTGGGCAGGGGCCGCGTTTCACCATCCACCGTGACCTGCTTTTCCTCCATCGCTTCGAGCAGCGCACTTTGGGTTTTGGGGCTGGCGCGGTTGATCTCGTCGGCCAGCAAGACCTGCGCAAAAATCGGGCCAGGGTGAAAGATGAAGCTTTCACGGCCCCGGTCATACACCGACACGCCAGACAAGTCGCTGGGCATCAAATCCGAGGTGAACTGCACGCGCGAAAACTGCAGACCCAGGGTGCGGGCCAATGCGTGGGCCAGGGTGGTTTTTCCGACACCGGGGGCGTCTTCAATCAGCAAATGACCACCGGCCAATAAACAGGCCACGCCGTCGCGCACGGCATCGGATTTTCCGACAATCACCGTGTTAAGCTGATTCAACAAAGACTTGAGTTTGAGTTGTGCATCCATGGCTCAGACCTTACCCGAAATTGCTGTGAAGAAGACGCACCATGACCAAGACTGGCTACTTTTCCCACCCCGATTCCCGCAAACACGAAATGGGTCGCGGCCACCCCGAATGCCCTGAGCGTTTGGACGCCATCGAGGACCGGCTGTTGATCTCGGGCGTTGGCGACGCGCTGGTCCGCATCGAGGCCCCGCTGGCCTCTCTGGATGAGCTCGAACTCGGGCACAGCCGCATGCACGTGGCGGCCCTGCGTGGCCTGAGCGACAAGCTGAGCGATGAGATCGAAGCGGGTGGACCGCGCTACGCCCAGATCGACCCGGACACGGCCATGAACGTGAACTCCTGGAATGCCATTTTGCGTGGTGCCGGAGCCGCTATGGCTGCCACCGATGCGGTGATGGCGGGTGAGCTGAACAACGCTTTTTGCGCCGTGCGCCCGCCCGGACACCACGCCTGCCACGATCACGCCATGGGTTTTTGCTTTATCAACAACGTGGCTGTGGCGGCCAAGTACGCGCTGGAGCGCCATGGCCTCAAGCGCGTGGCGATTGTGGACTTTGACGTGCACCACGGCAACGGCACGGAGGACATTGTGGCCGGAGACGAGCGCATCTTGATGGTGAGCTTCTACCAGCACCCGTTTTACCCGCAAGGCGGTTCGCAATCCGATGCTGAAAATCTCGTTAACGTACCGGTGCCGGCCTACACCAAGGGCGACGTGGTGCGCAATTTGATTGAAACCCTTTGGCTGCCCCGGCTGGAGGCGCACCGCCCCGAGATGATTTTCATCAGCGCTGGTTTTGACGCCCACCGCGAAGACGATCTGGGCCAGTTGGGCCTGGTTGAAGCCGACTACGCCTGGATCACTCAACGCATCATGGACGTGGCCCAGCGTCACGCTCAAGGGCGCATCGTCTCATCCCTGGAAGGTGGCTACAACCTGAGCGCGCTCGGGCGCAGCGTGGAAGCGCATGTGCGGGTGCTGGCGGGGGTGTGAGCTGACGCGACTCAAAATAGCCCCATGAAAGAATTTCAAAACCTCTTGCTCGAATTCGGCGGTGCCGGCCTGTGGATCGAGTTGGGGGTTCTGGCCCTGTGCGTGGCGCTGGCCTATGGGGCCGCGCGCTGGATCGGGCGCGGCCAGC
>JAYVPU010000303.1:0-42911 GCA_043757205.1 Comamonadaceae bacterium | reverse complement strand
AGCCACGTGCAAAGCGTTCCGAAGAGTGGATCCTGCTGCGGAACTGCTCTGCCAGCAAGTGGTAACGCAACACCGGCCCCGCCACCAAGTGAGGGAACAAGGCGATGAAAGCTGCGAAGTCAATCAAATCCCGCGCGGGCGGGGCCTCACGGCGGTAGATGTCCACCAAGTAGCTGATGGCATGAAAGATGTAGAAAGACAGCCCAATGGGCAGCAATACGCGTGTCCAGGCCATGGGCTCAAACCCCAGCCCGTGGAGTGCGGCGTTGAAACTGTCCACGCCGAAATTGGCGTACTTGAAGTAAGCCAAGGCAAGCAGGTTCAAGCCAACGCCCATGACCAACCAGCGATAACGTTTGGCTTCGTCTTGGGCAGCCTCAATGATCAAGGCAAAGGCATAACTCACAACGGTCACGGCAACTAACAAGCCCAAAAAATCAGGGCGCCACCATGCATAGAAGGCATAGCTGAAGACCAGTATCAGGGCCGACTTGGCCCGCCATGGTGTCAGGTAATAGCAAACAAGAAAGAGGGGAAGAAAAGCAAAAAGAAAAATATTTGAACTGAAAACCATGATTTATTCTTTGCCTTCAAGTAGGCTGTCGAAGCGCTGGTTGCCTTAACCGTCTATCCGTTTGCTGAATGACATCGACTCATTGCTCCACACTGTCGATCAGCCAATCGGTTACATATTGAATATCAAGACTGGCCTTGCAACCAGGATAGTACTCAAGCACAGGGCGCTCAAAGGCAAGCGCCTGTGAAACGCGCTCATCCTTATGGATGACCACTGGCACTACCTGCTGGTCTGGATTAGCAAAAATCGCGTCGCGCACCTGGTGCCCTAAACGACCGCGTGTGGGCATCTGGTTAATTAACCGGGTCATGCCCACAAAGTCAGACCGCCCCTCGGTGTATTGCTCAACCAGCGCGGTTATTTTCGGCAGCGTTGCGTAAGAGGCGGCATCTGCCAGCACGATAACAAATGCGCGATTCGCCGCCTGCATGGCTTGCTGCAAGTACACGGTGGGTCCGGGTGGGGTATCCAAGAACACAAAGTCGAATCCACCACCCAGCGAATCAATCCCGTCGGCCACCCATCTCGGATTTTTCTTAAGTGCTATCGAAAATTCATTCAGCTCATCTTCGTGCACGCGTCCGAAAGGAATGAATTTCATCCCAAAAGGACTGTCAAACATGGCGTTGGCTGTGATCCCTTCTCGCACTAGGCCAGCGATCTCGTCTGGATCCAAGCCAAGATGGTGTCTCTGCGTATTTTGTGGATCCAGATCAATAACCAACACCCGCTTCCCACGCTGCGCGAGTGCCATGGCAATGTTGGCCGACAAGGTAGATTTACCCACCCCGCCCTTGCCTGAGATAAAAGCGATTATTTGCATGAGGCGTAACTGCAAGCAGATTTCAATGGGACGTCAGAAACTTGGCCATCTTTGATCAAGGTTTCACCTGATCGATTTGTTTTCTTCTTCCTTTTTTCCCCGATCACTTTGACGGTGTCTTTCCCATCCAAGACACTCAAGCGTCTTAACACGCTCGTGCTGGAAGGATGGCGGGCCAAGTAGGTTTTAAAGAGCGGCTGATCACCCTGCTGGGGGGTTAAAGCTAACAATGCCTTTTTCCAAGGTTTTTTAATTTGTGAAGGCCGCAGGTCGCTGCTGCTGAGTGCCTCCAATTGTCGAATAGCCTCACGCCGAGTCGACTCGCGTTGCGCTAAGTGACTGGCCAACGCAAGCAAGTGGCGTGCATCACCTGGGTGGTCTTGCGCGGTTTTCTCAAGGCTGAGTCTGCGCTCGTCCCATTTTCCACTGCGCTCTTTGGACACACGATTGACCGCAACAGGCGGGGGGCTTGCCACTGGTTTTTGAATCAGCGGGCGCTCCTTCAAAATCACCTCTCGTTTGCTCGGTTCTAGGGGCAAGGTTTGGGGAGCGGTCTTCACCATCGGCGGTGAATCATCCACTGACCCCAAAGCGGCAGACAACGCTGTCAAGCCCTTAGGCGCAGGCACGAGTTTGCTGGCGCGTTGATAAAACGACCGTGCCTCCTTGAGGTTGCCCGCGCGCGCTTCAATCAAGCCCAGCTTGACCAAAGCCTCGGGGTGGCTGGGTTCGACACTAAGCACCCTGCGCCACACGGAGGCCGCAAGGTCATCTCGTCCCTTTTGACTCCAGTCACGGGCCTGATCCACCATTTGACGTGACATCAGGTCGTCTATAGCCCAAACCGTAGGGCTTAGCCCGATCAACAGCGAAAGTAAACACAATAAGCGTTTCATAGTCAACATTCCCGCTTATCGAGTCTTCTTAGCTCTTTTGGCCACCAACGTGCGCAAAGGTCTGTAGGCGATGGTCGCCAGCAACACAGCAACTAAAAAGACAATCAAAGCAAGTAAAAGTGGATGATCGGAAAAGAACCAACTCAATTTACTAAGCCACGGTAGCGAACCCAAGTAGTAGGTATCGCCCACCTTGACATGATTGATGCTTTTATCATCAACCACAACAAAGTCGCCTTGAATGGTCGCAACTCGCTCCGAATCTGTGACCAAATCAGAGATTTTCCGCAAATCAGCTGACTTGTCTGCATACACAAAGACCACGCTTCGTGTTGCCTTTAATGGCGACTCAAACGCCATCAAGGTTGTCAAATTACCCACTCCGGACAAACTCAGACTTGGGGTGTTAGATGCACTCGGATCGATGTCTTTTTGCTCCCAGCGGTAGGTCGGCCGCCAACTGACATTGGGCTCACGCAAACGTCGCTCCCCGCCAGTTTGAACCATCGGCATGCGATCTGCCCAAAGCCCCATGAGCTTCTGATTGTTGGCCGAACCGATCACCAGCAGATCGCGATCTGCCATTTTCTCAATATCAGAAGCGGTAATGACCTCATGTCGCAACGCGGGGTAGCCGGTGGCCTCGCCCATTCGTCCCATGAGAACCAAGTACATGCCCATTTCATCAACATTTGGGCGATCTGGAAGAACCACAGCAGTTTCCGACAAATCCGCCATCCGTGTGAACGGGAAACCCAAGCTTGAGAAATAGCTCAGGTTGGGCATCGCCACGTAGTGGGGGAAGCCACTGAAATCAAGTGTTGACTCTGAATCGATGGCGGCTTGAAGGTTATCAGGCGGCATATTTCTGCACTCGCCCTCCTTGATCACGTCAAACGAAAATGCCAACTGCAATTGATCTCTTCCCGTCACCGCATAGGGAGGAATGAACAATGCAGCATCACTGATCGATTTATTTTCGGTTTTAGGCAGAATCGGACGGCTTTGAGCGTCCACCTTGTCATACAGCTCATTGAGCGGTAATGTATCGATAATGACCGAGTTGATATTGACGTTCAAACTCGAACTATGGTGCAAGGGCAGACGGCTAGCACGGTACTTCACGTGCATGGGTGCACCCGGGGTGCGCCAAGTGAATAGATCTGGAGGTACTCGATAATTAAGGCGCACCACTTCTGGATAATACCCTTGCACGCGCAGCTCCTCGGGTTTTGCAATTTCACCAAATTTCACCCGACGATCGGTACGAATCCAGGCTGGCGCGTCATAGGGCTGGCGAAGCGCTGATTCGGTTTCTTTTGTCACTGTCACCGTCTGACCGCTTAATGACGGACTGATCAATGCGATGGTTCTCGCTGCGCGCATTAATTCAGCTTCATTAGCGCCACTGACCAGCAATAACTTGGCGTTCGGGTTACTTGGATGAGGCTGGATTGAAAGCGTTGATGCGGCTACGCCCTTAACACCTTGCAAGTTTTCACCGCCCAATAAAAAGACGACGGCATTACCTTCCGGCAAGGTGTTGACCGACACCGGGAATTGAGCCCCTCGAACGCCCGCTTGCTGACCAAACCAAGAGGAAAGTACGCCGGCGGCCTTGAGAGTTCCCAGGTTGGGTGGGCTCGCGAAAACAAAGGGCAAAGACAGCGGCACGTTGTCACGCTTGTCGAAAAACGGGGCCGGAAGGTTTTTTAAGTCATTGACCGATGAAAGTGGTGCCAGTGTCAGCTCTAGACGACCCAAATCACTGAGCAAAAGCCATAATGAAGAATGAAAGGGGTCTTCACATTGACGTGTGTAATGGCCGATGAAGGTAAAACGCAACTCATTCATGTCACGGAACAAGCGCGGGTCTAGGCTGATTTCTCGCCCATTGGCAAGTCCTTTTCCCTGTGGCAAACCCTCGACCATGACCATTCGTTCATTGAGCTGGATTTTGAGGTGACTCAATTCAGCAATCAAAGCTGGCGAGTAGTCATAGGCAATCCGCAACTTTGCGGCCACCACCACTTCATCCGAGCGGATAGGAAAGGCCAGGGTTCGACTGCCATCAACACCCCGCAGCTTAATCGCAGACCAAACCCCCATTTGTTTAAACGTCAATGCAACGACGCGCTGGCCAATCGCCGGGGTTTCCGACTCGCTGCTCATCTGAGCGCGTGTATTTTTAGATTTTCGAGATTGCGCGTGACTCGGCGCAGTAAAGACCACCGCAGCAATACCCAAAAAAAGTAAGCTAACGATCCCAGTGGTTTTAACCTGTTGCCAAAGGCCTTTGTGTAGAGTCATTTTTTCTTTTTCCATAAGGATGTCAATTTTTTTGATTTGATTTGTTTTTATAGCTTGCACGCAGCTTCACGACAATCGTTCTAAGGGCGTCAAACATCTTGTACAGCCATCGTGGCAACGGACTGTCCGCATCACGATCAGGCAACCATTGGGGCCAGTTTTTACCACGGGAATACACCGCCTCTGCAAAAGCCAGGTAATCGGCTTGCGCTGATTCGTGAATGTGCACGCACAATTGATGATTGTCGTTTGAATCCACTTGTGCAGGAAAACCAAATTCACGATCACCTCGAAATATGGAGAGATACACGTGAGATCCCACGACCAACTGTGTCGGAGTCGGTAGCCTGATCGTAAGGGATTCTTCAGGGAAGTTTTCGGTGACACACGATAAGGAACGCCCCAGCGGGAGCTTAAGCATCACAGACCTAGACAGTTGTAGTCGTCTATAGTGCCGAATATGCCTGACTTCCTCTGCGACAGCAGCAAACGCACTAAGAATCAACAAATTGCAGAAAGCCCAAATCAAGTAGAAGAATGCAGCGTCCCACTCCTGACGGCGATCTAGTGGGAAGTTGATAAGTCCTATAACCAGCCCCATCAAATTTAGAAAAATAATCGTGGCAAATGGCAGAGAGGTGAGCCAATCGAAAGATGGTTTACCTTTTTCTTTCGTCGTTGAAATTTTGATTGTGAATTGATAAAACTCAGTCTTGACCAGCGATATTGCTGTTAAAACTGTCAAGTAGACCGCCAGCACGGTTTCTCGGAAATCCATCCAAATAGTAAGTCGCGATTTGCTTTCCAGTCGACCTTTCGCCATATACCAATGAACCAGGTGTGGAACAATATAGGCCACAAAAAGAGCGAGGTTGGCTTGCACAATTTTCACACCACTGAACAGGTACGGCAATGGTGCCAACATGAATACGAGACGCGCCAAGGGCTGATAAAAATTCAAAACAACTTGAAATGAAGACAGTCTTAGTCGCGAGCTTAACAAACGGCTGCTTAAAATTGGTTGATTCACACGGAAGTAAGGTGTTGAAGACGGGGCTAACGTAGCCATATCCATTGAGCTGGCATCGCTCTCCTCGCTCGCTACGCGTGGCAAACCGACGTAGGCGCATTCATAACCCAAACCACGCATCTCGGCATCCATGCGCTCGCGGCTAGTCACTAGGTGCTCCTTTTCATCGCCAAGCCTCAAGAGCATGGAGCGACGCATCAGGGCGAATGATGCGTCCAGATCGCAGGAGTTAAATAAATTGAGTGTGAGCTTTGATGGCTTGGGTGCCAAAAAGTGACTTGGGCTAAGCAACAAGCCCAGTTTTGCATCTCGCAAAAACCAGCCGACCGTGTGTTGCAAGACCATTTTGTCCTGTGCGTGGTCAGATTCCAGAACCATGACCAGGTCACCTTTGGTCTCCATCAATGCAGCATTGATATAACCCAGCTTGCCATCTACATTTTCTGAATGGCTCAAATACTGAACATTCATTGAATCTGCTAGATTTTTTATATCAGATTTTTCAAAATTATCAAGCAAGAAAATTTTTGTTTTTGTCTTAGGCCAATCCAACGCAAGTGCTGCTTTTACAGTCGACTCAATCATTGATAATGATTGCTCAGAACAAAGTACAAAAATATCTACGCTTGGCCATAAATTCGAATCATTCCGCAAATTTGACTGACCGCGCTTAATAGGCCAACGTACTTCAATGAAACTTAACACCGCCTGCAAACAGAGATACAGTTCTGCCAAAATTAAAATAAAACTAAGCACGAAAATAGTGTCTGAATCATGTCCAAGTGTTGCACTAAACCGCCAGTACAAGTAGCGCACGGATGCGACTAACGAGAGTCCAATTAAAATCAAAGTAGGCAATACTCCGGCATGCGGGCGTATAAACAATGCGCAGGTCAAAAGAAATGTTGCAAATACGATTTGATTATTTAACGAAAACGAAGTGGGCAGAAGCACCACGCCAAACAATGCGGTTAAGAAAGCAATGAAAATAATGATCCCAGGAAAAGACCATCGCATCTGCTGTGCGATTCTTATCCCCCATTGACTGACACGCCCATCAATGTAGGGCACTTGAAGCATCGTAACGCCAGGCTTTGCCCAGCGCTCTCGCCACAGCGCTAACAGAAGCTTGGGGGTCATTGGTTGAGTGTTTCAATCACCCACGATGCAAGTCGATCAAGGTCATGACTGGCCTGGCCATGCGGGTCATACACCAACACGGGCTGCTGAAACGCCAGCGCTTCACCGACAGCTGAATCTGCATGGATTCCTATTGGCAAGATTCGCTCACCAAGATAGCTCTGGAGCAAATCAACCACATCTCGATTCAAAGTGCGCCTTCGATCAACCTGGTTGACCACATAGGCACTCATCAGGTGCGGATGTTTGATTTTTATCTCATCGAGACAAGTTTCCATCGCGGGTATTGATGCATACGAACCAGCGTCAGCAAGCACCACAACCAGAAGCAAGTCAGCACACGCAAAGACTTGTTTTAAATAAACAGAAACACCCGGCGGCGTATCGATCAAAACCACAGCGTCCGTGCTCAGCCCCACCCGATTAATCTGATCGCCCAACCAGCTAGGCTCACGCGAAAGCAAATCCTCAAAAGCCTCTCTGTCTTCCTCGCTCCCAAGGCCATAAGGCAGACAAGCAACGTCATACCCACATGGCATCTGATCGCGAGTCCATGAATCCGATTGCAATGAGAGTTCACACACGCCCTCACTCTCTTGAGCTTCTAAACCGAAGTGCCACTGCAGCCCATTTTGTGGATCCAGATCAATGGTTGAAACGCGACCCGCTCCAAGCTTGCTGGCAAGCGCTGCCGCAAGGTTAGCCGTGACAGAGGTTTTTCCAACTCCGCCTTTCATGGAGATAACGCCAATCACACTCATCGCGCGCCCAACTTACTTAAAACGGATGACTTTACAGGAGAAGTTGGTGACGATGACACTACCGGCTTTCGTCCTGATAGTCGATCAAAAATACCACGCAAGGACTTGCTTGTATCAGTCTCAGCGTTAGTGCTTGTAGAGACAGACTTCGGTACTTTCTTTTTTACAGGTTGCTTCTTAATTTCAACGAAATTTTGGGCGTCAATGTCTTTTATCGCATCAAATGCCGGATTAGGCTCAGCAATCTTCTTCAAAGGAGCGGTTTTTTTCAACTTAGTCATTTTTTTGACCTCTGTGGAAGGCTGTGTTTGCGACACTTTTTTGAGCTCTACTTCAGTTTTGACATCTATTGGTTTGACCCTGCTTGGAGTAGGCTGGGATTTGGTCTTTGTGCCCGCCATTTTCATTAGGCTTTCAGCCATCTTGTCCTTACTGGTCGAGCTCTGCACAGATAGAGCGTGTTTGAGATGCTCTGTTTTGACTTTTGGAGGACTAAGCCAGCACCCTTTCTCTTCTTCAGACAAATTGGGCGTTAAATCAAACTTTTTGGGCTGAGTGATTTTGAGCAGTGGCCAGCGGTGCTCCGCCTCTCGCACTGAAGCGTTAACTGCTGCTTGATAATTCGCACTATCAGGTCCTAAAGATCTGAATATTTGAGTAGTATCTTTATTTGTTTTAAGCATGTCTGCACTCCTTGTGGGGTTCTATTTTACGATTAAGAAAATCGCAAACATATATCCATGCCGTCCGGTGACAGCCTCACACAATTCATTTTCATTTCATCGCTTGCGCCAAATTCAATGAACAAAGTTTGATAAAAACCTTCCAACAACCCGACACTCCATGAAAGTGCTGCATCCCCAAAGGCCTTTGCCAAAGGCGCACACTGATGCGTAATATCGATACCACCCTCTCCCTCAACCAGTTCCACCCAACCCCAGTTAATTTCTGACCAAAAGGAGTTCAAACTTGCTTCCAACTCCTCCAGAGTTTCAACACCTTGGAATTTAGTTTCTACTTCGGATGCAAATCGCTCTCCAATTCTGAAGAAGAAATCGCGCAAATCCGAATCCTCTGAAACCGAAGACATTTCTGTCGACATGGCACGCAGTACCCCGCCCCATTGGAGTGGTACTTGCTGGGTTTTAATGTAATTTTTAAAAATTTCCGTTGTCATTTTGATGTAGCCCTATTGAATCGTGACAATCATAAAGTTATTTGATTAAAGAAAAAGTAACCTGATAGGCGTAGTTACCCGGCTCTAACGTGTCAAAAATGATTGCTGCTCGGTAGTCATCAATCTTAGAAATCACGGGCTCCTTAAATCCAATTTTCAAAGTCCTAACTATAGGTAACACATCTTTTTGAGGCAGCATCACTGTCATGCTGACGCCTGAAACAGGTTTATCACCTGTGATGGTGATGTTGAATTCAAGTCTTTGACCAAGCTGCTTAGAAGAAAGCTTGAATCGATCTCTTTCACGCCACCAGTTCGCAACCTGACCCGCATTGACCAGCCACATCGCCCCATCACTTTTCTTCACATGCGCCAAATAAGCGGGCAACGCCTTGAATAGCACATCATCTGGCTTGAAGTTTTGACTGTGAACACTCAACCACCCCAATGCCCCCGTCTCCCTAGCCAAGTCAAAATCGTCGATCAACGCTTGGGTGGTTTGCTCGACACTTAAATTTTGTTTAGCAAGATTAATATCATCACGTTGTGTCCGTGGTAATAAAATTAGAGAATCTTCACGTCCAACATCTTCTTGTTTGTGTAGCTCAGGCAGTCGGCCTTCAGTTCTTTGAGGATCAACCGCGTGATGGCGAATACCGTGTTTTTGCAAAAGCCGTTCTGTAATCTGTGTGTACCCTTCGGTTGGCGCACGAAAACCGGTGATACGCTTGGTGTCGGAGAGTACCGATGCCATTTGCTGCTGCATGGTCAATATGCGCTGCTCTTGCAAGGGTGCCAACTGCCCCTTAAAGCTGTCATGCACATCTCCGTGATAACCGATTTCAAAATCTTTCGCGAGCCGGTTCACCACGTCAGGAAACTCTTTACCCACTGATGTCAACACATAAAAAGTCGGCCGATAATCCAGAGTGGAGCGGAGCAAAGCACCAAAAGGCAAGGAATTGGGGAAACCCTCCTCCGTATCCATCTCTATCACTTGAGCAGACTGTTTCCCGTTTGGCCAAGCTGATCGAACAATGGCCGGAGAACGCAATAACCACTGCAAAGTATCATCAATTACGTTGTAAGCCAGTAAAGGATGCGACTCCCAAGCACTTTCCGAAAATGCAAATGCCACCGACCGACTCGATCCTGTCGAAGTTGCTTTTGTCTCAGAGTAGACAATAGCGCCTTCATTTCGATATTCATCTTCGGTTATCCGCGCCCAGTTCATAAACCGGCCCGCAACCTGATCCCCTTTGAAACGAAGCAGAGATTCTGACGTCTTACTCATCCAGATCCGCTGCCCCGAGGTCAGCGTATGGGACAATGGCGATTCACCAGACAGTATGAGTTGACGTGACTCGGACTCAACAGGGAGTTCACCCACTGTCTTCACGCCTAGTGTCTCAAGAAACTGCCACCCTTCCCAATCACCATTGCCATTTCGAGTGCCGGTGGCCCACGTGGCCAACACAGATCCGCCCCGTTTTTTGAACAACGCAATTTCAACCCTATCTCCTTCACCCATCGCTACGGTGGAGGGCAGGATCAAAACACCACGCTCAACCCCCCTCAACTTGGACAAATCATCAATTTCAATCACATCGTGTTTTCGATTGATGAAATATTCACGCCAAGGTGTTAGTAACGTATCGTAATTGCCCCCAATCTTGGCAAAATAAGATCGTGTTGTCGGAGATGTATACAACACCACACGGGTGCTTGTAGGGGAAAAATAAGTAATCACGCCTCGCAATCCAACCAAGGGTGATGGCCATCCCAGCGTGTCCATCATGATGGTGTAAATAAAGAGCGGGAATAATATGCCAAAGATAAAAAATGGCGACATGAAAAACCCGATCCGTTTGAAAAACGGCATAGTTTGTTGTCTATGCCTTTGCAGAGGCTGACTAGTAGGGGTGGTTTGCATATCTGGCACTAAGCGACCAAAATCTTGTCTTACTGCTTTCCGGATTCAGCCACGGATGAAGATTCAGGCACATAACGGCTCAAAAAGATAGGCTCATAGGTCGTACTCTTTGGCATGCCATCTTCCTCTCCGGTGATCCTGGCTTTAGGTTTTCGTTTGTCACGGAGCTTGAACGCAACATAAGCCGCGACACCGATCATCACCGTACCGATGGTGGTGGCTAAGATAACCGTTGCCAATATTGAAATTAAATCCATATTAAAGTTTTCCTTCTCGCTCAAGTTTTCCCCAGGTCATTGTTTGACCACGCCATTCTTCAATAGTGGCAAATACCTTCGAGACGTCAATAATATTGATATAAAAAAGTCTAAAAGTCACGGCATAAAGTATCAATGAGGGCTCCTCCTCTTCAACGATGACGCAGTACGCTGCGGCTACCACGTCGAGTAGGGTCAACTGCAACCACCAATAAAATAAAAGTGACGCCAGTCCATACTGAATAGCAACATAGCTAAAAAATACATTTCCCAACAAAGTCGAAAAGGGCCACATGATCCCTTCAAACAACATGTACCAAAGGATAAAACAATTAACACCCGCCTTACGAGGCTGCCACAGTGCGTAACTGTGCTTTTTGGTCGCTTGCAAAATGCCTCGGGTCCACCGATAACGCTGTTTCAGCAAATCCAACAGGCGACTGGGGGTCTCCACCCACGCAATGGCGTTGGGCTCATAGGCAATGTGCCAACCGTGCATCAACATTTTAAGGGTCAAATCGCAGTCCTCTGCGAAGGTATCGTGATCGTAGCCACCAACCTGCTGGAGCACTGACTTACGAAACATACCAAGCGGGCCTGGAATGATATTGACAGCACGCATATAGCTTTGGGCCTTGCGGGCCATAGCCAAGCCCTCGACATACTCCAGGGCCTGAATTTTGCTCCAAATGCTGTCTCGGTTCAGCACCTTCACATTACCAGCCACGGCACCCACCATGGGGTTATCAAAATGACGGACGCAAGCTCTCAACGTATTACTCGTCAGCTTGGTATCGCCATCCATATTGAGTACAAACTCACCTCGCGCCAGTGTCATTCCCGTATTCAAGGCTTCCGCTTTACCCCCGTTGCGCTTCGTCACAACCCGCACAGTGATATCGCTAGATTCTTGTGCGACGACCATTGCCTTTTCGTAAGTATCGTCTGTAGAGCCGTCATCAATCACGATGATTTCGTAATTCGGGTAGCTCAGTTGCAACAATGAGCGAATGGCGGCCTGGATCACTAGCCCTTCGTTGTAAGCGGGTACAACCAACGAAATCATGGGTAAAGAGCTCTCTGCTCGGGCCACGTACCGAGGATAACCTCGCTTGATCACCTCAAAATGCTCCATGAAGGAGTAAAGAATTAACACCGCATAGCGAATCACCAACAAACCGAGAAAAATCAGCAAATAAGTACTGATGAATGTCAGCACATAACTTTCAAGCAACAAGGAAAATGAACCCTGTGTTTCAAGCACGTTTTGATAACTCATGATCAGAAGGTAGATCATTCCGCTGATAACCCCTGCAGCCACTAAGAGCCTGATGATTTTTTTTATCTCCACAGCTTTTCCAGACTAACAGAGAAGGTGTTTGCACGGTATGGCGCATTGTCACGTTGATTTGACAAGCCCCACAAATTTAAGCTGATGGCAATATCGTCAGAAAGCCAACGCTTCCCACCTGCTGTCCAACTCCAGCTATCGCCTGCCTCTCCATACAAAGGCCGTCCGAGTTGACCCGACGCATACAGGTTCCAGTTATCACTGCCCCACTCGCCCAACAGCCCGGCATAGACAGAGCCATAGCCTTGAGCCGGTGACCAATAATTGGTTGTATTGAATTTTGCATCACGCGTCTCAATACCTATGAGGGGCTTAAAGTGTGATCCCAGAGGTCGCCACAAGGGAGAAAGACGCAGACTACTGGTTAAAATAGTGTTCCCATCCGAGATGCCATAACCATCAACACGCCCAACCAGCTTGCCAAAAGAAAAACCGTGAGAAGTTTGTAACCCCAAGTGCGAGGCCGATAAATTAGAAGCCAATGCGTTTGGGTTGGTGGCGAAACGACCCCAGTTAACCAGGCCAACTTCAACCAGAACCGGGCGATCTCCCAAAGAAACACCCGCCCCGCCATACACTGTATTACCTATGGTGCTGATCTCAAAACTCGGCTTGTAATCCCGCTCCAACGCCCTGTAGCGAAAGGTTGCGTCTTTTTGCTCAACTTCCACCGTGGGCAAAGTGCCCTTAAAACGACTGGTTTCGACCTCCATGACGTTTGCACCGGTACTGTCACGCCAGCGATGATTGGCCGTGAATACGCGCGTGTTCAGATCGGAAGAATCATTAGATCCGCCATAGGTCAGCATGGTGCGTGGGCGGAGCTCACGCGATGCCAATTCAAGTCCTAGCAAGGCATCCGGATTCTCCGGATCCGTCGCCAACACCGAACGGTAAACGGGTGCGGCTCGGTGGTCGTAGCCCAACCAGCGATCAATGTTGGCCAAGCCAATGTTCGCTTCTTTGGCCAGTTTTCCCGTCGTCAAACTTTGGTAAGTTCGCGTTGCCTCTGGTAAACGGCCTGTCCACGCGAGGCTGTTGGCAAAAATCAGCTTCAACTCATCATCCATGCCCCCCTTGTCCTGCAAGGCCAGTCCTTCTGTCCCCGCAGTTTGGTAGTCACCCGCCGTGCTCAAGTCCGCAATTCGCTGGTACTCAGGACTGCGTTTGGGTTGCGTGGCCTGATCGGGCAAACGCGCACCCGCTGGAGGAATGTATTGAAACGGGGCCAGTTGAAGGAGCGCGCCAGTGGGCGTCACCACCGATTGATTACTGACCGTCACGGGTGTTGCGATAGGCGCGGGAATTGAAACATTAGCCAAAGCTGGGGCGGAGGCAGTCGCAACCACTTGGACTGGCACAGAGGCAGGGGCCGTGACCTGAACTGGCACTGTAGGAAGCTCAACAACGCGGACTGGTGAAATCGGTGCGACTATCGGTGCGGCCACCACAGTCGGCGACGCCGGCAAACTTACCGCCACATTGGGACCAGGCTTTTGCAGTGCGCTCAATCGAGTTTTGGCATCCTTGGCCACACTGGTTCCATCCAAAGTCTCTAATTGAATTTTGGCTTCTGCCACTTTTCCGACACGCAGCAAGCTGTCGGCGACCAACAATCTCAGCTCATGATTCCAAGGTTGAACCAACAAATCCGACAAGCCGCGTGCAGCAGCGGCATCATATTTGGCTTCGTTGTAGAGTTCAAAGGCTGCACTGGGTTGGCTTTTGGTTTGTGCCATGCCAGGCTGGGATACACACAGAAAACTCACGAATAACGCCACGCCCCACCCAAAGGATCGAAAGTGATTGGATAGACTAAGTCTTGTGAGGTGAGTAATGTGAAGCTGTCTCAATTCGATCGCCCATTTCTTATTACGGAAATGTAAGAGGTTTTTACGTAAATTAACACTTACGGCAACCACTTACGGTGTAACAGTTCACATTTTATGAACTAATTGTCTTATTCCCCCCCTGTTCTAGCCCGAATCTTAACGATTCAAAATTCGCGTCCTGCCTGATTGGCTAAAAACAAGAATGCCGGCAATCACCAGCACGGTCCCCAAACCGACCCAACTCGTGAACGGCTCACCCAAAATCCAGACCCCCATCAGGATAGTGGACATCGGCCCAACCATACCGGCCTGGGCCGCAGCACCAGCGCCAATACGCTCAATAGCCATCATCACAAGCAATACCGGCACGGCCGTACATGCAGTCGCGTTCAACAATGACAGCCAGATCACTTCTGGCGCTACTTGCATTGCATTCCAGTTCAAGGGACGCAACAATGCAAACTGAAGAATGCACAACAAACAGGCCACCGTCGTTGCCAAACCGACCAACTTGAGCGAGCCCAATCGCTGCACCAGCTCGCCGCTGTAGCTCAAGTAAATCGCGTAACTGACAGCACTTAAAAATACCAACAAAGCCCCCAAGGCCACGCCCCCCCCCTCCAGGCTCACCTCATGACCAAACACCAACACCACGCCTAAATAACTGAGCCCCATGCCCCACACCTGCGTGCGCTGAATAGAACGACCATAGAGCAACCAACCCAAACCCATGACCAGTGTGGGTGTGATGTAGAGAATCAAGCGCTCTAATGAAGCGCTGATGTATTGCAACCCGGCAAAATCAAGAAAACTGGCCAAGTAATAACCGCTAAAACCCAGACCAACAATGCCAATCCAGTCACGGCGCGTCAGTGCAACACGCACAGACCCACCTAGTCGATACGTGCCCCACCACGCCATGGCCATGAACAGCGGCAAGGCAAACAGCATGCGGTACATGATGAGCGTGACCGCATCCACTTGGTAGCGATAGGCCAGCTTGACGATGATCGCCTTACCACTGAATGCAATGGCACCCAGAGCCGCCAGAAGCACCCCAGTTGCTATATTTTTAGGAGCTGATTGTGCATCATTTACAAGTGCATCAGGAATTTTTGACATTGGAACTCATAGAAAATATAGCCTAGAATCCTGCCGCCAAACCGTCCCGACGCGGGTCACTGGCCACCACATAGCCCTCCAGCTTGGGGTCTCCCGCACGCCAGATGAACTGGCCTGCACCAAAGTCCTGGTAAGAGTCGGTGATCACCTCCATGCGGTGCCCGAGTTCAGCCAATCCCTGCACGGTGGGCGCTGCCATATTGGCTTCCACATTGATCTCCAAACCCTCGTTGTAGCGCCAGCGTGGCGCATCGCATGCGGCCTGCGGGTTTTGTCCGTAGTCCAGCATGCGCACCAGGGTCTGCACGTGGCCCTGAGGCTGCATATTGGCCCCCATGACGCCGTAGCTCATCACCGGTTGCCCGTCTTTCGTTAAAAAAGCGGGGATGATGGTGTGGAAGGGGCGCTTGCCCGGTGCCACCAGATTGCCCGGATTCAGTGCCGCCGGATCCAGGCTGAACGCATGCCCCCGGTTTTGCAGGCTGACGCCAAACGTGGGCTCCACGCAGCCCGAGCCAAAACCCATGTAGTTGCTCTGAATGAAGCTGACCATCATGCCGTTTTCGTCTGCTGTGCTCAGGTAAATTGTGCCGCCCTTGACCGGATTGCCCGCGCCAAAATCTTGCGCCCGTTTCATGTCGATGAGTTTGGCGCGCGAGGCCAAGTAGGTGTCGTCAAGCATTTGCTCGACCGTGACTTCCATGCTCGCGGGTTCGGCCACATAGCGGTACACATCGGCAAAAGCCAACTTCATGGCTTCAATCTGCAAGTGCTGGGAGTCCACACCGTCCACCGCCAGCGCGCCCAGGTCAAACTTGTCTAAAATCCCCAGGGCGATCAAGGCCGCAACGCCTTGCCCATTAGGCGGAATTTCATGCAGGGTGTAGCCCCGATAGTTTTTGCCAATCGGTTTGACCCACTCCGGCTGATAAGCAGCAAAGTCACTCGCCTTGAGGCTACCGTTGTTGGCGGTAGAGAATTTTTCAAGCGCGTGTGCGATTTCACCACCGTAAAAGGCTTGGCCTTTAGTTTGCGCGATGGCACGCAAGCCGCGCGCCGCGGCCTTGAACTGGAACAACTCACCCACTTCTGGTGCACGCCCCCAGGGCAAGAAATTTTGTGCAAACCCGGGGAGCGACTTCATCTCATCGGTCGCGGCCGCCCACTTTTCCTGCACCACCACCGGCAACAAATAGCCGCGCTCAGCGATCTCGATGGCCGGCTCCATCAGGTCGGCAAAGGGCAACTTGCCAAAGCGCTCACTCATCGCCACCCAACTGGCCACCGCGCCGGGCACGGTGACGGAATCAAAGCCCCGCTTCGGCGGTGCAGTCTCGCTGTCGCCATACTTGCGCTTGAAATATTCAGGCGTCCAGCTCTGCGGTGCGCGACCTGAGGCGTTGAGGCCATGAAGTTCCTTGCCGTCCCACACAATGCCGAACGCATCGCTGCCCAAGCCATTGCTCACGGGCTCACAGATGGTGAGCACCGCAGCAGCAGCAATAGCGGCATCCACCGCATTACCGCCCTTCCACAACATACGCAAACCGGCCTGCGAGGCCAGCGGGTGAGAGGTGGACACCACGTTGCGGGCAAAGACCGGCAAACGGGTGCTGGCGTAGGGGTTGGCGTAGTTGAATTTCATATGGAGGCTCCTGTTCAGTCTGAGGTTATTTTTCGTTCGGCAATGATTTTTTTCCACTTGGCCGACTCCGCCTTCACCGTTGCAGCAAAAGCTTCGGGTGTGCCGCCAGTGGGCTCCGCACCCAAACGGGCAAAGCGATCCTTGAGGTCAGAATCTGCCAATGCAGCATTCACCGCTTGGTTAACACGCGCCACGATGTCAGCGGGCAAGCCACGCGGTCCATAGATGCCGAACCAGGTCACAGATTCGAAACCAGGCAGAAGTTCAGCCACGGTCGGCATCTCCGGTGCCAGCGCACTGCGCTTGGGGCTGGTCACGGCCAATGCGCGTAATTTGCCATCCTTCACATGCGGCATGCCACTGACCAGGGAATCGAACAGCACGTCCACTTTGCCGCTGACCAGGTCGGTGATGGATAGCCCGGTGCCACGGTAGGGTATGTGCACAAGGAATGTGTCGGATTGGGACTTGAAAACCTCGGTGGCGAGGTTGGAGATGGTGCCATTGCCGCTGGACGCGTAATTCAAACGCCCCGGGTT
Source organism: Comamonadaceae bacterium (assembly GCA_043757205.1). Taxonomy (GTDB): domain Bacteria; phylum Pseudomonadota; class Gammaproteobacteria; order Burkholderiales; family Burkholderiaceae_C; genus CANCDA01. Next base: position 25,518 of record JAYVPU010000303.1, on the reverse strand, counting down.
CTGACGCGCATAGTCAATGAACTCGCGCAGGTTTTTGGCGCGTGAATTCACAGGCACCAGAATGATCTGCGGTGAGTTGGCCACGTAAACGATAGGCGTGAAATCGGTCTCAACGTTGTAGGGGATTCGTGGATTGATAGCCGGGCCGATGCTGTGCGTGCTCGACGTGGTAAGCAGCAGCGTGTAGCCATCGGGCGCGGCCTTGGCACCAGCCTCGGCACCGATGGTGCCACCCGCACCGGGCCGGTTTTCCACCACCACCGATTGGCCCATTTTGTCGGCCAGTTTTTGCGCCAAGGCACGCGACAAGATGTCCGTGCCGCCACCCGCCGGGAAGGGCACCAGCAGGCGCACAGGTTTGGTGGGATAACTCTGAGCACCAACGGGCAAGGTCACGACCACAAAAAGGAGCCAAAGACTTAGAAGTCGCTTCATTTCTCTCACTCTTATTACCCCACAATTTTTTGGTGCAATTTCCGCAGCGACCACCACACACTGAGTGCCACCAGCGGCACGGCCACCGCCGATGTACTTTCCGCACTCCAAGGCCAGCCCAGGCTATGCGCTCCTTTGGCCAAGTACGCAATCAGCCCCACCACGTAATAGGTAATGGCCGCCACAGACAAACCCTCTACCGTCGTTTGCAATTTGAGCTGCATGTCTTGGCGTTGATTCATGGTGGCCAGCAAGGCTTGGCTGCTTTGCTCTTGCACAATTTCCACCCGCGTGCGCAGTAAACTACTGATGCGCGAGACCCGCTGCGACAGCGCGTCTTGCCGCCGGGTTGCCCACTCGCAGGTGCTGCGCGCTGGTGAAAGACGCCGATCCATGAACTCACGAATCGTCTGCATACCGGGCAAACGCGTCTCGGCAATTTCAGCGATGCGCTTGTCCACCAGCTCAAAATAAGCCATGGAGGCAGAAAACCGGGAGTGCGTTGCCGCATGCTGGCTCTCAACCTGCCCGGCCAGCTGCGTCAACCGGTCCAACAGTTGAGGCTCTTCGTTGCGGTTAGCGCTGCGGATGGCTTCTGCCAGATCGGCCAGCTCGCGCTCAGCCGTGGCCAGCACGGCCGAAGCCCCGCGTGCCAGAGGCAAACTCAGCAAAGCCGCCATGCGGTAGGTTTCAATCTCAAGCAAACGCTGCACCAAGCGACCGAGACGGCGCGGTGTCATGTCACCCACAAACAAAAGCATGCGCGAAAACCCATCCGCTTGAATGGCAAAGTCCGTGTACACCTCGGCCACATCGCCCGCCACATTGGACGCGATCAAAGCGTTCTCAGCCAACATGTGCTTGACCAAGACACCCCCTCCCGCCGTTGCCAACGCTGGCAATGCCCACAAATGCAGACTGCTCAGGCACTGGCCAGGCAAGCCCGCAAACCAGGTCTGCGGTACGGCGTCCACGGCCGGATCGGGCACGCGTTGCTCAATCCCATCATTGGAGACCGGTCGCATAAAAGTCCAGGTGACAAACTCGGTGTGCAACTCCCAGCGCAGGCGAAATGCGCCCACGTCCACCCGCAAGTGAATCGTTGCCGCATCAGGCAAAGGCAGATGGTGGTCCCGCAGCAAAGCAGCCACATGCGCGCGACTCGCCTCGCGCTGTGCCGCGTCGCACAACATGACGACGTGCGAAATGGCCAGCGGCACAGGCATCGCCTCCGGTGGCCGCGCATGGATTTCATTGTGCAGCGCCACCCTTTGGGGGTGTTGCGATGGATGTTGGTTCAATTGCATGATGTCCTCATGCCACTATTGTGCGGCATGCGTTTGACAGAAAAAAGGCACCCGAAGGTGCCTCTTGATCAGCCTACGTGAAGATCACTCTTCCACAAAAGCTTCCTCTCGCTTGGACTTCACCGCAGGCAAGAGCACGATGACCAGCAGCAGCAGGGCGGCAGCCAGCAAGCCAGCCGACAGCGGACGGGTGACAAACGTCAGCCAATCACCACGCGACAGCAGCAAGGCCCGGCGCAGATTCTCTTCCATCATGGGGCCCAGAATGAAGCCCAGCAGCAAAGGTGCTGGCTCGGTACCGAGTTTGATGAACAGATAACCGATCACACCAAAGATGGCCACCATCCAGATGTCAAAGGTGTTGTTGTTGGTGGAGTACACACCAATCGCACAGAACAACACGATGGCCGGGAACAACCAGCGGTAAGGAATGGTCAGCAGTTTGATCCACATACCGATCAGCGGCAAGTTCAGAATCACCAGCATCGCGTTGCCAATCCACATCGACGCAATCAAGCCCCAGAACAGCTCAGGGTTGCTCGTCATCACCTGAGGGCCAGGCTGGATGTTGTGAATGGTCATGGCACCCACCATCAAGGCCATCACGGCGTTAGGCGGGATGCCCAGCGTCAGCAAGGGGATGAAGGAGGTTTGTGAACCGGCGTTATTGGCCGACTCAGGCGCAGCCACACCACGGATATTGCCTTTACCGAAAGGCACTTCACCGGGACGCAGTTTGGTTTTCTTCTCAACCGTGTAAGCCGCAAAAGCCGCCAGCAAGGCACCGCCACCGGGCAAGATACCCAGCATGGAGCCCAGAGCCGTGCCACGCAAAATAGCGGGCACCATGTTGCGGAAGTCTTCCTTGGTGGGCATCAGACCCGTGACCTTGCCAACGAACACTTCGCGGTCATCTTCGTGGCGCGACAGATTGCTGATGATCTCGCCATAACCGAACACGCCCATGGCAATCACGACGAAGCCAATGCCATCGGTCAACTCAGGGATATCGAAGCTAAATCGCGCTACGCCGGAGTTCACGTCGGTACCCACCAGACCCAACAACAGGCCCAGCACGATCATGGCAATCGCCTTGAGCAAAGAGCCCGAAGCCAACACCACTGCACCAATCAAACCCAGCACCATGAGGGAGAAGTACTCAGCCGGGCCGAACTTGAAGGCCACTTCGGTCAGCGGTGCCGCAAAGGCCGCCAGGATCAAGGTGCCGACGCAACCGGCAAAGAAAGAGCCGATACCGGCAGCGGCCAAGGCCGGTCCCGCTCGACCCTGTCGCGCCATCTGGTAGCCGTCGATCACGGTCACCACCGATGAGGACTCGCCCGGCAAATTCACCAAAATGGCGGTGGTGGAGCCACCGTACTGGGCGCCGTAGTAGATACCGGCCAACATGATCAGTGCAGCCACAGGCGGTAAAGCGTAAGTGGCAGGCAGCAACATGGCGATGGTGGCCACCGGGCCAATGCCCGGCAACACGCCGATCAAGGTGCCCAAGACGCAGCCGATGAGGCAATAAGCCAGGTTTTGCAGCGTGAACGCAACGCTAAAACCGAGAGAAAGGTTGTTAATCAGATCCATGATGTTGAGTCCTTAACCCGTAATGAAAGCTGGCCACACGGGGAACTGCAATTTAAGCAGCATGATGAACGCCAAGTAGCTGCCAATCGACAAAATCGTGGCCAAGACGAAGCACTCTTTGGCCTTAAATTCATCACCCGCCAGACTGGCCACAAAGGTCAAGGCATAAATGCCCGCGATCATGCCCATCGGGGGCAGCTTGATGCTGGGCAGACCACCAATCATGACCCCGAACAACACGTTGGCCAAAATGATGAAAGTCACCGGTTTCCAGGCAAATGCACCGATCTTGTCACCATCCTCGGTCTCAATCACCAGGGAATCAAAGGTGATGACGGCACCCAGAATGGCCAGTAAAACCCCCAGCACCAGCGGGAAGTAACCCGGCCCCATGCGCGCACCAGTACCCACGCTGTAGGTGGTGGCACCCCAGGCGAAGGCCACACCGATACCCATGAACATGAGCCCGGAGAAAAAGTCTTTTTGACTCTTGATATTCACAAAAATCTCCTGTAAACAATTGTCGAACGCTGGATTCTGCAATGAAAACGGTGCATTCTTACCTGTGGATTACACCTACAAAGGCGGCGTGGAGCTCAGCACCTCTTCCATGACCGTCAACCCTTCAGCCACCCGCAGTGCGCCTGCCAGCCGAAGTGGACGCATGCCATCACTCACCGCCTGACGGCGCAGGGCGTCGATACTGGGCTCCCGATTGACCTTGTCTTTAAAGGCTTCGCTCACCACCAACAGCTCGTACAAGCCCATGCGCCCCATGAATCCCGTCATGCGGCAATCCACGCACCCCACTGGTTTGTAAGGTTTGTAGCCGCCATTAATTTGCCACGGTTTGACCACCTCGGCCAAGGCCTCGCGCGTGGCGGTCTCGTCGCGTTCTTTGCACTGCGGGCACAAGGTGCGAACCAAACGCTGCGCCAGCACGCCCAGCACCGTCGCGTTGATCAGGTAAGGCGGAATGCCCAACTCCATGAGCCGGGTGATGGCCGAAGGTGCATCGTTGGTGTGCAGGGTACTGAACACCAAGTGTCCGGTGAGTGCGGCTTGCACCGCCATTTCAGCGGTCTGCAAATCACGAATCTCACCCACCATGATGATGTCCGGGTCTTGCCGCATCAGCGCGCGCAAGCCTTCCGCAAAGTTGAAGTCCAGCTGGGGTTGAACCTGGGTTTGGTTGAACGAGGGCTCGATCATCTCGATCGGGTCCTCCACCGTGCTCACATTGACCTCTTCAGTCGCCACCCGCTTCAAGGTGGAGTACAGCGTCGTGGTCTTGCCCGAACCGGTCGGGCCGGTCACCAGAATGATGCCATGCGGGCGCTGGACCAGCGCCTCCCAGCGCTGCGCGTCGTGCGGCGTAAAACCTAGCGCATCCAAATCCTTGACCGTGTTGTCCGGGTCAAAAATCCGCATCACCATTTTCTCGCCAAAAGCGGTGGGCAAGGTAGAGATGCGCATCTCTACCTCGTCACCGCGCGGGTTGCGCGTCTTGATACGGCCATCTTGCGGGCGGCGCTTTTCCACCACATCCATGCGACCCAGCAGCTTGATGCGCGCCGTCATCGCGGTCAGCACGCCCATGGGCATTTGGTACACCGGATGCAAGACACCGTCGATGCGGAAGCGAATCACCCCCTGCTCGCGGCGTGGCTCCAGGTGAATGTCACTGGCGCGCTGGTCAAAGGCGTACTGCCATAACCAATCCACCACCTGCACCACACCCTGGTCGTTGGCGTCGAGCTGCTTGTTGCTCTTGCCCAGCTCAACCAGTTGCTCAAAGCTGGCGCCGCCTGCGCTGGCCCCTGATTTTTGGGCGGATCGCACCGACTTGGCCAAGGCAAAAAATTCGGCTGTGAATTTGTGAATATCCTGCGGACTGGTCAACACGCGGCGCACACTGCGGCGCGACTGGCGTTCCACTTCACTCACCCAATCGATCACAAAAGGCTCAGCCGTAGCCACCACCACCTCGGTCGGCGTGACCTGCACGGGCAACACATGATGGCGCTCAGCGTAAGCCGCACTCATCACATCGGCCACCTTGCCCACGTCCACCTTGAGAGGGTCAATGCGCAGGTAATCCAAACCCGCGCGCAGCGCCAGCCACTGGGTCAGCGTCTCCACATCCAACGGTTTTTGGTCACTGGAGCGGCGCATGGCCACGCTGGCCAGACGCAGCATCGGGTGCTGCGCACTTTCGGCTTGAGAACAGCGGGTCACGGTGCGCTGCGCTTCTTCCAGCGAGATCACCCCGTCGTGATGCAGCCACTCCACCAGCCGCCGCCAGTCAATGGGGCCTTGGTGCGTTGCAGGGTTTGACGTGGGATGACCGGTTTTGGTTTTCATAGCAACGTTCAAGTCACAAAGTCACAGTGGGTTTGAAGCCGCGTAGCCATTTGACGGCAGGCAGGCCCCAGCGGGTCTGGATCACTTCAGCACGCTCGGCCAGCACGGCGCGCTTGGGGCGCGAGGGAGTACGCTGTGCCAGCACAACGGTGTTGCCCTCCCGTGTGGCTTTGAAAGCCCAGACCGCGTCCGCTCCAAACGCTTGGCTGATTTTTTCAACGCTCTTGGCAAAGCTGGATGCCCGGCCAAACAGGTTGACTGTCATGCAGCCTTCATCGGTCAACACCCGACGACAATCAGCGTAGAACGCGGCGCTGTCCAGCACAGGAGCAGCTGCGTCATCGTCGTACAAATCGACCTGCAAGGCATCCACCGTACCCCACCAGCGCGGCTGCGCGATCTCTTGCGACGCATCGGCCAGGATGACCTGGATGCGCGAGTTGTCCGCAGGCAATTTGAACCAACCTCGGCAGGCGTGCAGCACCTGAGGGTTGAGCTCAATCGCGGTGGTCTTCATGCGCAACACCTTATGGCAGTGCTTGGTGAGCGAGCCCGCGCCTAGGCCGAGCTGCAAGGCTTGCCGTTTAGGCACGCTGTCAGCCTCCACAAACAAGAGCCAGGCCATCATGCGTTGGATGTACTCGTGCACCAGCACAGTGGGTGCGTCCATCAACATGGAGCCCTGAATCCAGGGGCTTCCCAAGTGCAGGTGGCGCACCGGACCTTCGTCAGAGAAATTAACTTCGGGGTGGATGAGGGATTGTTTTTTCAAGATGAGGGCATTATCCCTATGCGCGGTCGCAGGCCCGCATCAACACTTGCATGCGCGGCAAGGCGTCCATCGCATTGCGGGTGGTGGCTGCGGCCAACGCCTCAGGCGTGATGCCACGCAGCTGGGCCAACACGGCCCCGATGCGCGGCACTTCCCCCGGTTCGTTGCGCCCCTGAGCTTCACCGGCGGCGCGCTGTTCGGCCGTTTTGTACAGCCAGTGCGGTGGCATGTCGGGCGCGTCGGTTTCCATCACGAGGGCATCCAGCGGCAAGCTAGTCGCCAAGCGGCGCAGCTGCTGGGCGCGCTCATAGGTCAGCGCACCACCAAAGCCCAGCTTGAAACCCAGCTTGATGAATTCACGCGCCTGCTGCTCGCTACCGTTAAAGGCGTGGGCAATGCCGTGCCAGGGTTGGGCTTGGCCGTTGCTCTGGGCCACTTCGCGCAAGCCCTTGAGCAGGCGATCAGCCGAGCGGCGCACATGCAAGATCACCGGCAGCTCATGTTTGCTCGCGATCTTGAGTTGTTCCAGGTAGAAATATTCCTGGCGTTCCCGCAGCGGGCTCTCGCAGAGCTCAGGCACAAAGAAGTCCAAGCCAATTTCGCCCACCGCCACCAGATGCGGGTCGTCTCGGTGCTGGTGCAAAGCCGCGTCCAGGCGCTGCAAGTCATCGTCCTGCGCCCGCCCCACGTACAGTGGGTGAATGCCCAGCGCATAGCTGTCACCGGTCTGGTGCGCGAGTTGCCTCACGGCGTCAAAGTTAGCAATCTCGACTGCGGGCAGAACGCAATTCGCTACATTTTTAATAGCTGCTTGCGCACGTATTTCAAGGGTTTTCGCCCCAAACTCTGCTGCATCCAAGTGGCAATGGGTGTCGATCCAGGTCGTCATACCGCCATCATGCCCGAGAGCGGACGCTGGCCGTCACAACACCCGGTAAATCTCCCAGCGGCTGGTGCCGGAGACCACAAAAGGCTCCAACTCCTTGCCCCACTGTGCGTGCGCCGGGATCGCGGCCAGCTTGCTCCAGATGCGCTCCAACTCGGCCAGGTCCTCAATCTGGTGCTCGGTCTGCAAGGTGGCCTCCAGCGCGCCGACCGAGCCTGTCAACAAGCGCGTGCGCTCGGGCTTCACGCCGATCTGGGGCGCAATCTCCCGCAGCCAACGCTGCAAGTGCTCAACCGCTTGCTGCTTATAGCCAAAGCGGGCATCAATACTCCATCGCGCAATCATCATGATGTTTCTCCTTGCGTTAAACCAAAGCGCCCCAGGTGGCCAGACCCCAGGCCACCAGCACCAGGCCCACACCCCGGCTGCTCCAGTGGCCCAAAGGCGCGAGTTTTTCCACCAGCACCAGCAGCGCTAAACCGGCCATCCAGGCCAGGCTCATGACGCCGCCAACGAACAGCAGCAGCATCAACATCCCGCAGCAGCCCAGGCAATAGGCACCGTGGCGCAGGCCCATCGCAAAAGCGCCCCAGCGGCCCGTTCGCCATTGCGTCAGGAAGAAATCAAACGGGGAACGGCAGTTCCGCAAGCAAGCCTGCTTCAAGGGTGTCCATTGGTAAATACCGGCGGCGATCAGCAACGCACCGGCCAGGGCGGTGCTGCTCAACTCCATCATGGGTGACAACACGGCGATGCGCTCCAGTGTGAACTGCAAGGCGGTGGCGACCACGCTAAACACCGCCCAAACCAGCCCATAAGCCGACACAAACACAGCCACCGAGCCAACCGGTTGACCCCGCTCCCGCCATTGGCGTGCGAGGGTCGCGTACAACAAAATCATGGGCGTCGCGCTGGGCAGCATCATGGCCAGCATCATCACCACCCACATGGCCAACATGACCGCCGCATGCGCCGCCGTCCACGGGCCGGAACTCATGGGCATCAGCATGTCGCCCATCTGCTGCATCGTGCCCGCGCCGCTCCACAGGTAAGCCCAACTTGCTGCCACCACCAACAGCAAAGCGGCCAACACGGGGGCCTGCTCGCGCCGCACGGTCATGCAGCGACCTCAGGCGGCAACGCCCTGCGGTGTCTGCACCACGTGGGCCAGCGTGCTGTGACTGCTGCGCGTGGTGAAAGGGATTGCGCCGCTGCTGACAATATTGGCGCTGGCCACTTCACCCACATGATGTTCAAAGCCCTCGGGCATCACAACCCGGATGCGGTGCGGTGCACCCGTGATCGGGTTCTTGATCGGCTCCACCTCGGTCTCCAGAACGCCGGGAACGCTCAGGTGCGCCTTACGCCCCGCTTGGTCAAATTGCTGCCAATTGAAGGGCGCAAAAATCGGCGCGTGCATCTTTTTGATGATCGCGCTGAAAATGCTGAACAGCGTGCCCGGGGCAGAGTTTTGACCTTGCAAAATATTGAACAGGGCTTCGCGCTGCGCGGGTGTGGCGCGCTCGTCAATAATGGGCTGCCCTTCGCCGTTGCCTTCGTGCAGCGCGCCGGGGAAAAACACCGTCAGACAAAAACTCAAGCCATCCAGCTGGGTCGATTCAAAATGCCCTTTGGTAATCCGCATGCCCGCCATACCCTTGCACTCGCCACGGGTAGGCCGCGCATTGAAATCGCAGGGGCAGCCGTAAGCGCAACTACAGCTTTTGATCCAGTCGCCTTCAAGGCGCCAATTTGTGGTGGCCATGACGAGTCTCCTTCGCAAACGAATTGCACAGACCAAAGCCAGTTCACAAGCCCGCCCAACTCACCTGCGCCCCAGCCCGATCCTTCTTTATAGACAGGCCGGTAGCAGATTTCAAGCCGAATACAGTGGAATGCAGGGCAGACGCACCTAATCTATATCAAAGCTGCCAATCAACCTCGTCCTTAGGCCAGTCGAATCAGCACCTTACCCACGTTTGCCATGCTCTCGGTCGCCTCATGCGCGGCCACCACCTCGTCAAGCGTGAAGCCGTAGCGGGCAAACACTTGGTGCTTCAAGCGATGGGCTTGCAGCGCCGCCGTGATGTAACTGGCCGCCTCGTCATGCGCCTGGCGCGACATGGCATACACCAGCACAAAGCGCAGCACCAAACCTTTGGCCATCATGGTCCAAAAGGGCACGGTGGGCTCGTGAATCGCGTCTGACGCGTAGGAGGCGATGATGCCGTCGGTTTTGAGCAGCGCCACATCGGTCGCCAGATTCACCCCAAACGCCACCTCAATCACTCGGTCCAAGCCGCTGTCCAGCCCCGTGATGTCCTTGACACGCTGGCTGACGTTTTCGGTTTTGTAGTTGATCACATGATCGGCCCCGGCCAGACGCGCCTGCACCGCCTGCTCGTCACGGCTCACAGTGGCAATCACGCGCGCGCCCTCCAGCTTGGCGATTTGCACCGCATAAAAGCCGACGGCCCCCGCACCGCCCTGCACCAGCACGGTTTTCCCTCGCACCGATCCATCTGCCAACACGCAACGGTGCGCCGTCATGGCCGGAATGCCCATGCAGGCGCCGGTCTCAAAATCAATGTGCTCCGGCAAGGCCACCGCCTTGTGTTCGGGCACCGTGGTGTACTCGGCGCAGGTGCCAAAAGCCCGGCCCAAGGTCGCCTCATAGACCCAGACGCGCTCGCCCACGCGTGCCGCGCCCACACCCACCCCCACCGCATCAATCACGCCCGCGCCGTCCTGGTGCGGGGTGATGCGCGGGAAGGGCATGGTGATCTGCCCCCGGTAGCCGCCGCGCGCTTTGGTGTCCGACGGGTTCACCGCCGACACGTGGATGCGCACCCGCACCTCACCCGCCTGCGGCTCCGGCAAGGCGCACTCAGCCAGTTGCAAGACCTGCTGGGCCGCGCCTTTGGTCTCGTAATAAACCGCTTTCATCGTTGATCGATTACAGCGGCAAAATTTCAACCTTGCGGAACTTGATGGTGCCACCTGCCGACTGTAGGGCAATCGGGCCGCTGGCCAGACGCGCATCGCGCGCCCCGTCCACCGTGCGCACGCCGTTGAGCGTGACGCTCATCACCGGGCCTTTGGCGCTGATCTCAAGAACGTTCCATTTGCCCGCTGCCTTGATCATGGTGCCGATTTTGGCCACGTTGACGATGGCGCCCGTGCCATAGCTGGGGTCGGGACGTTTGTCGAAAATATTGACCTCGTACGCGTTGTCGGCCGTGACCTTGAGCGGGTCTGCACAGCGGATGAAGATGCCACTGTTGGCCTCTTCATCAGACCAAAACTCAGCGCGCAACTCGAAGTCTTTGTAGGACTTCTTGGACACGAGGAAGCCCGCGCCCACATCGCCCTGCAAGCTGCCCTCTTGAATTCGCCAGTTGGCATTGCCAATCGGTGTCCAGTCGTTGGCGTGAACGCCGTTGAACAGGGTGACCCACTTTGAGTCGGTCTGGGCTTGAGCGCGATAGTCGGCGGCGCAACCGGCCAAGCCGCCGATAAGCAGCAACGTGGTGGTGGCGATGGTGAGTAAGCGTTTCATGAATGTCTCCTTCTTTGTAGTGAATGACTGAGCTGGGAAATTACTGAGCAGGCCGCGCACCATCTTTGCTGACCTGGATACGCGCTGCCGTTATTTTGCCGTCGGCTGCGCGTTGCGCACCCGTGAAGATCGTCGCCCCTGGCACCAGCAGCGACTTGTCGCCCGGCACGGTGGTGAAGATCGGTATGCCGTCGGGGATCAGAATCGTCTGCGCACCGTCTTTGTAGCTCAGCGTGATCTCACGCCCGCCCGCGCTTTGCACCGGCGCTGCGCTCAGCGTGGCATTGGTCATTTGCGAGCCCGGCTCCAAGTCCCAGTTCGTGTGCCCCTCAGACACCACACCGCGCAAGGCCGCCGGGAACAAATGCAGCTCCCGCGCCACCAGCACGCCTTGCGCGTTTTTCACCGTGGCCGAACCGACAAAATCACCCGGCTTGATATCGGCCAAGGTAATCGTTTTGGCGGCCGACACTGACACGTTGTCGGGCAAGTGGATTTGAAGCGCCTCGCCCTCGCGAGTCTTCACGGCGAGCACCTGGCCGTCAAAGCTGGTGATGGTGGCGCGCAGGCGCACCGGTGCGTTTTGCGCCGTGGCGAGTTGCGCCACAAGTGTCAGGCTGATGAGAAGCAGCGAACGAAACGATGACATGACAAGACTCCTTTGTGTTGAATGGCGCCCAATCGGGTCGCATCAGCGGCAATGTATCGGATTTGAAAGAATTTGAATACCTGAGGAAAACCCCGCCGGCGTTGGTCCTGCATGGCCGCATCGCACAGCCCGTCACTCTAAGGCTTGATGTAGGCGTATTTTTCGCGGCTTTGCAGCTGGCCGATGCGCACCACGCCCGAAGGGGTGAACGTCGCGTCGAGGTTGAACTGCTCTTTCTTCAGATTGCGATTTTTGAGTGTGATCTCGCACACCTCAAAGCTCACCCCACGGGCCTTGAGGGCACTGACGAGCGAGCCGTAATCGATGTCGGGGTTCTTGGCGTCTTTGGCACCTTCCATCAAAAAGTCCACCCCGTTGGCGTGCGTCACCACGGCGATCTTGGTGTCCGGGGCCACATCCAGGTGATTGCGAATATTGCGCAGGCCCTTGGTGGCCTGAGTCGCTGCATCATCAATGTGATAGACCACTTTGTCCTGTGCAAAGCCCGCAGAGCAGAAAAGCGCTGATGCCAGCAGCGCGAGAAAAATTTTGAAGCTTCGACGCATGAAAGTCTCCTGTGTAAATGGTAATTTGCATTTGAACATAAGCCCACAAATTCAGCGGCTTCTCTTCTTCCCGTGGGAAAATTTCTGGCTAGCCCAGATCAAGCTCAATTCATGGAGAATCGACACCCATGAACGAAACCACCTCACCCCCCCTGCGTCCGTCTTTACCCGACCACCTCTGCATCGACCCGCGCAGCCCTCACCACGTGGCCGCCGTGTTCGAGCACGACATCGGCATCCGCTTCAACGACAAAGAACGTGGCGATGTGGAGGAGTACTGCATCAGCGAAGGCTGGATCAAAGTGCCCGCAGGCAAAACACTAGACCGCAAGGGCAAGCCGCTGCTGATCAAGCTGAAGGGTAAGGTCGAGTCGTTTTATCGGTAAAGGTTGACTCAGCCGCGTCCTGAGCCTTCCAACTCAGCTTGCCAACACCAAGCCCCAGTGCGGATCAGCGCGTGGAGTGTCTGGAGAAGTTTGAGCATGGGCGCGCAAGGCATTGGACGTGGTGCTCAAGATATTCAGCAGTACGGGCTTGTGGAATTCGGCCTCCAAAATCGGCACCGCGTGAATGGCAAACCACAGGCCACCGGGCATCAACAAAGCCTCGGCTTTGGGAGTGGCCTGCATGACATCACGGCCCAGTTCCAAGGCCAGCTCATGGTCTGCTAAGGCATTCGCGCCTTTGTTTTGCAACAATGAACGCCCGCGAGAGCGATGCGCCAGCACCTCAATGCCCGCTGCTTTGAGGTAAGCGATGAGCGCCGTGTTAACGGCTTCAGACCAGCGCGTGACCAGCGCGATTTGGCGGATGCCCAGGTGCGTCAAGGTGTCAATGTGGGCCTCAAGATCGGTGTCGCACACCAGACCCGTGCGCTCACTCGCATCGGCCAGCAAGCGCAAAGTGCGTTCACGCCCCAGCGCAGCGGCCACCGGCACACCGCTGAGCGCAATGCGGTCCACGGGTTTGTGGGCCAGCAAGTCCAGGCATGAGAAAAATGCTGGCATCTGATGTTCAACCGAAGCCAAGGTGTACTCGGCCAAATCCAGACCCGTGGTGACCAGCATCATGCCTTCAGGTGCGACTCTGTAGAACTGGTAGGCGTCCAGGTCCGTGTAGCGATGGGGAATGATGTAGCCCAGTTGCAGCCAAGGGGCGATGGGGCTCATTCGGGTTTGATCCCCGCTGATTTGATGACTTTGGACCATTTGGTGATTTCTTTGGTGATGTAGAGGGCGAGTTCGCTTGGGGTGCTACCAATGGGTTCGATCCCGTTGCTGACCAGCAGTGCATGAAAATCGGGTTGCTTCAGTACCTTGAGCGCGGCGGCGTTGAGCTTGGCCACGATGTCCTTGGGTGTGCCTGCGGGTGCCAGCAGACCATACCAAACGCTGGAGTCATAACCTGGTACGCCAGCGTCGCTCAGCGTGGGCACAAGGGGCAAGCTCGCCGAGGCCTTGGTTCCGGTGATCCCCAGCGCGAGCAGCCGCCCATTTTTGACGTGCTGACTGGCACTCACCGGCGGGGCAAACAAGACTTGAACATGGCCTGACAATACATCGTTGAGGGCCTGGCCGCCGCCCTTGTAGGGCGTGTGTGTCATGTGGATGCCGGCCATGCTGGTGAACAACTCGGCGGCCATGTGGCCACCACTGCCATTGCCGGAGGTGGCGTAATTGAGCTCACCCGGTTTGGCTTTCGCCAAGGCGATCAGCTCGGCCACGGAGTTGACCTTCAGCGAAGGATGGACCACCAGCAAATACGGGCCTTCGGCCAATAAGGTGATGGGTGCAAAGTCGCGTCTCGGGTCATAGGTCAATTTATCGAACAGGCTGACGTTGACCGCCAACTGCGGTGTCAATGCCAGCAAAAGGGTGTAGCCATCTGCGGGGGCGCGCGCCACAAACTCCATGCCCAAATTACCGCTGGCACCGCCGCGGTTGTCAACAATCACCGACTGCCCCAGTTCAGCGGCCAGTAATTTGGCAAAGGGCCGCGCAAGGGTGTCAGTGCCGCCACCGGGAGGATAGGGAACGATCAGTTTGATGGGTTTGAGCGGGTAGTTTTGGGCGTGCGCCGATGCGGCCCAAGTCAAGCCAAACAGCGCAATGGCACTAAGCACCGAAAAAATGAGAAAGGGCCAAACCCGATGCGCTAAAACATAAGTAGTGGGGGTTTGCATTTTGATCATTCTCCGACGACGCCAGCCGCTTTAACGACAGCCGCCCACTTGGCAATCTCTTTGGCGATGAAGGCAGAAAATTCGTCGGGTGTATGGCCTTGGGGCTCAAAGCCCTGCTGAATCATTTTTTCACGAATGGCGGCTAGGCCGAGGATGTCTTTGATCTCTCGGTTTAAGCGATTCACGATATCGGTCGGCGTCCCCTTGGGCGCATACAAGCCATACCAAGTCGTCGCGCTGAAATTGGGCAACCCGGACTCGGCGACGGTGGGCAGCTCAGGCAGTGTGCTCGCACGCTGGTCTGATGTGACTGCAATGGCGCGAAGCTTGCCCGAGCGCACAAGCGGCATCGCGGCGGGCATGGTGGCAAAAAACAGTTGCACTTGGCCTGCGATCAAGTCAGAAAATGCGGCACCACCCCCTTTGTAGGGGATGTGCATCATCTTGACCTGCGCCATGGTGTTGAACAACTCCCCGGCCAGATGGGACGAAGTCCCTTGGCCTGCCGATGGAAAATTGAGCGACCCCGGATGGGCCTTGGCATAGGCCACAAGCTCAGCCACCGATTTCACAGGCACATCGTTGTTGACGACCAGTAGGTTGGGCGTGATGGCGACCAAGGCAATCGGGCTCAAATCTTTTTGCGGGTCGTAGGGGAGTTTTTTATAAATGCTGACGTTGATCGCGTTGGGCGCGACATTGCCCATCAAGAGCGTGTAGCCGTCGGCAGGCGCACGCACCGCGTACTCCGTGCCGATGTTGCCCCCCGCACCACCGCGGTTGTCAATCGCAATCGGCTGCCCCAAACGCTTGGAAAGCTCAGGCGCGATCAGACGCGCCATGATGTCTGTGCCGCCGCCGGGCGGATAGGCCACCACCAGTTTGAGGGGGCGATCCGGGTAAGCGGCACAGACCCCCATGGCGGCGCAAGAGAGCACGGCACACAGACTGAAGCGCAGCACGCTCGGCAGCCAACTTTGCGAGGTTCTCATGCGAGTGAAGCTGTCTTAATCGACTGACGCAGCTTGCGCAATGCGCACGCTTTGCCCCGAACGGGCTGACTGCTGAATCGCCAGCGTGACCGCCAAGGTTCTGCGCGCATCAGCCGGTGTGGCCAGATTGCAGGGCTTGCCCATGGCCAGGTAGTCCAGCCAAGCGCGGGTCTCGTCCGCAATGGGGCCGAGAAAGTCACCCAGAGCCCAGTCCCCCGGTGTGGAGCTTTCGAGAAACACGGTTTCAATTTTGTGATCGGCCAGGTAAACGTGGGGGAAGCCCACGTCGGTCTGCATGATTTGATCGGTGTGGTCATCATTGATCAGCAAAGCCCCGTGCGAACCAATCAACTCCACCCGTGCGCTGTGCCCCACGGACGGCCATTTTTCAGGCAGCGCATAGCTCACACCCAGGTTCACCACCGCACCGTCGCGGCAGGTCAAAATGGCCCACGTCACGTCATCCGTGTCGTAACCGGCCGCGTGGATGATGCCCTTTTGCCCGCGGGCAAAAACCTCCACTACGGGGTTGTCCGCCAGCAGCCAGCCCATCAGGTCAACGTAGTAGGTCAGTGCATCCACCACAGGCGTGGCTTCCTTGTTGCGCTTGAGCATCGCAAAACATTGCGAGCGTGAGTTGTAGAGCCGTGCGCAAGCACCATTGATCGTCCCCAAACGACCTTGAATGATTTGTTCCTTGGCCAATAGGTAGCGTGTTTTGTAACGCCTGCTGTAGCCCACGCGCAAGTCGCCCTTCAGCTCAGCGACGGTTTTCAACATCAGATCCGCGTCAGCCACCGACAGGGCAATCGGCTTCTCAACCAACACGGGCACTTGACGCTGCAATGCATCAACCACCGGGTGCGTGTGCTCATGCTCACTGGTGGCCACGATGATGGCGTTGACTTCGGGGCGGTTCATGGCCTCATGCCGGTCGGTGCACCAGAAGTCGGCTCCGATTTCAGTGGCGAGCTTTTGCGCGGCCACAGGGTCTGTGTCCATGACGGCGATAAAACCAACCGCCGGGTGCATTTTTGCCAGCCTTGCGCGCAGCGAGCCGATACGGCCACACCCAATAATGGCCAAACCAATTTCTTTTTTGACGCTCTTCATTGTGGTCTCCTGAATCACAGCCTGATTGCGTGATGCTTGCGTCGCGGATCATAATTTAAAGAAGTGGCCGCCTTGTCCAGTGCACCAGAGCTGGGCGCAAAACTGTCGACCTGTCCAAAATGAGGCGCATCAACCGGCGCATGGTGCCCACTTGTGGTTTTGTTGCGCACCAAGACCGCCCACCACCCAGTAGATACTGGCCCGAATATTGCTTTTCCTCTTATGCATCTCATAGATGCTTACCCACGATCCGTGACGACTGACAACTTCCAGAGGAATCCCAATGTCTTATCTAGTGCCTTCAGAATTTGTGAAAAAGATGGTGGATGCCGGTGAATCCAAAATCTTCATGTCCACACGCGACACCCTTATCCGGGCTTACATGGCAGGTGCCATCCTGGCTCTGGCTGCCGCGTTTGCGGTGACGGTCAACGTGCAGACGGGGTATTCCATCATCGGCGCGATCTTGTTTCCGGTCGGCTTTTGCATGTTGTATCTGCTGGGTTTTGACCTGCTGACGGGGGTGTTTGTGCTGACACCGCTGGCGCTAATCGACAAGCGCCCGGGCGTCACCGTAGGGGGCGTGCTGCGTAACTGGGGCCTGGTATTTATCGGCAACTTTGCCGGTGCCTTCACCGTGGCGGTGTTGATGGCGATTGTCTTTACCTTCGGCTTCTCGAGCCCGCCCGACAAGGTAGGCAAGGTGATTGCCACCATTGGCGAGGCACGTACTGTGGGTTACTCCGACCACGGTGCGGCTGGCATGTTGACACTGTTCGTGCGCGGCATGTTGTGCAACTGGATGGTGTCCACCGGCGTGGTGGGCGCGATGATTTCCACCTCGGTGACGGGCAAGGTTGTGGCCATGTGGATGCCGATCATGGTCTTCTTTTTCATGGTGTTTGAGCACTCGGTGGTCAACATGTTCTTGTTCCCGTCGGGTCTGCTGATGGGCGGCAACTTCTCCATCATGGACTACCTGATCTGGAACGAAATCCCAACCGTGCTGGGCAATCTGGTCGGTGGCCTGTCGTTCACCGGCCTCACGCTGTACGCCACGCACGTGAAGACCGGTCCCAAGCGAGCTCAGGGCTGATCGACGGCAAAGTCTCTGCGTATCAGCCTCACGTATCGGCCTTCCAATAGGCTGATACGCTTGGGTGATGAACATGATCAAAGCCTTGAAAGTCACCGTCGGCCAACATTCCGACAAGGGCCGCAAGGAGGTCAATCAAGACTTCCACGGTGTGCTGGTGCCCAAAGAGCCCCTGCTGAGCGCCAAGGGCATTGTCATCGCCCTGGCCGACGGCATCGGGAGCAGTGAAGTCAGCCAGGTTGCAGCCGAGTTTTCTGTCCGGGCTTTTCTGGACGACTACTACTGCACGTCAGAAGCCTGGTCGGTCAAGAAGTCCGCAGAGCGCGTGCTAACGGCCACTAACGCCTGGCTGCATTCGCGCACCCAGCAAAGCCAGTACCGCTACGACGATGACCGGGGCTATGTGTGCACCCTGAGCGCCCTGGTCATCAAGTCCAGCACCGCCCATCTCTTCCATGTGGGCGACACGCGCGTCTACCGCGTGCAGGGTCAGGCGCTGGAGCAACTGACGCAAGACCATCGGGTCTGGGTGTCAGAGGGACAAAGCCACCTGAGCCGGGCTGTCGGCTTCAGACCGCAGATTGAAATCGACTACCAGGCCCTGGCCATAGAGCAGGGCGACACCTTCTTGCTGGCCTCTGATGGTGTGTACGAGCATGTGGACGCGGCATTCATCACCCAGGCCGTGCAACGCGAAAAAGGCGAGCACGGCGACTTGGACCGGGCCGCGCGCGCCATAGTGGCTGAGGCCTTGCAGCGCGGGAGCACGGACAACCTGACCGTGCAGATCGTCGTCGTCACCGACCTGCCCCAGCACGACGCCCAGGGCCTCCAGCAGCAATTGTCTGCACTAGCCCTGCCCCCGTTGCTGGCGGCGCGGGAGATGATGGACGGCTACACCATCGTGCGCGAGTTGCATGCCAGCCACCGCAGCCACATCTATCTGGCCCGCGATAGCGATAGCGAGACAGAAGCCTTGGTCGTGCTCAAAACGCCGTCGATCGACCTGCAAGCCGACCCGGCCTACCTGGAGCGCTTTCTCATGGAGGAGTGGGTGGCCCGGCGCATCAACAGCGCACACGTGCTCAAGCCCTGCCCGCCAAAGCGGGAGCGCCACTACCTGTATGTGGCAACGGAATTCATCGACGGCCAGACCCTGTCGCAGTGGATGATCGACCACCCCAAGCCCGCACTTGAAACCGTGCGCGGCATCGTCGAGCAGATCGCCAAAGGGCTGCAGGCCTTCCATCGACTGGAGATGCTGCACCAGGACTTGCGACCCGACAACATCATGATCGACAGCACCGGCACGGTAAAGATCATCGACTTCGGGGCCGTGCGCGTGGCGGGCGTTGAAGAGATGGCCTCAGCCAACACGCGCAGCCACATCATGGGGACGGCGCAATACACCGCGCCCGAGTACTTTTTAGGTGAGGCGGGTACTGACAGCTCCGACCTGTTCTCGCTCGGCGTCATCACCTACCAGATGCTCTCGGGCCAGCTGCCTTACGGGGCCGAAGTGGCGAAGACCAAGACGCAAGCCGCGCAGAGAAAATTACGCTATGAATCCGTGCTGCACGATGAGCGCGAGACCCCGGCCTGGCTGGATGGCGTGCTCAGCAAGGCCGTGCATATCAATCCGCTCAAACGCTACGAAAGCCTGTCCGAGTTCGTCTATGACTTGCGCCACCCCAACGCGGCGTTCTTGAGTCAGACGCGCCCGCCGCTGGCCGAGCGGCATCCGGTGCTGTTCTGGAAGGGCGTGTCGGCTGTGCTTGCGGTGATGGTTCTGGTGCTGGTGTTTGCCCGGTTTGGGGTGCAGACCGGCTAAGCCTGAAAGCGGCTTCAAGCCCCCCATCTCGACGCCGTAGTTACTCCACCCGGGTGTCTGAAACGAAATTCCGTTATGCAACGCAAGCAGACCGCCGCGAACGGCAGGTTCTGGAAAGTCCAATGCTCACCCGCCACCACCTCAAACACCCGGCAACCGCGCAGACGTGAAAATGCACATGCTCGTTCAGGCTGGAACCGAAGCGGTGAATGAAGGCGATTGCGCCGATGTGCAGGGCTGCCTTGTTCAGCTGCGCACTTCAACCCGGTTCCGACCTGGTTTGACTTTCGGACGCATCGCCCCCGTGCGCGAGGGCCGCACATCCGTACACCTGAAAACGCTACAGGTCAGGAGGCTGGACCGCATTCTTGCGAGACCATCCGCACACCTGAAAAAGCAAATACCATTGCCCCATGAACAAGAAGGCACCGCGGGAGTGGCAAACGCTTAATTACATCGACCCTAAAAGGGTTT
Organism: Comamonadaceae bacterium; assembly: GCA_043757205.1. Classification (GTDB taxonomy): domain Bacteria; phylum Pseudomonadota; class Gammaproteobacteria; order Burkholderiales; family Burkholderiaceae_C; genus CANCDA01. The sequence goes on along the minus strand of JAYVPU010000303.1, from coordinate 5,696 downwards.
TGATCAGTCACCGCGAAATAGCTCAAACGCTCTCCCTCAGCGACTTGAGGTATCACGCAGCCTCACTACGGACCCATGAGCTGAGGCCCTATGGCGAGGGGAGGCAGGCAGCGTTGTTCTGCTATGGCAGCCGTTCGACAGCATCACGACGTTGAGTGAACACTTTGGCATCAGCAAGCAGAAGGTTACAAGAAGGCTGGCGGGCGGTTGGACACCTGAACAGGCCGTGGGCATCATGCCCCCGAGAAAGCGATCGGGGAGTACCGGAAGGCCACTGGAGTTCGAGGGTGTTCAATATGGCAGCCTTGCAGCAGCAGAGGCGTTGGGGCTGGACCCTAAGCTAATCGCGGCCCGGGTGGCGAAGGGATACGCGCGTGAAGACGCGCTTAGGGGCCACCTGAAAGGCCGCGCCGGCCGGGGCAAGGCGATCGAGTTTCGCAGAGAGGTCTATCGCAGACCGCGAGCAGCTTTGCTCCAAGTTTGGCCAAACTTGGAGCAACGTGCAAAGACGCGTAAACCGAGGTTGAACCATGGAGCAAGCGCTTCAAATCGAGCCTGCGCCGCCCCGATTCAGAGACTTTGAGGGCCATGCCAGGGAGCACAAATGGAAGGAGGTTCGCGTTGCTGGAGGAGAGTTCGAGCCCGTGCCAGATTTGCAGGGCTACAAGTTGTACCTGGTCACCAACGAGGTGAACCAGAAGGTTTACGTCGGGCTCACCATCGGACCGCTTGAGAATCGACTGAAGCAACATTTTGCAGCGGCCCGAAGCGGGCGAAAATCCGCATTTTCAAACGCCATCCGAAAGTACGGCGAACAGGCATTCAAGATTGAACTACTGAGCACCAATGCTCGCACCTATGACGAGTTGCAGGAATTGGAGGTGCTTGAAATTGCAAAACGTGACGCAATCCGCAATGGGTACAACACGGCCCTTGGTGGCTCCATCGGGATCTCCAAAGCAATCAGAATCGCGGGCAAGACTTACCAGAGCTACGCGGGTGCCGCGGAGGCCCATGGCGTAGACCCGGTAGTTTTTGGACTCAGGGTTTCGCGTTTGAAGTGGATGCCCGAAGAGGCAGCGGGCGTTGCGGAGAAAAGGTGGGCGGGAAAATCAATCCCCATTTCCGTCGCCGGCAAGACTTTTGGCAGTATCAGTGAAGCTGCGAAGTTCTACGAACAAGTTCCAGGAACCGTCCATAGTCGTTATCGAATCAAAGGTTGGACCATCGAGCAATCTCTGGGCATCGCACCACCTCCGCATCGAGAGCGTCCATCGGCCAAAGGCGCTTCAATTCTTGGGATTGAATATGAAACAATCTCTGACGCAGCGGCAGCGTTGGGGGTGGATGCAAATGCATTGAGACGGCACATCCGGCTAGGTCTGACCCCGGATGAAGCCTACGCAAAAATGAAGCATCGGTTACGGTGACGTGCCACCCCACAGAGGTGGCACGCGTGCAGGAGGAATGCCAGTCCAATGTCGGGTTTGGAGAAGGTAGATCGGATAGTCGTACGACGGCAGAACGTCTTTTGCAGCCATTCGGACACGATCTCCAGGCTCGCTTACCCCGACAACCGCCCCTGCACCAGCCTCAGTTGCCGCCCACAACGAGCCGCCAGTGACTCGTCATGCGTGACGACGATGAAAGCCGTGCCTTGATCTCGGGCCAATTGCAGCATCAGCTCAAACACACCATCGGCGGTGGCACGGTCCAGATTGCCGGTGGGCTCGTCGGCCAGCACGCACGCCGGTTGCGTGACCAGGGCGCGGGCGATGGCGACGCGCTGGCGCTCGCCGCCTGAGAGTTCGGACGGGCGGTGGTGCAGGCGGTCTTGCAGGCCCACACTTGCTAGTGTTTTTGTAGCTTCTTGTGCACATTCTGCGTGGTCTAGACGCCTAATCCATAGTGGCATGGCGACGTTGTCCAGCGCACTGAACTCGGGCAGCAGGTGGTGAAACTGATAGACGAACCCGAGGTGCCGGTTGCGCAGCACGCCTTGCTGTGCCGCCGATTGCACGGACATGTCCTGCCCCATGAGCTGCACCGCGCCGCCCGTGGGCGCGTCCAGCCCGCCCAGCAGGTGCAGTAGCGTGCTTTTGCCCGAGCCCGATGCACCGACGATGGCCACGGTTTCGCCCTTGTGCACTTGCAGGTCAACGCCTTGCAGCACGGTGACGTCGAGCGGGCCTTCGTGAAAGCGTTTGCTCAGGCCCTGGGCAGATAAAACGATATCACTCATAACGCAGTGCCTCCGCCGGGTTGACGCGGCTGGCGTGCCAGCTGGGGTAGAGGGTGGCGGCGAAGGCCAGCACCAGGGAAATGATGGTGATCGGCATGATGTCGGCGCTTTGCGGCTCGCTCGGCATGCGGCTGATGAGGTAGATGTCGCGCGGCAAGAAGCTGGCACCCAGCAACTGCTCCAGCGCGGGCACGATCACATCAATGTTGAAGGCCACCAGCAAGCCCAGCGCCAGCCCGGCCAGCGTGCCGATGACGCCTACCAGCGCGCCCTGCACCACAAAGATGCCCATGATGCTGCGCGGGCTGGCCCCCAGCGTGCGCAGGATGGCGATGTCGGCGCGCTTGTCGGTCACCGTCATCACCAGGGTAGAGACGAGGTTAAAGGCCGCCACCGCCACGATGAGGGTGAGGATGATGAAAAGCATGCGTTTTTCCAGTTGCACGGCGGCAAACCAATTGCGGTTTTGCCGCGTCCAGTCGCGAATCAACAAGTCGCCACTCAGGCTGCGTGACAGCTCGACGCCCACCTCGCGCGCCAGGTTCAGGTCTTTTAGCTTGAGGCGGATGCCAGTCGGTCCCTCCAGCCGGAAGATTTTGGCCGCGTCGTCCAGGTGCATCATGAGCAGGGCCGAGTCGTACTCGTAGTGGCCGGAATCAAACGTGCCTACCACCGTCATCTGCTTGAGGCGCGGCACCACACCAGCGGGCGTGACCTGGCCGCTCGGGGCCACCAGTGTGACCTTGTCGCCCTCGCGCACACCAAGCGACCGGGCCAACTCATTGCCCAGCACCACGCCGAATTCACCGGGGATGAGACGCGTCAGCGCCGTGTTTTTAAGCGTACCCGCCAACTCGGTGACTTCGGGCTCCAGCGCGGGGTCGATGCCGCGCACGATAGCGCCCTTCATGTCCTCACCGCGTGCCAGCAGGGCTTGCGTGGCGATGAAGGGCGCCACGCCGATGACCTGCGGGTTGGCGCGTGCCTCAGCCAGCGTGCGGGCCACGTCGGGCAAGGCCGCGCCATTGGGTGCAAAAATTTCAATGTGAGACACCACGCCCAGCATGCGGTCGCGCACCTCTTTTTGAAAGCCGTTCATCACACTCAGCACGATGATGAGCGCGGCCACGCCCAGCGCAATGCCCAGCATGGACACGCCCGAGATGAAAGAGATAAAGCCATTGCGCCGCGTCGCCCGCCCGGCTCGCGTGTAGCGCCAGCCCAAAATGAGTTCGTAGGGGATTTGCATGAAGGGGATTGTCCATCAAAGGGACGCGCATTCAACTGAACAACATAAAGCCGGACAATAGCGGCATGCATGTTTTGATTCCCTTCGCGGTCTGCCGCGACCCCGCCGCGCAGCAGGTGCTGAGCGGGCTGCGGCTGCCGCATCTGGCGCAATTGTTGTCTCGCATGTCGCCGATCACGCTGGACACTGCCGACGAGGACAGCCCCACCTTGCCGCACGAGCGCGCGCTGGCGCGGGCTTGGGGTTTGCCAAGCGGGCCGCAAATTCCGCTGGCGGCGTGGCAGGCGGCCTCTACGGGGCTGGCGGCGAACACCCGGGCCTGGGCTTTCATCACCCCCTGCCATTGGAACTTGGGGCAAGCCCAGATCACGCTGGATCCGCCGCAGGTGCTGGCGTTGAGCGAGGACGAGTCCCGCGCCCTGCTGGCCGCCATGCAGCCCTACTTTGAGGAAGACGGCATCACCCTGGTGTACGAGAACCCCGCACGCTGGCTGGCCCATGGCGAGGTGTTTCGCACGCTGGCCACCGCATCACCCGAGCGCGTGGTGGGCCAGGGTGACATCAAGCCCTGGATGCCTGCTGCGCCCACTCTGCGCCGCCTGCAAAACGAGATGCAAATGCTGCTCTACACCCACCCGGTGAATGAGGCACGTGCTGAGCGCGGGGCGTATCCGGTCAACTCGTTTTGGGTCAGCGGCAGCGGAGCTTTGACAACGCCGATCACTACCAATTTTTCAACAGAGATACACCCGTTCGGGCTGAGCTTGTCGAAGCTTGGCGAACCCTTCGACAAGCTCAGGGCGAACGGAAAATCTCTAGCCCCAACCCTTGTCGCCCCCTTTGATCTCATGCACGCCGCCTTGCAACAAGACTGGCTCACTTGGGGCCAGGCCTGGGCGCAACTGGACGCGACGCTGTGCGCTGAGTTGATGCGCGCGCTCGATCAAGACGGCCCGCCCGAGCGCGCCACCCTCACCCTGTGCGGCGAGCGCAGCGCGCAGACCTACACGGCCGCGCCACGCTCTTTACAGCACAGAATTTTTAGTATTTTTGGCCCCAAGCCCATAGAAATCATGCGTAACCAGCTATGAAAATAATAGCGAGAGATATTCCCCCGCGCGCTGCCTGGGCGCTGGAGCAAGCTGGTGTGCACCCGCTACTCGCGCGCTTGTTTGCCGCGCGCGGCGTACAAAGCAAGGACGAACTGGACGACGGCCTGGCGCGTTTGCTGCCGCCCTCCGGGCTGCTGGGCTCGCGCGAAGCCGCCGTGTTGCTGGCTGACGCAATGGCGCAAGACAAAAAACTCTGCATCGTGGCCGATTACGACTGCGACGGCGCCACCGCCTGCGCGGTCGCCATGCGCGGCCTGCGATTGCTGGGCGCGCGCCATGTGAGCTACATCGTGCCCGACCGCGTGGTGGACGGCTACGGCCTGACGCCACCGATATCTCAAAGAGTGAAAGACAGCGGGGCCGACGTGCTGATCACCGTAGACAACGGCATCGCCAGCGTGGCGGGCGTGGCCACCGCGCGCGCGCTGGGCTTGCAGGTGCTGGTGACGGATCATCACCTGCCCGGCTCAGAACTGCCCATGGCCGATTGCATCGTCAACCCGAACCAACCCGGTTGCACGTTTGAGAGCAAGTCCATCGCCGGGGTGGGTGTGATGTTTTATGTGTTGCTGGCACTGCGGGCGGAGTTGCGCCAACGGGGGATGTTCGATGCAAGCAATCAACCGAAACTGGATACCTTGCTGCCCCTGGTCGCGCTCGGCACGGTAGCTGACGTCGTCAAGCTCGACGCCAACAACCGCCGCCTGGTCGCCCAAGGCTTGAAGCGCGTGCGTGCCGGTGCGCTGCCACCCGGCATGGCCAGCCTGTTTACCGCCGCCGCGCGCAATGCCACTGTGGCCACCACTTTCGACTTCGGCTTTGCCCTAGGCCCACGCATCAACGCCACAGGCCGCTTGGCCGACATGACGCTTGGCATTGAATGCCTGCTGACCGATGACGCTGCGCGTGCGGATGAATTGGCCCAAACGCTGGACGGCATCAACCGTGAGCGCCGCGTGATTGAGGGCGACATGCGCGATCAGGCCTTTGCCATTGCCGAGTCACTGTTCGATGAGGGCGATGAGCCACCACCCGCCATCTGTGTGTTTGACCCCGACTTTCACGAGGGCGTGGTGGGCATCGTGGCCTCGCG
>JAYVPU010000302.1:0-3519 GCA_043757205.1 Comamonadaceae bacterium | reverse complement strand
GTGGTTCCGTTCAGCGTGAGCAGCACACGCTTGCGCCCGATCTGCCACATGAGCGGTTTTCTTGGCGCGCAAACACCGGTGTTCGAGATTCGTCACAGCGCGGGCGAATCGTCTGACTTGCTGATCCGCAATCAGGCGCTGGGCAAAGCACTGGCCGATTTGCTGGGCACCTCGGCGGTCGCGTTGATGCGCGGGCACGGCAGCGTGGCGGTGGGGCGCTCCATCCAGCAATCGGTGTTTCGCGCCATCTACACCGAGAGCAATGCACGCCTGCAAAGTCAGGCCATGCAGCTCGGTGAGGTCAACTTCATGACGCCGGGCGAGGCCCAAGCCACGTCCCACATGGTGGATGAGCATTTGGAGCGCCCTTGGCAGATTTGGAAGCAGCAAGTCGCCGACAAATTTCTGAGATGAGCCCGTGCTGAAATTCGACATCCTCAAAACCGACCCGGCCACGCAAACACCCTCAGGCGCGCATCCTGGCAGCTATGCGCGCCGAGGTCGCCTCACGCTTAACCACGGTGTGGTGGAGACGCCCGTTTTCATGCCCGTGGGGACTTACGGCACGGTCAAGGGCGTGATGCCGCGCTCGCTCGACGACATGGGTGCAGAGATCATTTTGGGCAACACGTTTCACCTGTGGATGCGCCCGGGGCAAGACGTGATGAAGCAGTTTGGTGGCCTGCACCGCTTCGAGAATTGGAACAAACCGATCTTGACCGACAGCGGAGGGTTTCAGGTCTGGTCGCTGGGCGAGATGCGCAAGATCACCGAAGAAGGCGTGAAGTTTTCTTCGCCTGTGAACGGCGACAAACTCTTTCTCTCGCCCGAGGGGTCGATGCAAATCCAGACGGTGCTCAACTCCGACATCGTGATGCAGTTTGACGAGTGCACGCCCTATGTCTCGCTGGAGCCCAAGTCGAAAGGCCAGCTCACCACCGAGCGAGAAGCCCGCGTCTCGATGGAGCTGAGCCTGCGCTGGGCCAAGCGCTGCCAGGATGAGTTTGCGCGGCTGGAGAACCCCAACGCATTGTTCGGCATCGTGCAGGGCGGCATGTTCGAGCCCCTGCGCGATGAATCACTGGCCGAGTTGGAGGCGATGGATTTCCCAGGCATTGCGGTCGGCGGCGTGAGCGTAGGTGAGCCCAAAGAAGACATGCTGCGCCTGATCCGCCACATCGGCCCGCGCCTGCCCGCCCACAAGCCCCACTACCTGATGGGCGTAGGCACGCCAGAGGATTTGATTGCCGGAGTCGAAAACGGCATCGACATGTTCGACTGCGTCATGCCCACGCGCAATGCGCGAAACGGCCATTTGTTCACGCGCTTTGGCGACCTGAAAATCCGCAACGCACGCCACAAGACTGATGAGCGCCCGCTGGATGAGACTTGCACTTGCTACGCCTGTGCGGGCAGCCCCGCGGCTGACGCCACGAATTCTTCCGGTGTTTCGCATGCCCAAGGCGGCCGTCAAGGCTTCTCCCGCGCCTACCTGCACCACCTGGACCGCTGCGGCGAGATGCTAGGCCCCATGCTCGCCACCATCCACAACCTGCACTACTACCTCAACCTCATGCGCGAAGTGCGCGCGGCGCTGGAGGCGGGGCGCTTTGGGGCCTTTGTGAAGCAGTTCCATAGCGACCGCGCGCGCGGGGTATGATTTTTTAACCACTTAAAAAGACAGGAGAAAATGATGCTTCGAAAACTGACCGCCTCGATGTTCTTGACTTTGACTGCAGCCGTCACCAGTCTGCCCGCAGCGTCCCAGTCCACCCCCGAAATGAAGCTCACGCGACTCGATTGCGGCAGTCCCGTACTTAACGACGTCAGCGCACGCTTTTCCGACACCTATGCCTACAACAACCTCAAGGTGTTGTTTACCTACAGCTGCTACCTCATCAAGCATGGCAACGACTATCTGCTCTGGGACACCGGCCACTCGATGAGTGCAGGGGCACCCGCACCGAAGGTGAGCATCGTCGATCAACTGGCACAGATCAATCTCAAACCCGAGCAAATCAACTATGTGGGCATCAGCCACTACCACGCCGACCACACTGGCCAGGTGGCAGCTTTCCCCGGTGCGACCATCCTGATCGGCAAGGGCGACTGGGACGGCATAACCGCGCCCAAGCCTAACGCAGGCGCAAACGTCGCGCCGTTTACACACTGGATCAGTGGTGGCGGCAAGCTCGAAGCGCTGGTTGGCGACAAGGACGTCTTCGGTGACGGCACGGCGGTTGTCATCAACACCCCCGAAACACACGCCCGGACACCACAGCCTGCTGGTGCGACTAAAAGGAATGGGCAATGTGCTCATAACCGGTGACCTCTCACACTTTCATGAGAACTATGAAAGCAATGGCGTGCCCGCCTTCAACCACCACCGCGGGGACACGCTCGCATCACTGGATCGCTTCAAAAAAGCGGCCGCCAATCTCAAAGCTACTGTGATCATTCAGCATGACGCGCGGGACGTCACCAAACTGCCAGCGTTCCCAGCGGCGGCGAAGTAGCGAAGTCTTATTCGCCGCAGTCGGGCGGCAGGTCAGGTTTGCCAATCCTCATACTGCAAAAACAGAAAGCAAAAAGCCCATCCAATGGATGGGCTTTTTGCATAGTGAGCCATATGGAGCGGGAAAAGAGGCTCGAACTCTCGACCTATACCTTGGCAAGGTATCGCTCTACCAACTGAGCTATTCCCGCGTTTAATCTAGAAAAAGCCCATCGCGATGGACGAGCTTTTTAAGCATTTCTGGTGGTGCAAGGTGGTTGGAATCCAAACTAATCTCGTACACAGCTAAGTATTGTAGCGCAAATGAACGCCATTCTGCGGCGTCAGACCGTTAGGCAAACAGGATGTCCTCCGTCTCGGCCAGCGGCGCATCCTGTCGAAAACGCAGAGACCGCCCTTGTTCCTCAAAAACCGTCGTAACGTGCTCTTGCGGTAGCGAGTCCACGATTGACTGCGCCGTCGACCTATCCCCCAGGAACCCAGCAATTCGGTGCTGCTTGTTCCACTCCAATGCCCACGACCAGCATTCAGCCTGCGGGTGTCGGCGAATCGAGCAGCGGAAGAAGTCTTCGGCCGTAGCAGCTTGCATTCTCATGTCCCAAGTAGAGACCGTCTGCATGAAACCTTTCCAGGATGCGTTCCCCCAGTCAGATCGGCGCGTGTGCAAAAACGGAAGAAATTCCCCAGGCCACCACCACCCTCGTTCCGTGTCCTTGTTGTACGTGATGAGAAAAAAGAATGCCATCAAGTGGTACCGGGCGAGTTCGAAAATCCGGTGATCATCAATCTGCGGCGAACCGGTAAATGAAAAGTTGGCAACCAGCCCCGCCATCATTTGTCCCGACACAGTCAACTGTGCCTGACTATCCTTCACCGGTTTCTTGGTTTTGCGACTCATGCTCCCATCAGCTTTCCGCTTTGCTGAGGTGACCAGCGCATCGTCGGTAACCGGATATTTGCCAAATACGTCCGGCTGCATGGAAATTGCTGCAATGTCGTCTTCC
>JAYVPU010000301.1:0-3519 GCA_043757205.1 Comamonadaceae bacterium | reverse complement strand
GCACTTCAAAGCTATTTTCCTTAAAACTCGGGGCCCGACCGGCCACTGAGCCATCGGCATTCAAGGCAAACGAATGCCCCTCAAACACCACCTCGTCCTGCCCACCGACCAAATGGGCATAGACCAAGGGCAAGCCGCACGCCTGGGCGCGCTGACGCATCATCTGCTCACGCTCCAGCCCCTTGCCCACGTGAAATGGCGACGCGTTGATCACCGCCAGCAACTCAGCGCCCGCCGCTTGGGTCAACCGTGCTGGCTCTTCAAACCAAGCGTCTTCGCAAATCAGCAAGCCCACCTTGAGCCGCTTGCCCGCTGCATCGGCTGGCCCCGCCTCAAACACGCACACGCCCTGCCCTGGCGTGAAGTAGCGGCGCTCGTCAAACACCTGGTAGTTGGGCAGCTCGCGCTTGGCATAGGTGGCAACCACCCTGCCCTCACACAGCAAGCTGGCCGCGTTGAACAGTTGCGGCACTGACACCGAGCGGGTGCGCAAGGCTGCGGGTTCGCCGCTCATCGGATGACCCACCACCACTGTCATGTCTTTTAAGTCCGCCAACTCGCGGGCCACTGATTTCAAGGCATCATCACAGGCCGTGATGAAAGTCGGGCGCAAAAACAAGTCTTCTGCCGCGTAGCCGCACAGGGAGAGCTCAGGCGTCAGTAGCAAGCGAGCGCCATCGGTGTAGGCCTGACGTGCGGCATCCACGATTTTTTTCACATTGCCAGTCAGGTCACCTACGACAAAATTCAGTTGAGCAACGCAAAGAGTAAGTGTCATGAATCAGAGCGATAAAGAGAGGGCCAAATGACCATGGGTGATTATGTCATTCGGGTATTGAACTCGCCCCTGCACATCAGGGCCGCAGCGTGGGACGCCTTGCTGGCCCAACAGCCCCACCCCACCCCCTTCATGCGCCACGCTTACCTCGCCACCTTGCACAGCAGCGGCGCGGCCACCCCCGACACCGGCTGGACGCCGCGCTTCATCACCCTGTGGCAGGGTGATGCCTTGGTGGCCGCCTGCCCGCTCTACCTCAAAACCCACTCCCACGGCGAGTACGTGTTTGACTGGGCCTGGGCCAACGCCTACGCCGAGCACGGCCTGGCCTACTACCCCAAAGCCCTGGTGGCCGTGCCCTTCACGCCCGTGCCGGGAACTCGATTGATGGCAGTTGATGCGCCAGCAAGAGCGGCGCTGCTGCAAGCCCTGCTGGATTGGAGTCGCCAAGAAAATCTCTCGTCATTGCACTTATTGTTCGAGAGTGATGAGGATTTGAACGCTTGCGAAGTCGCAGGGTTAATGCTGCGTCACACGGTGCAGTTCCACTGGACCAACAAAAAGAAACCCGTTCGGGCTGAGCCTGTCGAAGCCTTGGACAGCCCTTCGACAAGCTCAGTGCGAACGGTCATGCATGAAGGCTTTGGCAGCTTCGACGACTTCCTCAGCTCCCTCAGCCAAGACAAGCGCAAGAAAATCAAACAAGAACGCCGCAAAGTCGCACAAGCCGGTGTCAGCTTTCGCCACGTTCAAGGTGCAGCCATCACCCCCGCAGACTGGGCCTTCGTCTATCGCTGTTACGAGCGCACCTACCTCGAACATGGCAACCCGCCCTACCTCAGCCCCGACTTCTTCGCGGCCATGGCTCACGGCATGCCCGAGAACTGGCTGCTCTTCGTGGCCGAGCAGGACGGCCAGCCCATCGCCACCAGCCTGGTCGCCCTAGGTGCAGATGCAGATGGCGACAAAGTAGCCTACGGCCGCTACTGGGGCGCGCTAGAACGTGTGGACTGCCTGCACTTTGAAGCCTGCTACTACCAACCCCTAGCCTGGTGCATCGCGCACGGCTACCAACGCTTTGAAGGCGGTGCCCAAGGCGAACACAAAATGGCCCGCGCCCTGCTCCCCGTGCGCAGCAGCAGCGCCCACTGGCTGGCCCACCCGGCATTTGCCAAAGCGGTTGAAAACTTCTTAAACCGAGAGGGCCAGGGGGTGGACAACTACCTAGCTGATTTGTCTGATCGCAGTCCGGTACGGCGCACTGTTTGAACGAAAAAACCGGCGCCGAAAAACAAAACGCCTGTAGAAGTCATTCCACAGACGCTATATTTTTAATAGCTTCTTACGCTATTAAACAAAGGGGTTCAAGCCAATTTATATCCGAAATAGAGAGAAAAACCCTTATGCGTTAGCCTTCTCGTAATTCGCCACGCCGTCCATAATTTCCTTCTTGGCGGCGTCCACGCCTTCCCAGCCCAGAATCTTGACCCACTTGCCTTCTTCCAGGTCTTTGTAGTGCTCAAAGAAGTGGGAGATGGTTTTCAAGCGCAGCGGGTTCATGTCTTCGGGCTTTTGCCACTGGGTGTAGAGCGAACATTTTTTGTCGATGGGCACGGCCAGCACTTTGCCGTCCATACCGGCTTCGTCTTCCATCATCAAAATGCCAATGGGGCGGCAGGTCACCACCACACCGGGGATCAAGGGCACGGGGGTGATCACCAGCACGTCCACCGGGTCGCCATCACCGCTCAGGGTCTTGGGCACGTAGCCGTAGTTGGTGGGGTAGTGCATGGACGTGCTCATGAAGCGGTCCACAAAAATAGCGCCTGACTCTTTGTCCACCTCGTACTTCACGGGGTCGGCGTTCATCGGGATTTCGATGACGACATTGAAGGCTTCAGGGGCATTTTTACCGGGGGTGACTTTGTCAAGTGACATGGTGGTTTTGAAGGAAAGTTAAAAATCGGTACGACTGGATAGGCGATCATCCGAGCAGCCATCGCCAAGCATCAGTATTAACCCTCATTTTACTGACTCATGGCTTGCTCTGAGCCTGAGAAGCCAATTTTTCACGTTACAGTCCGCCCGTTGGCCAATTGTTCTGTCAGATCTCTTTGAGGCTGTGCGACGAGGAAGCAACGCATTGGTGGCATAGCCCCTCGCGTTGCCACCCTCTCGCGAATCAACACAACAGGAGATTTTTATGACTGGCAATTCAGCGCTGATTTTGGCGCTCGTCTGCGGGCTCATCGCCGTCGGTTACGGCTTTTGGGCACGCAACTGGATTCTTTCCCAAGACGCAGGCAATGCGCGTATGCAAGAGATTGCATACGCCATTCAAACCGGCGCCGCGGCTTACCTGGCCCGGCAGTACAAAACGATTGGCATTGTCGGCGTCGTGCTGGCCATTCTCATCGGCCTGTTTCTGGGCGGCCTCACCGCCACGGGCTTCATCATTGGTGCCGTGCTCTCGGGCGCTTGCGGCTTCATCGGCATGAACGTGTCAGTGCGCGCCAATGTGCGTACCGCGCAAGCCGCCACCAAGGGCATTGGCCCGGCGCTGGACGTGGCCTTTCGCGGTGGTGCTATCACCGGCATGCTGGTGGTGGGCTTGGGCCTGCTGGGCGTGACCGGCTTCTACTGGTACTTGGTGCCAGACGGTATGGTCACGGTCGCCAAGCTCAACCCGCTGATTGGCTTTGCTTTTGGCTCCTCGCTAATTTCCATCTTTGCCCGTCTGG
>JAYVPU010000300.1:0-14026 GCA_043757205.1 Comamonadaceae bacterium | reverse complement strand
AGGCTCAAAAAATTTTCGGTGAAAGAACCGCAGCCTGAAGTGCAAATTCGCGGGGACGCGAAGAGCGACTTCGAATCGGTCGGGCGGGTGTTGTACGCGGTGCAACGTGCGGGTATCACCAAGGTGGGCTTCATTACCGAACCCAACGCCAATTAAGGAGCCGATATGGGAATGAGTGTGGGGCCAGGCCACAGCCGCAAAGAGCCTGAGTTGATGATGGACATCAACACCACGCCCTTGATTGACGTGATGTTGGTGCTGTTGATCATGTTGATCATCACCATTCCGGCGCAATTGCACTCGGTGAACCTGGACATGCCGGTCAGTGCGCCGCCGCTCAGACGAGTGGACCCGGTGGTGGTCAAGATCGAGGTGGACGCGCGAGGTGTGGTGCATTGGAATGGCCAGCCCTTGCAAAGCCGTGCCGAGTTGGACGCCCGCCTGACGCAAGCGCATGCCATGCAGCCCCAGCCTGAGTTGCACATAAAGTCCAACGGCAAGGCCAAGTACGAGGTGGTGGCCGGGGTGCTGGCGTCTGCACAGCGCATTGGCCTGACCAAGCTGGGCATTGTTGGCTCTGAGCAATTTGTGGATTGAAATTTTCTAACCCTCCGCCGTTATGAACACAGATTCTTCTCCAAGCCAAGCCATTGACATCGTCATTTTTGGTGGTGCCGGCGACTTGTCATTTCGCAAACTGCTGCCTGCACTTTACATGGCGCATTTGCACACCCGGCTGGAGGCGAATACGCGCATCATCGCCGTGGGGCGGCAAAAATGGACGCGTGATGAGTACCTGGCTTTCATTGACAGGCAGTCCCCCGCCTTCATCGAAGAGAGCGCCTTCAATGCCGATGATTGGCGCATCTTTTTGGAACGGCTCAACTACGTGAGCATGGATGTCACGCAAGCCAGTGACTACGCTCAACTCAAGACGCTGTGTGACGCCCCCGCACTGCGGGTGTTCTACCTGGCCACCGCACCGGGCTTGTTCACGCAGATTTGCGAACAGCTCTCAGCTGCCGGTTTGATAGACGCCCAAGCCCGCGTGGTGCTAGAAAAACCGCTGGGCACGGATTTGGCGTCGGCGCGCGCCATCAACACCGAGGTGGCACGGTATTTTGACGAGCAGCAGATCTACCGCATCGACCATTACCTGGGCAAAGAGACGGTGCAAAACCTGATGGTGCTGCGCTTTGGCAACGCCATTTTTGAGCCCCTGTGGCGCGCGCCCTACATTAAAAGCGTGCAGATCACGGTGGCTGAAGCCGTGGGCGTGGGCAGCCGTGCCGGTTTTTACGACGGTGCGGGTGCCCTGCGCGACATGGTGCAAAACCACTTGTTGCAATTGCTGTGCATCGTGGCCATGGAGTCGCCCATCTCTTTCAGCGCGGACGATGTACGGGATGAAAAACTCAAGGTCTTGCGCTCACTGCGGAAGATGGATTTGGCGGATATCAAGCGTGACACGGTACGCGGCCAGTACACGGCAGGCGCATCAGAAGGCGCTGCCGTCAAGGGCTACAAAGAAGAAGACAACGTGCCTGCCAGCAGCCGCACCGAAACTTTTGTGGCCTTGCGCGCCAACATCAACAACGCGCGTTGGGCCAACGTGCCCTTCTTCTTGCGAACCGGCAAGCGCATGCAAAAGCGCCAGTCTGAAATCATCATCGAGTTTGCCGACCAGCCGTTCTCTATTTTTGGCGCAACACCCAACCACGAGCCCAATCGCCTCATCATCAGCTTGCAACCTGAAGAGTCCATCCATTTGCAGATGATGGTCAAGGAGCCGGGCTCGGGCATGAACCTGCACCCGGTCAAGCTGGGCCTGGACTTGCAACAATCGTCCGACAAACGCCGTGCCGAAGCCTATGAGCGATTGCTGATGGACGTCATCAAAGGCCGCTTGACGCACTTCATGCGGCGCGATGAGTTGGAAGCCGCCTGGACCTGGGTGGAGCCTATTCTGAACGGCTGGGCCGCATTGGACGACAAACCACGTGATTACTCGGCTGGCAGCTGGGGGCCTGCGGCCTCATCGGCGCTGATGGCGCGTGAAAACCTGTCGTGGTTTGAGGAGGCTTGAGCATGCCTAGCTTGCCATTGGCGCAAGACATTGCACAGCGTTTGGCCGCAGCGATTGAGTTGCGGGGTGGCGCTGTGTTGTGCGTGTCCGGTGGTCAATCGCCGATCACTTTGTTTGAAGCGCTGCGGGTGCAAGCCATTGACTGGTCACGCGTGCGCGTCACCTTGACGGATGAGCGTTGTGTGCCCTGCACTCACCCGGACAGCAATGCGAGCCTGGTGCGTCAACACTTGTTGCAAGACCTCGCCAGCGTGGCCCAATTCGTGCCGTTGGTGGCTGAAGAGCATGAGCCCTTGCCGTCCCCTGCCATCCTGGCCCAAGCCGCCAGCCTCGCCCTGCAAGCGGCGGGCCGCGTCGATGTGCTGGTGCTGGGCATGGGGGCTGATGGCCACACCGCATCCTTGTTCCCGCAAGCGCCGAACTTGGTGGAGGCACTGGACTTGAACAACCGAGAAGCCTGTGTGGCCATCGAGCTGCCTGCCCCCCCCGCCAACGCGCCTTATGCGCGCGTGACGCAAACCTTGGCGCAAATTTTGCGCGCACGGCACATTGTGTTGCCGCTCAGTGGTGCCGATAAATTGGCCACGTTGCGCCTGGCGCGTTTAAGCATCAGCAACCAATACCCGATCTCGCATGTGTTGCACCAAACCCTAACCCCGGTGGCCCTTTGGCTTAACGAATGACCTCACCGAACCCCATGACCCCCAAGGTCAATCTACACGCCACGGTGGCAGCCGTCACGGCCCGCATTGAACAGCGCAGTGCCATGTCTCGTGCGGCCTACCTTGACGTGGTGGCGCGCGCCAAAAAGCCCGGTCCTTACCGCGGTGGCATGGGTTGCGCCAACGCGGCCCACGCTTTTGCTGCCATGCCCGCCAACGACAAGCTGGTGCTGCGCCAGGAGCGCCAGCCCAATCTGGGCATCATCACCGCCTACAACGACATGCTCTCGGCACACCAGCCTTATGAGCACTACCCCGAGCGCATTCGCGCTGCCGCTCGCGCGGCGGGGGCCACCGCGCAGGTGGCGGGCGGCGTGCCTGCCATGTGCGATGGTGTAACGCAGGGCGAGGACGGGATGGAGCTGTCGCTGTTCTCGCGCGATGTGATTGCCTTGGCCACGGCAGTGGGCCTGTCGCACAACGTGTTTGACGCGGCGCTGTTCTTGGGCGTGTGCGACAAGATCGTGCCCGGCCTGTTCATGGGCGCTTTGCAGTTTGGGCATTTGCCTGCGGTGTTTGTGCCCGCAGGCCCCATGACCTCGGGCCTGTCGAATGACGAAAAATCCCTGGTGCGCCAGCAGTACGCGCAAGGTCTGGCGAGCCGTGAGACTCTGCTCGCGGCCGAGCAAGCGGCCTACCACGGCGCGGGGACTTGCACCTTTTACGGCACGGCCAACTCCAACCAGATGCTGATGGAGATCATGGGCTTGCACTTGCCGGGCTCATCGTTCGTCAACCCCGGCACGCCTTTGCGCGAGGCGCTCACCACGGCGGCGGTGCAGCGGGCAGTGGCCCTGACCCAAACTCGGCAAGCGCAAAATGCGGCCACCGCAACGGCAACTGGCATCGGTCATCAAATTGACGCCAAAGTCATCGTCAACGGCATCGTCGGCTTGTTGGCCACCGGGGGTTCGACCAACCACACCATGCACCTGATTGCGATGGCGCGTGCCGCCGGGCTGATCGTCAATTGGGATGATTTCTCTGAGCTGTCCGCCTGCATCCCGCTGCTGGCCCGCATTTACCCCAACGGCAGCGCCGATGTGAACCACTTTCAGGCCGCAGGCGGCATGGGGTATTTGATTCAACAACTGTTGGGCGCAGGCTTGTTGCACGACGACGTGCACACCGTCATGGGCTATGGCCTGCACCGCTACACCGTGGAGCCCTTGCTCAAGCACGGGCAACTGGATTGGCGGCCCGTGCCGACCCACTCGGCCGATGAAGCGGTGTTGCGCCCTGTCAGTGATCCTTTCAGTGCCGATGGCGGCCTGCGTCTGCTCCAGGGGAACCTGGGCCGTGCCGTGATCAAGGTGTCAGCCGTCAAGCCAGAACACCGCCGCGTGCGTGCCGCTGCGGTGGTGGTGACCGATCAAAAAGAACTGGCCCAACTGTACAAAGACGGTCAACTGGAGCGCGACTTTGTCGCCGTGGTTCGCAACCAGGGCCCGCAAGCCAACGGCATGCCTGAGCTGCACAAGCTCACGCCCTTGCTGGGGGTGTTGCAAGACAAAGGCTTCAAGGTGGCACTGGTGACCGATGGCCGCATGTCGGGTGCCTCCGGCAAAGTGCCTGCGGCCATTCATGTGAGCCCGGAGGCGGTCAACGGCGGCATGATTGGCAAGGTGAAAAACGGCGACATGATCACGCTCGACTGTGACCAGCACCAACTCAGGCTGGAAGTGAGCGAGGCCGAGCTGGCCGCGCGCGTGGCCCCTGTCTCTGATCTCAGCGCCTACCAGCGCGGTACCGGGCGTGACCTCTTCGCACTGTTTCGCACTAACGCGGCGCACGCGGAAGAAGGCGCTTCGCCACTTTTGTCACACCTTTGATTTTTGAACACGGGATACACGCCCACTGCCAACACCCCTATCCATGACCACCAGTCTTCACCCCACATTCTCTCGCCCCGCGTTCAAATCCCGCGTGGTTCCCGTGATCGTCATCACGCATCCCGATCAAGCCGTGCCGATGGCGCATGCCCTGCTGGAAGGCGGCATCGACGTGATGGAAATCACCCTGCGGCACATAGCCGGGCTGCCTGCCATTGAGGCCGTGGCCAAGCATGTGCCACAGATGCAGGTGGGCGCAGGCACGGTGACGCGTGCGCAGGAGATGGCACAGGTGCAAGCCGTTGGTGCGCGCTTTGCGCTCTCGCCCGGCATGAGCGACGCGCTGGTGCAAGCCGCCATAGCCTGCCGCATGCCCTTTATGCCGGGGGTGATGACCCCGGGCGAAGTGATGGCTGCGCGCGACTATGGCTTCTCCTTGGTCAAACTGTTCCCCGCTGCCCAAGCCGGTGGTCTGGCGATGCTCAAGGCTTTGAGTGGCCCTCTGGGCGATATGCAGTTTTGCCCCACGGGGGGTGTATCGCTGGCTAATATGGGTGAATTTTTAAAGCAAGCCAATGTGGCCATGGTGGGTGGCTCCTGGCTGACCCCGGTGGACGTGGTTGAACGTGGAAACTGGTCAGAGATCACCCGCCTGGCGCGCGAGGCCTGCGCCATTGCACGCCAGCAAACGACAATTGCGCCATGAAACCCTTCGTCAAACCCCAACATCGCCAGGCTTGGAAAACGCTCCAGGCCTTGTCGCAAAGCGCGCAACCGCATTTGCGTGAGCTGCTCAAAGAGCCCAAGCGAATCGACAAGTGGCAGGTCAGCGGTGCAGGCATCAGTATTGATTATTCTCGCCAACGTGTGACGGGCGAGGTATTGCAACAGCTCCTGGCCCTGGCCGACGAGTCCCAGGTTATGGCGCAGGCCCACGCCATGTTTCGCGGTGACGCCATCAACACGACCGAGCAGCGCGCGGTCTTGCATGTGGCGCTGCGTGGTAGCCATGTGCCCAATCCGCCCTGGGGTGCGAGCATCTCCAAGCAAGTGGGCCACGAGTTGTTGCGCGTGTGCATGTTTGCCGAAAAAGTGCGCGAGGGCCAGCTCAAAGGACACGCGAACGAATCCATCACCGACGTGGTGAACCTGGGCATAGGCGGATCCGACCTCGGTCCGCGCATGACGACCGAAGCCCTGGGCCACCTGACGCGTGAGAGCTTTAAAAACAAGGTGCGCGTGCACTATGTCTCCAACGTGGATGCCTGGAGCCTGTACACCACCCTGGCCACGCTCAACCCCGCACGCACGGCGTTTGTGGTGCAAAGCAAGACCTTCACCACGCAAGAAACCATGACCTTGGCCACCTCGGCCAAACGCTGGCTGCTGGACGCGGGTTGCCCCGAGGGTCAACTGCATCAGCATCTGATTGCGGTCACAGCCAACCCTGAAATTTCTCAAGACCAAGGCTTCACGCCGGAGCACACCTTCGGGTTTTGGGACTGGGTGGGCGGGCGTTACTCGGTGTGGTCGGCCATTGGCTTGCCCTTGGCCATCTCGATTGGGGCGTTTGCGTTTCAAGACATGCTGCTGGGCGCACGGGCGATGGACGAGCATTTCATGTCCGCCCCCACAGAGCAAAACCTGCCGCTGCTGATGGCCTTGTTCGGCGTGTGGAACCGCAATTTCCTGGGGGCCACCACGCACAACATCGCGCCCTATGCCTCACCCCTTGGCAAGTTCGCTTCTTTCCTGCAACAGATGGACATGGAGTCCAACGGCAAACGCACGCACATCGACGGCAGTCCGGTGGAGGTGGCCACTGCCCCCGTGCTGTGGGGCGGCTTGGGTATTGACGGTCAGCATGCTTACTTTCAGCTCATTCACCAGGGTCAACATCTGGTGCCCATGGACTTCATTGGCCTGCGTACCGAACGCAGCCCCTTGCCCTTTGCCGCAGAGCACCACCGCGTGGTCTTGCTTAATATGCAAGCGCAAGCGCAGGCCCTGGCCATGGGCCGTAGCCCGGAGGAAACGGCGCAGGCTTTGCGCGACAGCGGCCTGATTGAGGACGAGGTGCAGCGCCTGGCCCCGCACCGCAGCTATCCCGGTAATGTGCCCAGCAGCACGATTTGGGTGGACGCCTTGACGCCGCGCAGCATGGGGGCTTTGATGGCTTTGTACGAGCACAAGGTGTTTTGCCAGGCGGCCATTTGGGGTATTCATGCCTACGACCAATGGGGCGTGGAGTTGGGCAAGAAAATGGCCAAAGACATGGAGGCCGCAGAAGCGGCACGGCTGAAGGTTTGAGTCATGTTTGAGTCACGCGACCCGACCATCACCCATTTTGCGCCCTACCCGCGTTTTCTGGGCGACATTGGCGGCATCAACGCGCGCTTTGGCCACTGCCAACGAAGCACTGGCACTCTTGCAGTGGTAAACCGTCCTGCACTTAAACTCTTCTGACGTTGATTCAAGCAACGTATGTCTGCAACCCCTGCATCAGCCAAAATCAAAACGACCATGCGCCCCAGCCCGGCGGCCAAAGACAACGAGCGTCCATTGGTCGAGGACATTCGTCTTCTGGGTTATATCCTGGGTGACGTGATTCGTGAACAAGAAGGTCAGGCGACCTATGAACTGGTTGAACACGTGCGCCAACTATCGGTCACGTTTCGCCGCGACGTGGATGTCAATACCAACAAGGTATTGAAAAAATTACTCGGTTCACTCAGCGGCGAAGCCACGGTTCGGGTGATCCGCGCCTTTACTTACTTCAGTCATTTGGCCAATCTGGCTGAAGACCGGCATCACCTCCGCCGTTGTGTCATGCAAGAGCGTGCGGGCCACACCGAGGACGGCAGCTTGTCCGTGACTTTGTCACGCTTGCGTGCCGCTGGCATCGCACCCAAAAGCATTGTGCAGACGCTGGCCCACAGCCATGTATCGCCCGTGCTCACCGCCCACCCGACCGAGGTGCAACGCAAAAGCATTCTGGATGCCGAGCGCAGCATTGCTCAGTTGTTGGCCCAGCGTGATGACATCAAGACGCGTGGCGGCGCTGCCAACAGCGTCCGATCATCACTTGACGCGCTGACCCAGCGGGAATTGGCGGTCAACGAAATCGAGCTGCGCGCCCGCGTGCTGCAACTGTGGCAAACACGCCTGCTTCGCTTCACCAAGCTGAGCGTGTCCGATGAAATCGAAAACGCCCTGAGCTACTACGAGGTGACTTTTCTCACCGAAATCCCCAAGCTCTACGCCGCCCTTGAAGCCGAGCTGGGCCACACCCATGTGCACAGTTTCTTGCGCATGGGTCAGTGGATTGGTGGCGACCGCGATGGCAACCCCAATGTCAATGCGGAAACCCTGCATTTCGCCCTGCGCCGCCAGTGCGATGTCGCGTTGCGCCACCATCTGACCGAGCTTCATTATTTGGGAAGCGAGCTGTCGATGTCAGCCATGTTGATCGACATCACCCCCGAGATGCAAGCCCTGGCCGAACGTTCACCCGACACCAACGCGCACCGCCAGGACGAGCCCTATCGCCGCGCCCTGACAGGTATGTACGCCCGCATGGCCGCCACCTTGAAGACCCTGACCGGCGGTGAGGCGGCACGCCACGCCGTGGCACCACAAAACGCCTACACCTCGGCCCAGGAACTGTTGGCCGACCTGCGCGTCATTGCCGATTCGCTACAGGCCCACCACGGCAGCGCCTTGGCGGCACAACGCCTCACACCGCTGATGCGTGCCGTGGAGGTGTTTGGCTTTCACCTCGCCACCGTTGACTTGCGCCAAAGCTCGGACCAGCACGAACTGGTGGTGGCCGAGCTACTGGCAACTGCCGGGGTGCAAGCGCACTACGGCAAGCTGGACGAGGCGGCGCGTGTGCAGGTGCTCACCCGCTTCTTGCAGGATGCCCGACCCTTGCGCGTGATGGGTGCGACGTATTCAGACCTCGCCCGCAAGGAACAGGCCATTTTCGAGACCGCCCGCCAGCTGCGCGACACCTTTGGGGCCGATGCAATTCGCCACTACATCATCAGCCACACCGAAACCGTGAGCGACCTGCTCGAAGTGCTTTTGCTGCAAAAGGAAACCGGCCTGATGCGCGGCACGCTGGACAGCCCAAGCGCCATCTGCGCCTTGGTGGTGGCGCCTTTGTTTGAAACCATCAACGACCTGCGCTGTGCGCCCGACATCATGGGCGGCTTCTACGCCATCCCCGGCGTGGCACAGCTCGTTAAGCGCAGTGGTGCCGAGCAAGACATCATGTTGGGCTACTCGGACAGCAACAAGGATGGCGGCATTTTCACCAGCAGCTGGGAGCTGTACCGCGCCGAGATTGCCTTGGTCACGCTGTTTGATGAGCTGTTCAAACTGCACGACATCACCTTGCGCATGTTCCATGGCCGTGGCGGCACCGTCGGTCGTGGCGGTGGCCCGAGCTATCAGGCCATTCTGGCGCAGCCCCCCGGCACCGTGCGCGGGCAAATCCGTTTGACTGAACAAGGCGAAGTGATTGGCTCGAAATACGCCAATCCCGAGATTGGTCGTCGCAACCTGGAAACCCTGGTGGCCGCCACCCTGGAGGCCACGATGCTGCAAACCACCCGCCCTGCGCCTCCCGCGTTTTTAGAGGCGGCGCAGCGCTTGTCTGAGACCAGCATGGCGGCTTACCGTGGGCTGGTTTATGACACGCCGGGATTTACCGATTACTTCTTCACCGCCACGCCCATGCGGGAAATTGCCGAACTCAACATTGGCTCACGCCCCGCCAGTCGTCCCAAGGACGGCAAGGCGGCGCCCCGCATTGAAGATCTGCGTGCCATCCCCTGGGGCTTTAGCTGGGGCCAGTGCCGTTTGACGCTGCCCGGTTGGCTGGGCTTTGGCTCAGCCGTGGAGCAGTTCATTGAGCACCACCCCACGCTCACACCGAAAGAGGCCTTGGCTTTGCTGCAAAAAATGCAGCGCCAGTGGCCGTTCTTCCGATCGCTGCTCTCGAACATCGACATGGTGCTGACCAAAAGCGATCTGGGCCTGGCCGCGTGCTACGCCGGCCTGGTCAGTGACACTCGTTTGCGCAAACGCATTTTTTCACTGATCGAAATCGAGTGGCACCGCACTTCCAAGGCGCTCAAACAGGTGACCGGCGACAAGCAACGCCTGATCAATAACGCCGCACTGGAGCGCTCCATTCGTCACCGCTTCCCCTACATTGACCCGCTGCACCACTTGCAGATCGAGTTGATCCGTCGCTACCGCAACGGCAAGCGCCCGCAAGACCGTGACGAAAATGCCCAGAACGGTATTCATATCTCGATCAATGGCATTGCGTCGGGCTTGCGCAACACGGGTTGAGCGTGCCTTGGCCTCAAAGTCGTCCTCTATGCCAGGTGGTGACGGGGCTATTGCGCCGGGGCGTGCTATATTGGCCTCCTATGCAAGTCCGCTGCGCTTTTTATTTTTACTTTAGCTTCTCTGTCCCCGGCGGACGAGAGGACAGCGTGTAGATCAACAAACACCCCCCTCTCGAAACCGCCGGAGCCACAAGCTCGGCGGTTTTTTTATGTCCTATTTTTTTTGTTTCACTTCCACTTCAAAGGAGCCACGCGATGAATACCAATGCCACCTCAACCAGCGAAGCTTGGTACCCACCGGGTACGCAGCCAACCGACCGCACCAGCCAGACGGATGACGAACGCATCAAGGACATCACGGTGTTGCCACCCCCCGAGCACTTGATCCGCTTTTTCCCCATCCGTGGCACGCCGGTCGAGGGTTTGATCTCTCGCACCCGCCACACCATCCAAGACATCATGGCGGGCAAAGACGACCGGCTGCTGGTCATCATCGGCCCCTGCTCGATCCATGATCCGGCCGCAGCGCTGGACTACGCCCGGCGCTTGAAGGAAGAACGCCTCAAATACGCCGACACGCTGGAGATCGTGATGCGCGTGTACTTTGAAAAACCCCGCACCACGGTGGGCTGGAAGGGACTCATCAACGACCCCTACCTGGACGAGAGCTGCCGCATTGACGAAGGCCTGCGCATGGCGCGCCAGTTGCTGATCGAGATCAATCGCCTGGGCTTACCCGCAGGCAGCGAGTTTTTGGACGTGATCTCGCCGCAGTACATCGGCGATCTGATTTCGTGGGGGGCCATCGGAGCGCGCACGACCGAGAGCCAGGTGCACCGCGAACTGGCCTCGGGCATTTCGGCCCCCATTGGCTTCAAAAACGGGACGGACGGCAACATCAAAATTGCGACCGATGCGATCCAGGCGGCAGCCGGGGGGCATCACTTCTTGTCGGTGCACAAGAATGGCCAGGTGGCGATTGTGCAGACCACGGGCAACAAGGACTGCCACGTCATCCTGCGTGGCGGCAAGTTGCCTAACTTTGATGCGGCCAGCGTGGCCGATGCCTGCAAAGATTTGGCTGCGGCCAAACTGCCTGCCAGCCTGATGGTGGATTGCAGCCACGCCAACAGTGCTAAGCAGTTTGAGAAGCAGCAAGAGGTGGCGCGTGACATCGCGACGCAGATCGCGGGCGGTTCACGCAGCGTGTTTGGGGTGATGGTGGAGAGTCATTTGCAAAGCGGCACCCAGAAGTTCACGCCGGGCAAAGACGACCCGACTCAGCTCGACTACGGCAAAAGCATCACCGATGGCTGTTTGGGCTGGGACGTTTCCCTGGACGTGCTGCAAAATCTGTCGGATGCCGTCAAGGCGCGGCGGACGCTTTAAGCGCGGTCAGGGCTTGCAATAGCTTGAGGTGAACGCCGCCAAAGCCGCCGTTGCTCATGCACACGAGGTGGTCACCGGGCTTGGCCTGGCGAACCACCTGCGCGACCAATTCGTCAATGCTGGCCGCCACCTGGGCGCGCTCCCCCATGGGGGTTAGCGCGTCGCGGGCATCCCAGTCCAGGCTGCCGGTGTGGCAAAAAGCCAGGTCGGCCTGTTCCAGGCTCCAGGGCAATTGGGCTTTCATGGTGCCCAACTTCATGGTGTTGCTGCGCGGCTCGAACACAGCCAGGATGCGCTGCGTTGGCCCGACTTTGCGGCGCAGGCCATCCAGCGTGGTGCGGATGGCGGTGGGGTGGTGGGCAAAGTCGTCGTACACGGTGATCTCGCCGCCGGGTCGTGTGATGCGGCCGCGCACCTCCATGCGGCGCTTGACGTTTTGAAACGCGCTCAATGCGTGGGCGGCCACGGCGGGGGTCACCCCCACATGCTCGGCCGCTGCGATGGCGGCCAGTGCATTGAGTTGGTTATGAACGCCTGTGAGTTCCCACTTCACGCTGGCGACTGATTTTCCTTGGTAATGAACTTCAAAATCGTGGGGCTCACCCTCAGCGGTGAAATCATTGACCGCCGCGCCAAAGCTGCGAACCTCACTCCAGCAACCTTGGGCCAGGACGCGGGTGAGACTTTCTTCCAAGCCGTTGACCACGACACGACCCGTGCTGGGCACGGTACGCACCAAATGGTGAAACTGGCGTTCAATGGCGGCCAGGTTGTCAAAAATGTCAGCGTGATCGAACTCCAGATTGTTCAAAATCGCCGTGCGGGGCCGGTAGTGAACAAACTTGCTGCGTTTGTCGAAGAAGGCGGTGTCGTATTCGTCAGCTTCTATAACGAAACATGCACCTTTGCCAAGGCGGGCTGAAACATCAAAATTCATAGGCACACCGCCCACCAGAAAACCCGGTTGAAGTCCGGCGAACTCCAGTATCCAGGTCAGCATGGCGGTGGTGGTGGTTTTGCCATGGGTGCCAGCCACTGCCAACACATGGCGGCCTTGTAACACGTGCTCGGCCAGCCACTGCGGGCCGCTGGTGTAGGGCGCGCCCGCATCCAGAATAGCTTCCATCAGCGGGAATTTGGGTGTGCCGTTGGGCAGGTGAGCGCGGCTGACCATATTACCGATCACGTACATATCGGGCTTGAGCGCCATCTGCTCAGCGCCAAAACCTTCAACCAGGTCAATGCCCAAGGCGCGGAGTTGATCGCTCATAGGTGGGTACACGCCCGCATCACAACCCGTGACTTGGTGGCCCGCCTCGCGCGCCAGGGCCGCTAATCCACCCATGAAAGTGCCGCAAATACCGAGAATATGAATGTGCATCCGGTGATTTTAGGCGGTGCACAATAGCGGTCATGAGCAAGCAGGAAATTGCATCAGCCGCCGCGCAGTTGGTTGTGGAGGCAGGTTTGGAATATGGCCCGGCCAAGCGCCGCGCTGTGCGACAACTCAAATTGCCCGAGCGTACGGCCTTGCCTGACAATGACGAATTGGAAGAGGCGGTACGCGAGTACCTGGACTTGTTTTGCGCCGACACCCAGCCCGCCGAGTTGCTGGCATTGCGTCGCTTGGCTTTGATCTGGATGGAGCGCTTGGCTGAGTTTCGGCCCCATTTGGGCGGGGCCGTCTGGCATGGTACAGCGACACGATTGTCAGATATTTACCTTCAATTGTTTTGCGATGATGAAAAGTCGCTTGAGATCAAGCTGATTGATCAAGGCATCAGCTACCGGCCACGAACAGCGAGGGGGCTTTATGGTGAGTCGGTGGATGTGTTGGGTATTCATGCCATGTGCCAGCCCCTGGGTATTTTTGTGGGCCTTCATTTGATGGTGAATGATCGAGATGCGGTGCGTGGCGCATTGAGGAAAGATTCTAAAAATAGATCGCCGCGTGCCGATTTGGCGTCTGTACGCTTGCTGTTATCAACTTTTGAAGCTCAATGATTGATTTATGGATGACATCAAAAAACCAAACGTGATCCGCCGCCGTTGGCTTTACGGCGGCGTGGCTGCGCTTGCGGGTCTTGGCGGAGCGGGTTTGGCGCTGCGCAAGTTCAGCTTGAATGAGATTGATGAGCCCGCTTTGGCCGCTTTGTGGGGGATGTCATTCGAAACCCCTGACGGCGCTCAGTTGTCCTTATCGGCGATGCGTGGACGCCCTTTGCTGCTTAATTTTTGGGCCACTTGGTGTCCGCCTTGCGTTGAGGAACTTCCTTTATTAGATTCTTTTTTCCGTGAAAACAAATCTAACGGCTGGCAAGTTATTGGATTGGCTGTGGATCGTTTGGAACCGGTTCAGGCTTTTCTTGCGCGTCAATCACTCGGCTTTCCGATAGCCTTGGCCGGTATGGCTGGCATCTCTTTAAGTAAATCCATGGGCAATGTGGGAGGGGGCTTGCCCTTCACTGTGGTGTTGGGGGCCAATGGCACGATGCTGGAGCGGAAAATTGGCAAAGTTGCGCCACACGATCTGGTGCGTTGGCATGGGTTAAAGTAGGGGAGTCGGCCCGTCCACTAAGGCGCGGGCTCAAGATATCGTTCAACTTGCAATCGGGTTGTTGTTGGAAATAATTG
>JAYVPU010000299.1:0-14027 GCA_043757205.1 Comamonadaceae bacterium | reverse complement strand
GGAAGTAAACTTGTCTTCGGTATCCATCTCGATCAGATGGCTGGCCGCAAAACCATGGGGCCAAGCCGCTTTGAAGAGTTTTGGTTCGCGTCTAAGCCAGGACATAGTCCCATCAAGTAAGGCTGTCCAATCCCGTGCTTTTTGGTAGCCCCAAGATGATTCAGGAAAGGCAAAAAACACCCCCCGATGGCTGCCGGATTCGGTGTAAGCAACGGCTGCGCTAAGCGGGTCTTTATTTTTGTTACGTGTCCAGCCTATAAAGACGGCGGCCGTTTGGTCTGCCTCGATTCGCAAGTGGTTGGCCGGTACTTGACCCATGTGCATGCGTCGTCCCGCAGGCACAGCCCAGGTCAGTGGGCCGTCACCGAACGACATCAAATAGGTTGATTCGGTCTCACGATTGAAATTGCCCAGGATCCTAAGCTTGAATAAGACTTCTAATAGAGCGCTGCTTTTGGCGTGCCCATCCTGTCCGATGGTGGCCATGGCTCCGGTGGCCAATAGGCTACCACCCGCGAGGGCAAATGTTTTGATGGCTTTGATTTCATCGTCGTCCAATACCAATGAGGACGGTAAAACCAGTACACCAGGTGCTAATTTCTGAGTCAGCTGCGCCTTGGTGATCTCTTTGGTATTTTTGTCATATTTTTTTAGATACTGACGCCATTTACTGATTGAATCGTCATAAGAGATACCCTTTGACTTCAAGTACTCCGCTGATGCGGGGCTCACATACAAATACACAGGTTTAATAACCTGGTCAGTGACGGCGGCAGAGATTGAATGCGGTAAGAGAAATACCCCCACACATAGCAAGAGTCGAATCAACTTGGCTTGCATAAAATCGAACTCCATGTGAGTAGATATGGATGATGGGCGCTGCTATTTAATCGTCACTTGAGAAGGCTGGTTATTCGGGATAGCCATTCGTTGTTGTCAATAACATAACGGGCATCGCGGTATTTGTTGTTGGGGGGTGAACGAAACTCACGTTCAGGAATTTCCCAAATAATAAGTTTGGGTTTTTTGGTTTTGAAGGCCTCATCGCGCAAATAGGCATCCATGCCATACCAAGGCCCTTGATCGACGGGAAGTGAGATATCCAGGAGTTCGCGCTGAAGGGTATAGCGAATGGCATCAGGGAAGCCGGTGTTCTTGTTGGTATAACTGCTACCGATCACGGTGATGCCAATGTTGTCTCCGCCACCCAGTAAACCGGTCTGAGTCGCTTGTGTTTTGCTAGCCTTGAAGCTCAAGATTTGTTCTGGAGGGAAAGCAGGGGAACCAGCTGGCATCAGTCGAACCATATCTCTGGCGCGGGTGTTCGATTTGCCTTTGGCCCAGGCCAGGGAGAATTTTTCTTCTGGAGTAGCCGCCAGAGCTGCTTTTAATGCGGGCGAAGAATCAATGCCTGCTTTGATGGTCTCTGCGGCCAGCATGGCCCCTGAAGGCGACCAATGCGTATCCAGGCGCAGAAACAGCGGTGTATCACTTTGTCGATGAGGGCTCGCCAGGAAGGCCTGGTTCAGATTGATTACTGTCACACCGCCAGCCGTCAGCGCTTTGACAATGTTGTCGTATTTGCCTGCGGTGTAGGCGTCCAGCGGGTTGCTGGCGGGGAGTTGGTCTGCATGAATGCGAATTTTGGAGGGAACAATCACCACAGCCAAGGCGATACCGCTGCGTGCAAACAAGGCATTGGATTTTTCAAGCATTTGAATGGTGGCCTGGGTGTCTGCCGCATCCGTTTGCAAAGCAAATTCATAGGGTGTAAATAACCAATCACCGTTCTTGCCGCCGACGATAGGTTGCGACCCTTGAGCGTGGGTTAATGACAGACCCAAGCCCGCTGTCAATGCGGTTGCAATAATGACTTGATTAAAAATGCGTTTATTCATGGTTGACCTTATTGAAATTTAATTATTTCCCGGTGTAGCGTTCAATTTTATTGAGACCTACTTTTGCTGCCATCTTGCCGGTTTCACCCGTCATTAAAAAAACGCTGTAGGTGCCGCCTTGCGTCATTTTCAGTGCGGTTTTAACCAGGGATGATTTCTCTCCTGTTTTCACGGCCATCAGTTCAACTTCGATCGGGTTAACCTGAATGGAGGCCGAAGTGCCCAGAGCGATGCCTGCTAAAACCTTGGTGCTGCCGTCAGCTGTCAGTATGTCTACGGGGCCCATTTTGGGGTCCAGATGGTAGACCGCCAGCAAGGCTTTGAGCTTGTTGGAGTTGGTTTTATCTTCAATCAAGATAGGAGCCGTGTTGGCCGTCAATGCGGTAAAGGCGACGGTTAATGCACGTCCTTTGGTGACATTGAGTTGGGTCGAGAGGTGTGCACTGGGTTTGCCTGCGGGGTGTAGGGCAATGGTGTGCGGGCCAGCGCTGAGCACCATGAACTCGCTGGCCTCCCCAGACGCTAATTTTTGGATACGCGGGAGCCCATCGACGACGACATCAAGCGGGCCCTCACGGCTGGCCACGATGATGCGAACGTAAGCGGAATCTAGTGGGGGTTCAGGGTCGTACAACAGGCCCGCTTGCTGGGCTTGGGCTAAGCTGCACAGCCCGGTGAGTAGAAGTGCACAAGTTGCGTGGAAAAATTTCCTAAAATCTTGAATTCGCATTCCAACTCCTTGATGAAAATACCTGCCAGTGCTTATAGCCGTGTTTATGGTCGATCAAAATAAAGATGCCAGCGGTAGGTGCCCGGAGCCAAATCTTTCAAAATAAGGGCCGAGCGCCATGCATCTACGGGCGCGATTTTGACTGAATTTTGAGAACCTGCTTGGGACACCAAGCGCATGACTGACCTGGACTCTGGAAGATTGATGTACAAGGCAACGGCTTGTTTGAGAGGCGTGTTGCCTTTGATCGTGACGCTTAACAGGGGGGCGGCAGGGTCGGATTCGAGCCGAAAGTTAACGCGTTCCCGTTCTCGCCACCAATCGGCCACCTGGCTTGCGGTCGCAACCCAGATATGTCCATTCGGTGATTTGATGTAGCTAAAAATATCACCCCATTGCTCTTTGCTAACGAAGGCCTGTTGTGCCAGTCGCAAGACGGATAAAGCCGACATTTTTCTTGACAACTCCAGCTCGCTCAAGAAAGCTTTGAGTCCCTCTTCGGCATCACCAGCTTCCATGGCGTCTTCTGGGCCACTTAAGGTGCGGGGCAACACCACGGTGTTTGTTGCAGAAGTGTTGTTGCCACCTTGTTGCGTTGCAATAAAGGGCAGCCGGGCATCGGTGGTATCGGTGAATGACACAAAGTGTCCAAAACCGTTGACATTAATCAACTGCTCAGTGGTTTTGTCATACGAATCCATGGGGGGGTGAAACCCTGCATCTGCTGCGATCACCAAGCCAGAATTCTTCATTTCCTGTCGCATGACATCCATGCGTTTGGCCTGAGCGCTAGCTGACTGATCTTTGAAGCCTGCGAAACGGTCGGCCAGGTAAGCAACTTCATGCCCTTGGGCTTGAATTTGTTTAAGGACGGGCACAGATTTCAGAACGATTTCTGTCAACGTGTAGTAAGTGGCGACCATGCCGTTGTTTTTGAACAAGCTGGCAAGCTCCAGGTCGGCTGGGGTGAATTCGTCGGAAGAATCAACGGCAAATACGACAGCACTTCGATAGGTCTGCGGCCAGGCTGAAGTGTACGCATCGGGTTGTCGCAGCAACCATGTCAGCGCGTTGTGCGCGATGGCCTCCATCGATTTAGGGTCCGAGGCCATCCACAGCCGTTCGGGATAACCCAGCACGACGGAGCGAGAGAGTCGACCTGTTGATTGAGCTTTTTCATCAAAAACGATGACCGTGCCCGTTTTATCAGGCACAAAAGTGCGTGACCAGTCCATGATTTGCGCTGCGGGATGGCGGCCCACCAGACGCAAAGGGTAGGTTTCTTTGACCACCTCCATCCAGACGCGCAGGCCGGCAGGCAAATGGTGGGTGATGGGGTTGTCCCCATAAGGCATCATGAAGTTGTCTTCTTCTTCGGCGCGGGTGTCGCCAACGACTTTAGCGTCCAGGACGTTCTCCATAAAACCAAAACCGAGCCATTCACCTTTTTCGCCACGAACCCCGGCCAGCCAGGAGGTTAGAACGCTCCCGCCCTTGGCTCTGAAAGTCACCACCGCTTGTTTTTCTCGTGCAGACAAAGCCACGGATGTGGGCAGCAATAACACCCCTGAGGAGGCAACTTCCAAACGATCTACCGATGTGACCAGCTGAAATGGAATTTTGTATTTTTTTAAAAACGTTTCCCAAATTCGCAGATTGTTTTTGGCATCTAGCCCGCCGCTTTTGAGGTAACTCTCCGTGGTGGGCGAAGCATAAAGATGAACTGTGGGCACCCAGGCAGTTGGAGGCAGGGCAGCAGAGACGGGGGCAGGCAAGGCGCCGGGTTCTGAGTCAGCCCCAGGTTGGGTGACGCTGAATCCGTTGTTGCCCGATTTTTTGAATAAGCTCTCAGGAATAAAGAACCCCACCGGAGGATCTGCAGGCATCCAAGAAGGGCGAGCACCTTCAGCGGTGTTGCTATTCGCGTCAGGGGCTGTTGCTACTTGGGCGCAGCCCGCCAGTAGTGTGAGTGCCAGGGACGCCACACGTCCGGCAGAAAGGGCAAACCGGCTGACCACGCGGTGCAAGTGACGCATGTCCGATCAGCTTGTTTTTGATCCGCTTGCCGGTGTGCTTCGCCTTGCCCTGGGCACGATTTTTTTACCGGCCACAGCGACTTGTGCGCTGTCGTCGTAGCTGAAAACCAGTGGCTCTTGGGGGGTGATCGCTGGTGTCTTTAAGTTCGATGTCGCAGGGAGTATTTGTGCTTCGACGATATTGGTTTCTGCTGGTGCAGACCGCGTGGTCTTGCGCTGCATGAATTTTCCGCGACCAACGGTGGCGCTGCTGGACGCAGTGTCAGCAGCCATTTCTCCTGGCATTTCTGTAGCTGGATCAAGTAAATTTTCTTGGGCAGAAAGGTGGCCAAGGTGGGGCGAATAGTCTGGGAAATCGGCGTGTTCTGTTGCACCCAACTGGATGCGCAGACGGTTGCTGATGTCAGAGCTGTTAACAATGAATTCGAGGTTTTCAAAAACATCTTCGGAAGAGCACCCCAGTATTTTGTTCAAGGTCGCCTGCATGACCGACTCTGGGCACGCGTTGAGGAACACAAAACAAGATACACCGTCTGAAGAGTTCAAATCCCCGGCCCGTGTCAGACTGATGTTTTGCAGGACATCCAATGCAGAGACCCCTTGGATGGGTTGACCGATGATCAACACACTGGGGATGTTGAGCGTGCCGGCACGATCCAAGATGAATTGAACCTCACGTCTGAAGCGCAAAGCCGGTAAGAAGCCGCGCAGTCGCGTGGGCAACACATTGGCCAGAGCCTGTTCGAAGTTGATGCTTACATCGCGATTAAAGGATTGACCATTCAGTGACTCCAGCAAGAGTGGCACACGGCTAATGGGCACGTCTTTGTGGATCACCAAGTTGATGCCCAGTCGCAACAACAAGGCCTCGTTCTGGTAACGCAAAGACGCGTCTTTCTCCTGCACAACAATTCGAGCGCGTCGTCCCAGATTAAGGCGCATGGTGTGTACTGTCTCCGCCAACTCCCGTAATTGCGTGTCGCGGTGAAAGCTAAAGATGGACACGGCTGTACGGTGACTGTGGGTCGCGCTGTGCATGCCCATCAATGAGCCCACATGTTTCCAAACACCTGGGATTTGGCTCGCCAAGCTACCTAAATCCGGATCCATATAGAAGTAGTGAGGTTCGCCCTGTTCCACTTCTTCTTTGAATTCTGGCGCAGATCCGCCCATGACCATTTGAGCTGCAGGCGTGACCCGGGTGTAGGCCTCATACAAGCCAGAGTCAAGTGTTTTGAGGTTGTAGTTTTGGGCCGCCAAGGTGCCGTCTGGGGACTGCCAGAATTCGAAAGTGATCTCCAGTCCGTCTTTGCCACCGCCGATTCGGGCAATCCCCGTCAAGCTGTCCATGAGGGCATTGATGGTTTCCGAGTGTTCTTCGGTGGTGCGAGAAAAAACCAATAAACCCGTCAATCTCCATTGACTAAACCATTTGCGAAGCGCTTCGACCTGATCCAGCGCCAATGTGACGTCATGCAAGCTGAGCAATTCGTCGGCCTGATCGAAGATCAAATAGCTGTTTTCTGGAATTTCAAACTGGGCCAACTCTTGTGCAAATCGGTCTGCGCCAAAGCGGAACATTTTTTTTGCAAACTCAGCCTGGGTCACGAAGACATGCAGTCGCCCGTCCCGCATGAGTTGGTGCGCATCCAAGCCACCAAAAGCTTCAATCCTTTGAATGAACACTTCCGGTTTGGAAGGAACGATCACAGTACAAGTCAGCCCTGACCTTAGGGCGCTAGCTAAGCTGCCTGCCAACAAAGGGTAGCGGGCCGATGGCGTTTCTGCCTTCAGGGCATACAGTCCCCCTGTAATCATGTTGGCCGATAATTCGGGCAGACCTTGAATGCCAATTTCAATGATTTGATTGGTGAGGACTTGTGTTTCTGAATCGTTCATGGTCTGCACTATTTCCAGTTCATTCAATTGGGGAGGCACCTTGGCGACGTTTTGGTGCGCGGTAATTTTATGTGCACAGGGTTTTATCCAATAAAACCCCTTAAAACTCCCGAATCTGTCAAGTATCGCCTACACAACGTATCATCCCGATGATTTTTTCAATTCTTTTAAGTTTTCGAGGAGTTTTTCATGGATTTGGGTATTAATGGCAAATGGGCTTTGGTGTGTGGTGCCAGCAAGGGCTTGGGATTCGGTTGTGCGCAAGCGCTGGTGCGTGAAGGCGTCAACGTGTTAATCGTGGCGCGTGGTGCCGAGGCGTTGGCTGAGGCTGTGCAGACCCTGAAAACCGACCCGTCACGCCCTGACAACACCGAAGTGAAAATGGTGGCCGCTGACATCACCACAGACGAAGGTCGTGCCGCCGTCTTTGCGATCAAGAGCGACTTTGACATTGTGGTGACCAACGCCGGTGGCCCACCACCGGGGGACTTTCGCGATTGGGATCGCGACGCCTGGATCAAGGCGGTGGACGCCAATATGTTGACCCCGATCGAGCTCATCAAGGCCACGGTGGACGGCATGGCGTCGCGCGGCTTTGGTCGCATCATCAACATCACCTCCAGCGCGGTGAAGGCTCCGATTGAAATTTTGGGGTTGTCCAACGGTGCACGTAGCGGCTTGACGGGTTTTGTGGCTGGCGTTTCACGCAGCAGCAAGCTTGCGGGCAACGGGGTGACCATCAATAACCTGCTGCCCGGCGCGTTCGACACTGACCGACTCAAAGGCACGATGGCGGGTGCGGCCAAAAAGACGGGCCAGCCGATTGAAGTCATCGCGGAAAACCGCAAAAAGACCATCCCCGCTCAGCGCTTTGGCACGCCGGATGAGTTTGGTGCGGTCTGTGCCTTTTTGTGCAGCCAGCAGGCTGGCTACATCAACGGCCAGAACGTGCTGACCGATGGTGGCGCTTACCCTGGCAGTTTCTGATCAGATTGATCAAGGCTTGGCGGAGAGCTCGGCCAACTGTTTGCGCAGGTTTTTTTCTTCGGTAAAGCGCGCAGTGGCGTCGCGCGCCACTGCCAATGAGCCCAGCAGTTGGCCCTGCGTGTCTTTGACCATCGCAAAACTCATGTCCACGTAAATGGGTTCGCCACTTTTGTGCAGCGAACGCGTGATCATGGAGGTGCGCCCTGGCAGTGTGCCGCTGCGGGCAATGGCTTTGTTAAAGCCTTCCCAGTGGGCTTTTCGCATGCGCTCCGGAATGATGAGATCTAGACTTTGACCGATGGCCTCAGCCACGGTGAAGCCGAAAACTGTTTCAGCCCCTGGGTTCCAGTCTTGAATGATGCCGTTCAGGTCAGCAAAAATAACGGCCTCCGGCATGCAACGCAGGATGTCTGTTGACAGGGTTGATTCGTTGGTTTTCTCAATCATTGACATCGCAAATCCATTCAAGTGAAAGTTTTAAATATACGCTCTAAGCGCCCGATTTTCGCCGTGCCGACACCACGATGCCGCCCACAATCAGCGCAAAAGCAATGACATGGTAGGCGTGCGGCGTTTCGCCCAGCAGGGCGCTTGAGAGCAGGGCGGCAAACAGGGGCGTGAGGTTAGCAAAAAAACTGGCCAATGTTGGGCCAGCACGTTGCACACCTGCGCCCCAGCAACGGTAGGCCAGCAGTGCAGGCCCAACGGCAACAAACAGCAGAGCGGCAACCAGCGACCAACTCCACTCAATGTGCGCCTCGGTCAGCGCCCACTCCCCGGCAGCAAACAAGCTTGACCAAACCAGACCGAACACAATTTGCCCCATCAAAAAAGCGGCCCAATCACTGCGTATGGCGCTGGGCTCTTTGCCCGTTTGCGTCAGCATCCAACTGTAAAAAGCCCAGGTGAAGGAGGCAAACAGCACATAGATGTCACCGGGCACCAGCCGCAGTTTGAGCAAGATGTTCACCTCGCCCCGGCCCAGCACCAGCAGCACACCGGTGATGGACAACG
Source organism: Comamonadaceae bacterium (assembly GCA_043757205.1). Classification (GTDB taxonomy): domain Bacteria; phylum Pseudomonadota; class Gammaproteobacteria; order Burkholderiales; family Burkholderiaceae_C; genus CANCDA01. The sequence goes on along the minus strand of JAYVPU010000299.1, from coordinate 5,463 downwards.
CTGCGCCCAGCCATTGCCGGGTTGAAATACTCACACCAAAAAACCAACGACCAATCAGCAGCATCCACACCGGTGTGCTGGCTGCCACCAGCGTCACGTTGATGGGCGTTGAGGTGTGCAGCGCCAGGTACTGCAAGGCGTTGTAGCAGCCGACCAACAGCCCCAGAAGCGCAAAGCGCTTCCAGTACGGCCACAGCGCGCTGCCCGGGCGCAAGACCCAGGCGGCCAGCGGAAGCAAAAACAGACCCGCCAAGGCCCAACGCAGCAGATTGAGCGTCATGGGTGAGATCACAGGCCCCAGCACGCGCCCCAGCACAGCGTTGCACGCCCACATCAGCGGTGGGACGGTGAGGAGCAAAGCGGTAGGCAGTGTGAGGCGTGCGTTCATGCCCTGGACTGTAGCAACTCAATCCATGGCAATATCGCGGGTGACCGTAAAATTTCGCGATCCGATTTCAAAAACTCAACACTCAAAACAACCTGGAGACTTTTCATGACCCAAATTTCTTCCCGCGCCGTACGCATCGACCAAAACGGTGGCCCTGAGCAGCTCAAGCTCGTGACGGTCATGGTGGACGAGCCCGGCCCTGGCGAAATCCGCATCCGCCACAAGGCCGTCGGCCTGAACTACATCGATATGTACCAGCGCGCAGGCATGTACCCCTTGCCCCTGCCTTTGCAGCTGGGCATGGAAGCTTCAGGCGTGGTGGAGGCCGTGGGGACTGGGGTCACGCACCTGAAAGTGGGCGACCGCGCGGCCTATGCCAGCCAGCCCCCCGGCAGCTACTGCGAGGTGCGTGTGATGCCTGCGAAGTGCGTGTGCAAGCTGCCCGACGCCATTTCGTTTGAAACCGGCGCGGCCATGATGCTCAAGGGCTTGACCGCGCAGTACCTGCTGAGCCGTACCCAACCCCAGGGTGGCCTCAAGGCCGGTGACTTTGTGTTGTTCCACGCGGCAGCCGGTGGCGTGGGCTTGATTGCTTGCCAGTGGGCCCGGGCCATGGGCTTGCAGCTGATTGGCACGGCGGGTTCTGACGAAAAATGTGCCTTGGCCAAAGAACACGGCGCGGCCTTTGTCATCAACTATGCCAAAGAAGATTTCGTCGCCCGCGTGAAAGAAATCACTGGTGGCAAAGGCGTGAAGGCGGTGTACGACTCGGTGGGCAAAGACACCTTCCTCAAGTCGCTGGATTGCGTGAGCCCCTTCGGTCTGGTCGCCAACTTCGGCAATGCTTCAGGCAAGGTCGAACCGCTGGACATCAACATGCTGGCGGGCAAAGGCTCGCTGTATGTGTCGCGCCCCACCTTGTTCACCCACATCGCCACGCGTGAGACTACGCAAGCCATGGCGGACGAGCTGTTTCAGATGGTCACCAGCGGCAAGGTCATTATCCGCATTGATCAACGGTTCCCACTCGAACAGGTGCAAGAGGCCCACCGCTCGCTCGAAGCGCGTAAAACCACGGGCTGCACCATCCTCACCTTGTAAGGTTCAGCCGTTTAATAAGCGCCACCGCACAAGAGGCCAGGAACATGACCAGCAGCTCGATTTACAACGCTGAACAACAAGCCCGCATTGACCTGGCCGCCTGCTACCGATTGGTGGATTTGTACGGCATGAGCGACATGATCTTGAACCACATCACGGTGCGGGTGCCCGGGGAAGATGGGCACTTCCTCATCAACCCCTTCGGCCTGATGTACCACGAGATCACCGCCTCCAGCCTGATCAAGGTGGCGTTGGACGGCACCGTCATCCACAACCCCCATGCTGACTACACCGTCAACCAACCCGGCTACGTGATCCACAGCGCCATCCACGGCGCGCGCCACGACATCACCTGTGTGCTGCACACCCACACCCCGGCAGGCATGGCGGTGTCGGCGCTGGACTGCGGCTTGTTGCCCCTGAATCAGACCGCCATGCGCTTTGCCGGTAGCGTGGCCTACCACGACTTTGAAGGCGTGGCGGTGGACTTGGACGAGCGCCAGCGTCTGGTGGACGACCTGGGCGACAACGACGTCATGATTTTGCGTAACCACGGGCTGCTCACCGTGGGCGTCACGGTGGCAGAGGCCTTTGTGAACATGCTGCGCTTAGAGCGCGCCTGTCAGACCCAGCTCTTGACGATGTCAGCGGGCGCAAGCCTGCGCATGCCGCCGCAGTCTGTCATAGACAGGACTTTCCAGCAACTGCGTCGCCAACCCTCACCCGACAAAAACGGCCGCTTCCCACCGCATGGTGAACGCGAATGGCCGGCCCTGCTGCGCCTGCTGGATGAGCGCGACGCCTCCTATAAAAATTGACACAAACGCGCTAACACAGACGCGTCCTTCAAACGACTGTGCTCCCCCTACTTGGGGCCTTTTAGGTTGGCAGGTTTGCGCGAGGTTTAGGCTGCTTTACGCCCCGCCTCTGCCAGCGCCGTGTGCACGCTTGCTGGCGTGAAGGGGATGGTGCGCAGACGTACGCCTGTGGCGTCAAAGAAGGCGTTGGCAATCGCCGCAGGCACGGTGGTGGGCGTTTGCTCACCCGCGCCCCAGGCCGGCTGGCCGGGCTGGTCGATCAGCACGGTTTGCACGGTGGGCGTGTCGGGGAAGCGCAGGATGGGGTAGCTGGCCCAGTCCACGCTGTTGATGGTGCTACCGCTCCACTGCACCTCTTCCATGAGTGTGCGGCTCACGGTTTGCATCACACCGCCCTGGATCTGGTTTTGCACGCCATCCGGGTTGATGATCTGCCCGCAGTCATGCGCCACAAACACCTTGGTCACCGAAATCTGCCCCGTGCTGCGGTTGACCTCTACCTCGGCCACGGTCGCCACGTAGGTGATGGCGTTGTTGTAGCGTACATACGAGATACCGCGCCCACGCGTGATGTTGCCCGCGTTGACCTGTGTGGCCGACGGACGACTTTGCCAGTTCGAGGCCTTGAGCACCGCGTTGATCACCCCGCTGGCCCGTGCATCGGTCAGGTGCTTCAGGCGGAATGCGGCGGCATCCGCACCGGCGGCAGCCGCCAGCTCGTCCATGAAGGATTCGTTGGCAAAGCTGTTTTCGATACGACCCGGGCTGCGCAGGTGCGAGGAGCGCAGGAAAGTTTGCTGAACATGCTTGGTGGTCACCAAAATGTTGGGCACCGCGTAGGGTGCTCCGGCGTTCTGGAAAAGAAAGCCGACCCAGTTGCCCGGGCGCGGTATGCCGGTGTCGCTGGCCGCCAGCAGCGGGAAATCCAGCGGCTTGAAGGCGGCGATGTGGTTGAGCGCGATGTAGAAGTCGCCTTTCCAGCCGGTGATCTTGCCTTGCGCATCCAGGCTGCCTTCCAGGTCCATGCTGCGCGGGGGGCTTTTGGGCGCCAGTGCGGTTTCGTCCTGGCGCATCCACTGCACACGGACCGGTTTGCCGATTTTGATGGCGATCAGCGCCGCGTCTGCCGTGGCGTCTTCATGGCCGTTGCGGCCGTAACAACCCGAGCCGTCCAGGTACACCAGACGGATGGCCTCCTTGGGCAAGCCGGTGATGACGGCCAGCTCATGCTGCATGGAGTGGGTGGCTTGCGAGGCCGACCAGCACACCAGTTGCCCGTTCTGGAAGTCGGCCACCGCGCAGGAGGGGCCGATGGAGGCATGGGTTTGCACGGAGAAGTTGTAGGTGGCTTTGACGCTGCGCGCACCACTGCTCAGGGCTTGAGCCACATCGCCCACTTTTTGCGTGGCTTCTTCCTTGGCCAGGGGCATCTTGCGCCAGGCCTCGAAAATCGTGGCCTTGGCTGGCAAGTCAGGGCCCGCCGTCCAAGTGGCTTGGATGGCTTGCGAAGCCTTGATGGCCGCCCATTCGGTCTTGGCCACCACCGCCAGGAAATTGCCTTGGCGAACGGTTTGCACAAAGCCGTTCACGCGCTTGGCCGGGGCATCGTCAAAGCCCTGCAAGCTGGCACCGATTTGCAAGGGGCGGATCACCCGGGCGTGCAACATGCCGGGCAGGCGCAGGTCGTGTACATAGGGGTGTTCGCCGCTCACTTTGGCGGGAATGTCCACACGGGGAATCGATTGGCCCACGAGTTTGTAATCGGTGTGTTTTTTCACCGCGACCTTGGGGTCCACCTTGACTTCAAAACCTTGACCGATCAGGCTGCCGTAGCTCGCAGTTTTACGGCTGCCCTCGTGGCCAATCACGCCGTCACTCACCACCAACTCGGAGACCGGCACGCCCCACTGTTGCGCGGCCCGTTGCAGCAGGGCCAGACGCGCGTTGGCCGCCGCGATACGCAGCTCGCTGCCGCCCTGCGAAATGGTGAGGGCCGCCCCGGTGATCCATTGATCGGGCGTGGTGGCGGTGTCGCCCATGACCATCTCGATGCGGTTGAACGCCACATCCAGCTCGTCGGCAGCAATCTGGGTCAGTGCGGTTTTGGTGCCGGTGCCCAGATCGACCTTGCCCACATACAGGGTGATGCGGTTGTTTTTGTCGATGGTCAGCCAGGAGTCCAGCGCGTCTTTGGCCACGCTCTTGGCAGCCGCCAGCTTGGGAGCTGCTTGGGCCTCGCCGGTCAAAGAAAAGCCCACGGTCAGCACGCCTGCGCCAGCCGCACCCAGAAATTGACGTCGGTTGAAGTTGTTCATCATGGTCTCCTCAGGCGGTGATGGCGCGTTTGACCGCAGCCACAATGCGTTGGTGGGTGCCGCATCGGCACAGGTTGCCGGCCAGCGCCTCGTTGATCTGCTGATCCGTCGGGTTTTTGTGGGTGGATAGCAGGGCGGTGGCGGTCATGATCATGCCGTTGATGCAGTAACCGCACTGCACGGCTTGGGTGTCAATAAAGGCCTGTTGCAGTTTGCCCGGCTTGGCCGAGCTGCCCAAGCCCTCTAGCGTGATCACGGCCTTGCCTTGCACTTGGGCTGCGGTTGTGATGCATGAGCGGGTGGCCTGACCGTTGACCAGCACGGTGCAGGCACCGCATTGGCCTTTTCCGCAACCGAATTTAGGGCCGTTGAGGCCGATCTGGTCGCGCAGGGCGTAAAGCAGGGGGATGTCCTGGTCGGCATCGACTGAGCGGTCTTTGCCGTTGACCTTCAATTTCATTTGAGCCATGGGTGTCTCCATCATTGACAGCACATACGGGCATCTGCCCAGCCGACGACTTGGGGCTGCGTGAGCCCAAGCGTTGGTGCAAATGATAAGACGCTACGCCGCCATGCGCCTTCGGGCAATCCCTTAGATAGTCCGCCAGAACAGGCAGCAGGCGAGCGCGCTCAAGACTTGCTGCGGCGCACGCGCAGCAGCTCGTCCAGAATCATGCAGGCCGCGCCGATGCTGATGGCACTGTCGGCCACGTTAAAGGCCGGGAAGTGCCAGCCATGCAGGTGGAAGTCCAGAAAATCGATCACATAGCCGTGCAACAGGCGGTCCAGCACATTGCCGATAGCTCCGCTCAGGATGCAGGCCATGGCAAAAGAGAACAGC
>JAYVPU010000298.1:0-43716 GCA_043757205.1 Comamonadaceae bacterium | reverse complement strand
TGGACGCCGCCTCGTCGATCAGGTCAATCGCTTTGTCGGGCAAGAAACGGTCGGTGATGTAGCGGTGGCTCAGCTCGGCAGCGGCCACGATGGCCGGGTCGGTGATGTCCACGCCGTGGTGCACTTCATAGCGTTCTTTAAGGCCACGCAGGATGGCGATGGTGGCCTCTACCGTAGGCTCGCCCACCAGGATTTTCTGAAAGCGGCGCTCCAGCGCAGCGTCTTTTTCGATGTATTTACGGTATTCGTCCAGCGTGGTGGCACCTACGCAATGCAGCTCGCCGCGCGCCAGGGCGGGCTTGAGCATATTGCCTGCGTCCATGGCCCCTTCAGCCTTGCCCGCGCCCACCATGGTGTGGAGTTCGTCGATGAAGACGATGGTCTGGCCTTCGTCCTTGGCCAAGTCCTTGAGCACGTTTTTCAGCCGCTCTTCAAATTCACCCCGGAACTTGGCCCCGGCCAACAAGGCGGCCATGTCCAGCGACAACACGCGTTTGCCTTTGAGCGAGTCCGGCACTTCACCCGCCACGATGCGCTGGGCCAGGCCCTCCACAATGGCGGTCTTGCCCACGCCGGGCTCACCGATCAAGACCGGGTTGTTTTTGGTGCGGCGCTGCAGCACCTGGATGGCACGGCGGATTTCGTCGTCGCGCCCAATCACCGGGTCCAGCTTGCCCATGCGCGCACGCTCGGTCAAATCAATGCAGTATTTTTTAAGCGACTCGCGCTGGTCTTCGGCATCGGCACTGTCTACGCTTTGCCCACCGCGCACGGCGTCAATGGCGGCTTCCAACGCCTTGCGCGTGAGGCCGTTGCTGCGGGCGAGTTGGCCCATGTCGCCTTTGTTGTCGGCCAGCGCCAGCAAGAACAACTCGCTGGCCACAAACTGGTCACCGCGCTTGATGGATTCTTTCTCAGCCGCTTGCAGCAGCGACACCATGTCGCGCCCGACCTGCACCTGCTCTTGACCCTGGACTTGCGGCAACTTCTTGATGGCCGCCTCAGCCCCGGCCAGCAGGCCCGCCACATTGACGCCCGCGCGTTGCAGCAAGGCCTTGGGGCCGTCTTCCTGGCGCAGCATGGCGGCCAAGACGTGCGGCGGCTCGATGTAAGGGTGGTCTTGCCCCAGGGCCAAGGTTTGGGCCTCGGCCAGGGCTTCTTGAAACTTGGTGGTGAGCTTGTCAATTCGCATGTGATCCTCCGGTTGCATGGAAGCTAGGGCTGATCAGGCGATTTTCAAGCCCTCTCGTTCAACCGGGGTTGATGCGGGTCAACGGAACCGCAAGCGTTCGACTATGTTTTACTGCGTCCAGCGAAAACCCCGCCACCTGTTTGTAGCCCTCAGAGATGGCGCGCAGTTCGTCCTGGCTGATCAGGTCGTCAATGTGCCGAAACGGCTTGTCACCGGCCAGTTCATCGACCTTGATGTTGATGAAGTCCGGCGGCACGCTCCGGTTGGTTTGCACGATTCGGGCTGTCACTTCGCGGCGCTGGGCTTCGTAGCTTTGCAGCGCTGCCAAAGGCTCGATTTGTGTGGTCAGCTCGGTGGCCAGTGTGCGTGCGTCGATCAGCGCCTGGGCCGAGCCGTTGGAGCCACGCGGGTACATAGGGTGGGCGGCGTCGCCCATGAGGGTGATGCGGCCAAAGGTCCACTGGGGAATGGGATCTTTGTCCACCATGGGGTATTGCAGCACCTGATCGGCATTGCGGATGAGTGCGGGCACGTCGAGCCAGTCGAACTGCCAGTCTTTGAAGATGCTGATGAAGTCATCGACCTTGCCGCCGGTGTTCCAGTCGTTCATGTCGCGGCTGTCGCCCTCGATCTCGGCCATCCAGTTGATGAGCTGCATGCCTTGCCCATCAATGTCGTCAACGATGGGGTAAATCACCATCTTGCCGGTCTTGATGGAGCCCACACGCATATAGCTCTTGCCGGTAAGAATGGGCTTGTGGCGCGTCACGCCGCGCCAGGTGTTGATACCGGCAAAGGCAAGCTTTTCATCCGGGTAGAACTGGCGGCGCACTGCGGAGTGGATGCCGTCGCAGGCCACCACCACGTCGGCCTGCACCGAGGGCAAAGCCGCCCCGTCACTGCCCTGCACAAAATTGACCGTCGCGCCGGCGGCGTCTTGCGTCACGCCCACACAGCGGTGGTTGGTGTGGATGCGATCCGGGCCCAGGCGCTTCAATGCGGCGTCGAACATGATGCGGTGCAACTTGCCCCGGTGGATGCCGACCTCAGGCAGCGGATAGCCCGCATGGCGACCGCGTGGCTCGCGGTAGATGTACTGGCCAAAGCGGTTAAAGAACACGCTCTCTAAATTCTCAATGCCCACGGCTTCCAGCTCGGCCTGCAAGCCAAGCGCGGCCAGCTCGCGCATGCCGTGCGGCAGCAGCGTGATGCCTACGCCCAGTTCGCGTACTTCAGGCACGCTCTCGTACACATCACAGGCAATGCCTTTTTGATGCAGCGAGAGCGCAAAGCCCAAGCCCGCAATTCCGCCACCAATGACGGCGATACGCACACCGTTCGGGTTTTTATTTTTCTCAACCATGGCTTACTCCGCCGAAATGCCGTTGCGCCGAATCACATTGCCCCAGCGCAGGAAGTCTTTGCCGACCACATCGGTCAACTCTGCGGTGGTGGACGACGCGGCGTCCAGCCCGGCGCGTCCCAGTGCATCACGCACTTCAGGCAGCTTCATGATGGCGCTGATCTCGGTGTTCAGGCGGTTAACCACTGCCACAGGCGTTTTGGCAGGCGTGAAAAAGGCGTACCAAAGATCAACGTCCACGCCCTTGACACCCAGCTCTTCAAACGTGGCCACGTTGGGCGACACCGGGTGGCGCTTGGGGCTGCCCACGGCCAGGGCGGTGAGCTTGCCTGCATTGACAAAACCCTGCGCAATGTGCACTGGCAAAAAGCCCACCATCAACTCGCCCGAGAGCAGGTCTTGCGTGTAGCCCGCCGAGCCGCGATATGGCACGTGCAGCATGAACAGCCCCGCCTGCACCTTGAACAGTTCCATGGCCATGTGGTGCGGCGTGCCCACGCCGGGTGAGCCAAAGGTGACCGAGCCGGGGCTGGCTTTGGCCTTGGCGATCAGCTCCTTCATGGACTTGATACCGGTCTTGGGGTTGGCCACCAGCATCAAGCTGCCCCAGGCGGCCATGGAGACGGAGGAGAAGTCTTTGACGGGGTTGAAGGGTACGTTTTTATAGAGCTGGGCTGCCATCAACATAGTGTTGGCCCCCATCAACACGGTGTAGCCGTCGGCATTGGACTTGGCCACACTGTCGGCCCCAATGTTGCCGCTGGCACCCGGCATGTTTTGCACCACCACGGGCTGGCCGAGCCGCTCGCTCAAGCGCGGCGAGACGGTGCGGGCGATGGTGTCCATACCCGTGCCGGGGGTGAAGGGCACGAGGATTTTGATGGTTTGCGTGGGCCAGGTTTGAGCCTGAGCCGCCATGGAGATGCAGAGCAAAGCCCCGGTGAATGCGAGGCGAATGGAATTGAATTTCATAGTGCTCTTTCTGCTAGCTCGTCACTCCCGCGCAGGCGGAAATGACGAAGCATTAAGGTTTTAGGCAATCTTGAACACGGTCTCGGCATTGGTCTGGAAGAACTTTTTCTTGTCTTCGGCCGACATCTTCATGTTGTCCAGCGCGTGCACTTCATCGACCAGGTACTGGTAGGGGTAGTCCATGGCGTACAAGACGCGATCCACACCCAGCACGTCTTGCGAGAACTTGATGGCGGGTTCCCATGCCACGCCGGAGTTGGTGATGTAGAAGTTTTCGCGCAGGTAGTCGCTGGGTTTTTTCTTGATCGGCTTCACGCTCTCGTAGCGGTTGGACAGCACCGTGGCGCGGTGCATGTAGTCGAGCCGGTACATCCAAAACGGCAACGCCTCGCCCATGTGGCCGATGATCATTTTCAGCTTAGGGAAACGATCAAACACACCCGCCGTGATGATGCGCAACGCGTGCAAACCCGTCTCCACGCCAAAACCGTAAACAGCGCCGTCCAGCCCGCATTCCTGGAAGGGCTGGATCATGTTGGCGGGCAGGGCGTTGGGGTGCAGGTAGATCGGCACGTCGTGCGCTTCAGCGGCGGCAAAGATGTCCCAGAACTTGGGGTCAGACAGGTACTCGCCATGGGTGTGGGAGTTGATGATGACGGAGTTCATGCCCAGCTTGTTCACGCCGCGCTCAATCTCATTGGCCGCAGCCACCGGGTCGTGCGGGGCCACGCAAATCATGCCGACGAAACGGGTCGGGTGGCGACGCACGCCTTCGGCCAGTTGGTCGTTGGACAGCGCGGCCAGGGCCACGGCGGTGTCTTTGTCCATGATTTGCACGCCGGGTGCGGTGAGCGCAATGACTTGTTTGTCGATGCCGCACTCGTCCATGTGCTGGATGCGCAACTGATCGAGATCACTCAGGCAACGCATGATGTGCTGCGCACGGGCACTGGGGCTGCTCATGTAAAAACCGAGCAGGCCTTTGAAGCCGGGATCGACGTTTTCTTTAGAGAGAATTCTTTTGTACTCGGCCAGCACCTCGGGGGTGATGAAGGCCTCTTCAGTGGCGATGCGCTGGTAGGCGGCTTTGGCGGGAATCTGAGGGTTGGGGGGGGCTAGGGTGTGCATGTCTCGTTCTTCCTTTTACTTTGATGAAATGCGGGGATTAACTGGCGTAAAACTCACTCACGAATTATCGACCACGATGCCCCAGCGGGCCAGGGCGGCATCGTCACTCACACGGGCATCGACCCAACGCGCTCCCTTGGGCGTGGCTTCTTTCTTCCAGAATGGCGCTTGGGTTTTGAGGTAATCCATCAAAAATTCGCAGGCCTGAAAACTCTCACCTCTGTGAGCCGAAGTCACAGCCACCATCACGATTTGATCCAGCGGTTGCAACAGGCCCACGCGGTGGATGACGCGTGCGCCAAAGATGTCGAAGCGTTTGTGCGCTTCGTCGATCATGGCTTCGATGGATTTCTCGGTCATGCCGGGGTAGTGCTCCAACTCCATGGACAGCACATTCATGCCAAACGTGGAGGCTGCTTTCGCCGACGGGCCGCCCCTAGGCGAAAACGCCCCCTCGGGGGGCAGCGAGGACACGTCAGTGCCGAGCGTGGGGGCACTATTCCTATCACGCACCGTGCCGATGAAGCTGCACACCGCGCCGACGCGCGCATCGGCAGCGCGCAAGGCGGCAATCTCATCCGCCAAGTTGAAGTCTTGGGTCTGAATGCGGACACGGGCTTGCATGGTCCGGGCTTTCATGATCATTAACCCCCAGTGACGGGTGGAAAAAATGCGACTTCGCAGCCGTCCACCAAAGCGGCGGATTCGTCACTCATGACCTGATTCAGCGCCACGCGCACTGCCCTGCCCCGCGCCAAGCTATCTGCGTAAGCGCCGCCACGCGCGATCAACTCGTTGCGCAGCATGACCAGGCTCGTGGCTTGAGTTTCGATGGCCTCATGGCCCAGGCCCACGCTCTCGCGGATGGAGGCAAAGTATTTGATGCTGACTTTCATAGCGCAGGCTATCCCATCAAATCTGAAAAGGCGATGAACTGCACGGTGTCGCCATGGGCAATGGTACGCCCGGCCGGGTTGTCCAGCAGGCCGTCGCCCCACACCGCCGACGTGAGCACACCCGAGCTTTGGTTGGGGAACAGATCAAGCCCGCCTGCGGCGTTGCGGTGCACACGCAAAAACTCTCTTCGTTTGTCGGCACGCGGCCAGTTGAAGTGCGCAGGCATGGCGGTGGCCACGGGTGTGACTTGGCTTGCGCCCTGGAGTTGGCGCAAAAAGGGGCGAACCAACACCATGAAGGTGACGAAGCTGGAGACGGGGTTGCCTGGCAGGCCGATGAAGTGCACGAAATCCGTTGGGGTTTCGACCCCTTCGACAGGGCTCAGGACAGGCGGCTCAGCCTGTACGGCTCTGCGGATCTTGCCGTAGGCAAACGGTTTTCCCGGCTTGATGGCGATCTGCCACAAGTCCAGCTCGCCCAGGGCTTGCACGGCGGGCTTGATGTGGTCTTCTTCCCCCACCGAAACGCCGCCGCTGGTGAGGATCAAGTCGTGGTCTTGGGCGGCACTGCGCAAGGCATCGAGCGTGGCGTCGCGACGATCCGGCACGATGCCCATGTCGGTGACGACGCAGCCCAGACGCTGCAACAAAGCGCGCAAAAAGAAACGGTTGGAGTTGTAGATGGTGCCGGGGCGCATGTCTTGCGGGGCCACGTCACCGGGCATGACCAATTCATCACCCGTTGAAAACAAGGCCACGCGGGGACGCGACGCCACGGGCACGGTTTTCATGCCGATTCCAGCCGCCAGACCAAGAGAAGCGGGCGTAAGCAGATCCCCTTTTGATAGCACAACGGCACCGCGCGCCACATCTTCTCCAGCGCGGCGAATCCATTGCCCAAGTTGGGGCGTGGTCTTCACAAGCACCGTGGCTGTATCGCCCATCACGTCACAGTCTTCTTGCATGACCACCGCGTCAGCGCCCGGCGGGATGGGCGCGCCAGTGAAGATGCGGGCCACGCTGCCAGGCTGGAGCGGTTGCCCACTGCTGCCTGCCGCAATGCGCTGCGACACGGGCAGCACTACACCGGGCGCAGACACATCGGCACAGCGCAAGGCATAGCCATCCATGGCGCTGTTGTCTTGAGGCGGGACGTGCAGGGCTGACACCAGATCAGCGGCCAGCATGCGGCCATCGGCGTCGAAGGTGCTGACTTGCTCTGTGGCACTTAAGGGGCTAGCGTGACTGAGCAGCTCGGCCAGCGCGTCGTCCAATGACTTCAAAGGTGGGAAGGTGGAGCGTGGCGCGTTCATGGCAGTGACTCTGGATCAGCCTCGGTTGTACTCAAAGCGATCCGCATGCGCCATGAGCCAATCGGCCACGGCGTCGCTGTCGTTGAGGTCTAGCACGTCACGGGTGGTGGGGTGCGGCATCTCAGCGGGCGAATCGGTGGCGATGGCGACGACGAAGTCGTCTTCCATGTAGCGGGCGGGCTTGCCCGTGGCGGCGCGCCAGACCTCGATCTTGAGGATGTCGCTTTCCTTGAATCCTTCGACCAGCACCCAGTCCACACCGTCGTACAACTCGGCGATCAGGTGATGAACGCTGAGGGCACCGGGTTTCTCAAATTCGCGCATCAGGGCCAGGCGCTGGTTGGAGGCCACCACCACTTCAAAGGCACCCGCCTCGCGGTGTCGGTGGGTGTCCTTGCCGGGGTGATCGATGTCGAATTTATGGTGGGCGTGCTTGACAACCGAGACACGTTGGCCACGCAGGCGCAGGGCGGGAATCAGGCGCTCCACCAACGTGGTTTTGCCGGAGCCAGAGTAGCCCGCGAAGCCGATGACTTTCATGAGCAGTGCTGGGTGATATAGGCTTTGATCGCCTTCACGTCAGCGTCCATCACCTGCACCCGTTTGGGCAATGCTTCAATGCCGATGAACTTGGCGGGTCTATCCGGTTCGCACCCCAAGGCCTCGACAATGGTTTCTGCAAATTTGATCGGCAAGGCCGTCTCCAGCACGATCATGGGCACGCCGGGTGTCAAGTGCTCACGCGCGACTTTCAGACCATCGGCGGTGTGGGTGTCAATGATGACGCCGAACCGCTGATGCGTATCACGGATGGTGGCCAGGCGGTCGGCGTGGGTGCTCTTGCCACTCTGGAAGCCATAAGCCTGCGCGGCCTGAACAAAGGCAGGGTCGGCACTCAAATCAAACTGCCCGGTCTTGTTCAACTGATCGTTGAACAACTGGCGTGTTTTTTCGCCATCGCGGCCCAAGAGATCAAACACAAAGCGTTCGAAATTGGAGGCTTTGGAGATGTCCATCGACGGGCTGGAAGTCTCGTGCGTGTCGGCACTGGCGCGCACGCGGTACACACCGGTGCGGAAGAACTCGTCGAGCACATCGTTCTCATTGGTGGCCACCACCAAATGGTCAACCGGCAAGCCCATCATGCGCGCCACATGGCCGGCGCAGACATTGCCGAAGTTGCCGGAGGGGACGCTGAAACTGACTTTTTCAGAGTTTGATTTCGTCGCTTGGAAGTAGCCAGCGAAGTAGTAAACCACTTGGGCCATCAGTCGCGCCCAGTTGATCGAGTTGACCGTTCCAATTTTGTACTGGCGCTTGAAGGCCAAATCATTGGACACGGCCTTGACGATGTCTTGACAATCGTCAAACACGCCCTTGACCGCGAGGTTGTGGATGTTGGCGTCTTGCAGGCTGAACATCTGCGCCTGCTGGAACGGGCTCATGCGGCCCTGCGGGCTGGTCATGAAGACGCGCACGCCTTGCTTGCCGCGCATGGCGTACTCGGCCGCGCTGCCGGTGTCACCGCTGGTGGCACCCAGGATGTTGAGATCTTCGCCACGCCGCGCTAACTCGTACTCAAACAGGTTGCCCAGCAACTGCATGGCCATGTCTTTGAAGGCCAGCGTGGGGCCGTTGGACAGGGCTTCGAGGTAAACGACAGAATCCGTTCGGACTGAGCCTGTCGAAGGCTGCGCGTTCCCTTCGACAAGCTCAGGGTGAACGGGTGTCAGACTCTTGAGCGGCACGATCTCAGCCGTGCCAAACACGTCTGCGGTGTAGGTCTTGCGGCAAAGCGCCTTCAGGTCATCCGCAGGGATGTCGTCGATGTAGAGCGACAGCACCTCAAAAGCGAGGTCGGCATAGGACAGGCCGCGCCATTGAGCGAGCATGGCCGCATCGACCTGCGGGTAGCTCTCGGGCAGGTACAGGCCACCATCAGGGGCCAGGCCTTCGAGCAGGATTTCACAAAAGTGTTTGCGGTCTGATTTATCGTTGGAAGCCGCGCGGGTGCTCAGGTACTTCATCAGACCAACTCTTCTTTGCGAATGCGCACGATGGGCGCGAGCACGGTGGGCAGCGCCTGCATCTGAGTGAGGGCTTGGTTCATGGTGCCCTCCACCGTGTCATGGGTCAGGATGATGAGGTCGGTGGAGGTAGCGCCCTCGCCGCCTACTTCGTCGGCTTCGCGCTGCAAGACGGCGTCGATGCTGATGCCCAAACCGGCCAGAATGCCGGTGACTTGGGCCAGCACGCCGGGCTGATCTGACACGCTCAGGCGCAGGTAGTAGCTGGTCACGACTTCGCTCATGGGAAGCACGCGCAAATCGCTCATCGCATCGGGCTGGAAGGCCAAATGCGGCACGCGCTGGGCAGCGTCGGCTGTGTGCAGACGCGTGATGTCCACCAGATCCGCAATCACCGCGCTGGCGGTGGGCTCACTGCCCGCGCCCTTGCCGTAGTAGAGCGTGGTGCCCACGGCGTCACCATGCACCATGACGGCGTTCATCGCGCCTTCGACATTGGCGATCAAACGCTTGGCGGGCACCAGGCTGGGGTGCACGCGCAGCTCGATGCCGTCGGGCGTGCCTTTGGCCGCATCACCTGTGCGACGTTTAGCAATGCCCAGCAACTTGATGCGGTAGCCCAGTTGCTCGGCGTATTTGATGTCTTGCGCACCGAGTTGGGTAATGCCTTCGACATAGGCTTTGTCGAACTGCACCGGGATGCCGAAGGCAATGGCCGACATCAGGGTGACCTTGTGCGCCGCGTCCACGCCTTCGATGTCAAAGGTGGGGTCGGCCTCAGCGTAGCCCAGGGCTTGCGCTTGCTTGAGCACCGTACCGAAGTCCAGTCCTTTGTCACGCATCTCGGACAAGATGAAGTTGGTCGTGCCGTTGATGATGCCGGCCAGCCACTGGATGCGGTTGGCGGTGAGGCCTTCGCGCAAGGCCTTGATGATGGGGATGCCCCCGGCCACGGCAGCTTCAAAGGCCACCATGACGCCCTTGCGGTGCGCTGCGGCAAAGATCTCGGTGCCGTGCACGGCCAGCAAGGCCTTGTTGGCGGTGATGACGTGCTTGCCCGCCTCAATCGCCTCCAGCACCAGTTGTTTGGCAATGCCGTAGCCGCCGATCAGCTCAATGACGATGTCGATATCCGGGTTGGCGATGACGGCGCGCGCGTCGCTCACCACTTGCACACCTGCGCCCACTGCTGCCCGTGCACGCGCGATGTCCAGATCAGCCACCATGGTGATCTCGATGCCACGCCCAGCGCGGCGTTTGATTTCTTCTTGGTTGCGTTGCAGCACGTTGAAGGTGCCCGTGCCTACGGTGCCAATGCCCAGTAGGCCGACTTGAATTGCTTTCATCAATAGCTCTTTTCTTGGCACGCAGGTGCCGGCAATCATCTCAGATTCAGGCGTTTGCCTGACGTTTGCGATAGGTTTCAAGGAATTTTGCAATGCGCCCAATGGCTTCACGCAGATCGTCTTCATGCGGCAGGAAAACAATGCGGAAATGATCAGGCTGAGGCCAATTGAAGCCAGTGCCTTGCACCAACAGCACCCGCGTTTCCTGCAGCATGTCCAGCACAAAGGCCTGGTCGTC
This sequence comes from Comamonadaceae bacterium, assembly GCA_043757205.1. Lineage (GTDB taxonomy): Bacteria > Pseudomonadota > Gammaproteobacteria > Burkholderiales > Burkholderiaceae_C > CANCDA01. The sequence goes on along the minus strand of JAYVPU010000298.1, from coordinate 33,241 downwards.
TTCAATCGGATAGACCTTGGGATCAAGCTTGGGGAACATGTACAGGCCCGCGCTGGGCTTGGCGCAGCTCACGCCGGGAATGGCGGTGATGAGTTCATAGGCCACATCGCGCTGGCGACGCAGACGCCCGCCTTCACTAACGAGGTCATTGATGGTCTGATAACCGCCCAATGCGGTCTGAATGGCCCACTGACCCGGCACGTTGGCGCACAAGCGCATCGAGGACAGCATGTTGAGGCCCTCGATGTAGTCCTTGGCGGGTTTCTTGTCACCCGAAACCACCATCCAGCCCGCGCGATAACCACACGAACGATAGCTCTTGCTGAGCGAGTTGAAGGTCAGGGTCAACACGTCGTCCGACAAGCTGCCCAAAGCGGTGTGCGTGACGCCGTCGTACAACACTTTGTCGTACACCTCGTCGGCCATGATGACCAGGCCATGCTCCCGGGCAATTTCAACAATACCTTGGAGCAAAGCGTCCGAGTACAAAGCCCCAGTGGGGTTGTTGGGGTTGATGACCACAATGCCTTTGGTTTTGGGCGTGATCTTGGATCGGATATCGTCCAGGTCAGGCATCCAGCCATTGGACTCGTCGCACATGTAGTGCACGGGTGTGCCACCCGAGAGGCTGACCGCCGCTGTCCACAGGGGATAGTCAGGCGCGGGCAGCAGCATTTCGTCGCCATCATTCAGCAGGCCATTGGTGGCCATAACGATCAACTCGCTAGCACCGTTGCCGAGGTAAATGTCGTCCAGTGAGACGCCCTTGATGCCCTGCTCTTGCGTGTATTGCATGACGGCTTTGCGGGCAACAAAAATGCCCTTGCTGTCCGAATACGCAGCCGCATTGGGCAGGTTACGTATCATGTCCTGACGGATTTCTTCAGGCGCATCAAAACCAAACACGGCCAAATTGCCAATGTTGAGCTTGATGATGGTGTGGCCTTCTTCCTCCATCTGCTTGGCCCGCTCCATGATGGGGCCGCGGATGTCGTAGCAGACGTTGGCCAACTTGGCCGATTTTTGAATCGTTCTCAAAATCACTCCGAAGGTGAGTCGCACTCGGCGAAACCTATGATTTGACCACAGCCGCGATACCCTTCAATTTTCTACTTCCTGAATAGATCAAAGGTGAAAGGGTCGCATCCGCCGCCACCTTTGCGGCGTTCATCTTTACGAGCGCTTCCTGCCAAATTTCCGTAAAGCGCGGGTCTAACTCAATCTCGATTTTCACGATCGTTTCAAGCACGTTCAGCCCTGCTTTCTTCGCAAAGTAGGCAATGACGCCCGCCTTGGGCTCGAACTGGCCCTTCTTCCATTCTGTGATTCTGGCTTGCCTTATTCCAAGGTCGTTTGCCATTTGGCCCAACGATAGGCCGCTGCTTTTTTTTGCAGATTCGATAAGTTCTGAAATTTGCATTTCTGTTTTTCCATAAAAAATGGTATATTTCTGAAAAACCATAAAACTTCTGTTTTTCAGTAAACGAATTCTAGACCTTCGGAGCCACTTTGCAACTTTCACCATCTGAAATCAATGAAATCGTCTTTACGGTTTCCCTGTGGTTCGGCGTTGTGCAAATGCTGGCCTTGATGCTCATTTACTGGGCGGTCAATCCCTTGATGCAATGGGCTCTGAACAAGTGGGTTCGCGTTGTGGATGAGTTGCAGCCGTGAACTCACAACCCTACACCCACGTCGATCACGCCATAAATTGCCGTGATGCTTCCCTTGCTGGTGTTGTACTGGCCGGCAAGCTCGTCCAGGTGCAAAAGCGCGGCGTTATTTACTGCGCCCGCATTGCCTCGGCCTGGACAACCCCTGATGGTGCTGACCTTTGGACGGTGGAGAGCTTTTCACCCGAACGCGCCCGCTTTAGCGTCCCTGTGCGCTTTGTGCGTGACTGTGGCGACGTCCAATGCGTTTGCACCCCTGTGACCCGTTTCGCAGCGGCTCAAAAAGAGGGGACCCGCGCTAGCGGGGAGTTGCTTTTTGATGCCGCCAGACCGGGGGGTTTTGATGGTTTTTCGGGGTGCGGTTTTTCTCAGGCGGGCGTGGTAGCACCGCCTGAGAGTCCCGATTTCGGGAATTTGCCCAAAAACGAGGCCTTTTGAATCCATGGCTTACGACACCGTGAAACTCAAGTCCCCAAGCATGGATAAAACCATCATTTCCCGCATTCAAAACCAGTGCATCTTGCGTTCTGGCCACGACTGCGCAACGGGTGAAGTTCTCTATGAGGTGTTTGCCGGTCAACTGCTCGGCTCATGGGACTCCCGGATATCAGTCGTTCCTAAGTTTGAGGACTGGATTACCGATCCCTACGGCGTCCCCCGCCTTCATGTCTGTGAGCCTTACCTGCTCATTGAGGCCAGCGTTCACAAAATCACTTTGGGTCACAACGTTTACGGCGGCCCGACAAATTTCCTGCAAGCCTGCCGTGACTTGGTGGCCCTTGTCTCAAAACTCCTCAGTGTCGATCTGCTACCCGCTGACTATTGGACAGTGCACCGCGTTGACGTGGCCCATGTCTTTGAACTTTCAAAAAAATCCTGCAAAGAATTTTTTGATGGCATCCAGCTTTTGAGCTTCCCGCGCCGCCAGCGCAACGCAAGCAAATACGACATGGCCGTTTATTTTGCAGGCAAAACAACCACGTTGAAGTTCTATCACAAAGGCTCTGAATTCAATGTGCATGACCGTTCACGGCTGCGCGGCTTCTTTCGCATCCTCTTTGACCAGATTCACGGCACTGACCCACTGAACAAGCAGCGCATAGAAAAAAAGATCAACGCCCTCCAGCGGCTGGCCGATAGGCGCCTGCGCTCCGAAGTGGAAATCCACTCCGACAAATTTCAATATGACTTCGGCAAAAACCCCCTCGTTGCAGACGTGACAGACGACTACTTGAATGCTGTCTATGACAACGAGGTGGAGAGACTACTAAGGGAAGGCAGGCAAGGCATGGAAACAGTCCGCACCACTCGCGCAGTTCTGAACAGACTTCAAAATGAATATGGCCAATCCACCGGAACACGTCTTTACGGCTTCTGGAACTCGCTGGCCACCCTGGGCGATGACGTCGCCCGCATTCAATTCAGCAAGACCGCTTTCTACCGCAATCGAAAGCTGCTTGAAGACGCGGGCGTTTCTTGGAACCGCACCGATATCACCGTCACCGCCAACGACTCACCCATTCACGATTTCACGCCCTTGCGGGCTGACAGTCGATTCCGTTTTTCTCCGGCTCGGAATCGCCCTGAATACCACTTCAGCCGGGATTTGATTTCGTTAGTCGCTTAAAGGAAAAATCATGAACGCTCCACTCGCCAGTATTGCACCCGCATCTTTCGCCAAGCCCAAGCTCATGGAAGTCAACATCCTGGGCAAGGTGGATTCCATCCGTCGCTATGACGGCAAAACTTTCACCCGCGTTTTGACCCCTGCGGCTGATGCTTACAGCAAGCCCCAAGTCCTTGAGATTCGCAGCGATAAAAAAATTGGCGATCGCGGCGAAGAAGTCACCGTCCTTTGCCGCATCGGTGGTTACACCCGTAAAGCCTTCCGCGTCACCGACAAGGATTCGGGAGAGCAAACCATGGTCACGCCAGTGGACATGACCCTTGACGCCTTAGATCAATAACATGGAGCAAAACACCATGAAAAAACTTCAAACCGGTTTCACCCTCATTGAGCTCATGATCGTTGTGGCCATCATTGGCATTTTGGCCGCTGTCGCGCTGCCCGCGTATCAGGACTACACCACACGCGCCAAGGTCAGTGAGGTCATCATGTCCTTTGGTCCTTGCAAGATCGCTATCACTGAAACCCTGACCACTGAATCATCCAGCACTCCCACTACGGCCAACGGCTTTGGCTGTGAATCTGCTACCACGGTCAGTAAATATGTCGCCAGTCGGCAAACTGCGGCCAGTACTCCGGCCACTGTCGGCGGCGCACTGGTGACAGTCACCAGTCAGAACCTCGGCACCGGAATAGATGGCACGTTGAAGATGGCTTCTTGTGATGCCAACGTTTCCACCTTCTCCACCTGTAAACAACCTGCCGTGGGTTCGGCTGCCGTGATGTGGGCCTGTGGGCCGGGAACCATGCCCTCTAAGTTCCTTCCAGCCTCTTGCCGGATGCTTTGATATGGCTATCTGTCCTGAGTGTGGTAATGACCTTGGTGATGATGTTTCTGAACAACTCATTGAGTCTGGCGAATTTACAGAGACTTTGGAAGTCATGGGCCATTGTGATTACTTTTATGGTGATGAATCCCCTATGGACTTCAACAGGGGTTGCTCTATCTGTGGTTCTTGTGACGATTAATGAAACATGAATTGCGCTTCCATTTACAACACTTACACATGCAGCAACCCGGGGGGCACCAATTGCAACAAGGTGGGCGTGCAAATCCCGATTGTCTACACGGCCACCACTTGTGCATCGACTGAACTGGTGATGCTGACAGGGACGGACTACACAAAGCTCACCGCTGCCAGTAGCACCCCCGCGTCAACCACTAGTACAGGTTCTTTCATTCCGGCCAGCTACGGCATTACCCCCGCTGCGGTGGGTTATGTGTTTGCGTGGGGTGCTGCATCCGTTTTAACCCTTTGGCTTTTGGGTTACGCCATTGGTGCGGTGACGGGCGCAATTCGTAGAGTTTGATTGCAGCTTGAAGCCTTGCGTGCAGGGCTTCGGGGTGTCAACTTCGACACTGTTCAACTGGAGATTTTTATGAAGATCGTTCAAGCTCTGCGCACCTCTCGCGCAAAATTCGCTGCCCTGGCTGGCTCCTTGGTGTTTGCCAATGCGGCCATGGCCCAAGCCGCTGACCCCGTTACCACCCTGTTTGCCTCCATCAGCCTGACTACGGTTGTGGCCTCGGTGATTGGCTTGGGTGTTGTGATCATTGGTATCAACATGGCCTTTAAAGGCGTTGACCTGTCCAAGCGCGGTATCAAAAAGGTCTAAGCATGACTGATGGCGCCGCCCTTGCTCTGTTCTGGATCATTGTCGCCCTCTTGGGTGGCATGGGCGGCGTCTGCTTTGTATTGGGTTTGAGGACACCCCTGTGAAACTCATTTTGTTTTGGCTATCCCTTGTCCTGTGCATTGACGCATTCGCCCAGGCTCTGCCTGCTGACGTGCCCCGCGTCAATTTCCCCATGATCAGCGTCGGCAATGTCACGAAGGTGGGTGCTATGACCGCTGATGCGTCCAATGCTGCAAAGTTCTCATATGGTGCTGCGGCTAACGGCTCAATCTTTGCCTATGGCGGTGGATCACTGCCCACTGCGGGCGGTTCCTCTATCCCCTTGGGTGTTAATAGCTCCATCCCTGTGCCTGCTGCCGTTGCAGCCATTGGCCGTTTTATGGGTAAAGTTCTTCCTGTTCTTAGCACTGGCGTTGCTCTGTATGATTTGGCTCGGGAGTTGGGTTTTAACGTCTCGAACAACCCTGACGGGACAATGAAGGTTGATAAAACGTCAACGGGCTACACCTACAGGGCCAGCGCCTACGGTCGCGATTTGACAGGCACTTCACCCAGTTCGGTTTGTTCGGGATTCAATGGCCTGACTTGGGGCTCTGCTAGTCAATATGGCGGCTTGTATAAGGCCACTAGTTCCAGCTTTGGCGGTGCCGATGTGAATGGTGATGGCGTGTGCAATGTGCCGTACAACTCCACTTGGGGGCCGAACTATTCAGGCTCATTGAGTATTTCCGTCTCGCGTGATCGCGGTTTGCCTGTCACGACAACGCAACCATCTACGGTTCAGGAATTGATCAACGCCATTCCACCGGTCACGCCTGCCACTTCTGCCCTGCCTCGCGTGCTTAGCGATGCGCTCAAGTCGGGTGAGTCTGTACAGATCGTTCCCGAAACCGTCACTGGCCCTGCATCCTCGCCCGGTCCATCCACCGTTACAAAAGATGCCATCAATAACACCACGACAACGACAACAACAACGAACAATTATCAATATGCGGGCGATACCGTAACGACTACCCAAGTCACAAATTCAACAACGATCAATAACACCACTGGCGCAGTGACCGCGCAGACTTCAACCACGACAACCCCTAATTCACCTTCCCCGGTTGACTCGGCCAGTGATACTCCCTTGGGTGATTTGCCTGTTCTCTACAAACCCAAATATCCGAACGGCTTGACGGGTGTTTGGTCTGATCAGAAGTCCGCGCTGATGGGCACGCCGCTGCTGTCCCTCACCAGTTCCATGATGCCAACGATTACAGGCAGTGGCGCTTATCCCTCATTCCCGGTGTCGGTGGTCATTGGCCCTTGGGATTTCGGCACTTATGACGTGTCGCCGCCGCCCTTGGTGTGGGATTTTTTGAAGGTTTGTGTGATTGTGAGTGCCTTGTTTTTGGCTCGCGCTTTGATCTTTGGGGGCTAGATGGTCGGCTCTTTTTTCTCGATGCTGTTCTCGAAGATTGCCGCTGTGGTGCAGTGGTTCGCCTCGCTGTTTGTGGCCATCTTCGTGGCCTTGTGGGACATTTTTAAAGACGTGTTCGCTTGGCTTTTTGAGCAGGTTTTGCAGCTTTGCGTTTCCATTCTCGGCACACTGAACCTCTCGGGCATCACTAACAATTTAAGCGCGTTCGGCTCCATCCCCGCCAACGTGATGGCGGTCATGTCGGCCATTGGATTGGGCCAAGCGCTGGCGATTATTTCATCGGCCTTGGTGATTCGGTTCACTTTGCAGCTCATCCCATTCTCGAGGCTTGGCTCATGATCAATATTTTGCTCGGCACTACGGGTTCGGGCAAAAGTTACGAGGCCACGGTTTATCACGTTCTGCCCGCATTGCAGCGTGGTCGCAAGGTCATTACCAATCTTCCCCTTGATCTCGAAAAGTTCTCTGCTATTGATGCGTCTTACCGTGATCTGATTGAAATCCGAACAACAGTCGGTCGGGGCCTGCGCGAAGATGGCACCCCATCCCGTTCATTTGCTTCCGTTGAGGACTATCACGATGATTGGCGACACTCGGACGGGTTCGGCCCCTTGTTTGTGATTGATGAATGCCACTTCTGCTTGCCCAAGATTGGTACAAGCCGGGCCGTGACCGAGTGGTTTTCGATGCATCGGCATTACAACGTGGACGTTCTGCTTATCAGCCAGTCAGCGGCCAAGCTCAACATGGACATTCGTGACTTGGTTCACATTTGCTACAAGGTTCGGAAGTCCTTGGCTTTTGGTAAGGATAAGGAATACATCCGTCGCGTTTTTGACGGTATCCGTGGTTCTGAGATTGAGTCTTCCGAACGCAAATACAAACCTGAATTCTTTGGCCTTTACAAAAGCCACACGCAAGGCGTCGCGGTTGAGGAATTCAAGCCTGATGACGTCCAGCCCTTCATCGTTCGCTTTAAGCGCTACACATGGCTGGTTTTTGCCTTGGGTATCGCTATCCTTGTTTATGCTTGGATAATTGAAAAACCCAAACCCAAGACCGTAGAACCTGCATGGCTCAAATCTTCCGTTGAAGATTACAAAAAAAACCCGCCGCCCAAGGATGACGTCATCATTCACGCGCCTGGAACAAACGGCAGCGCCCCGGTTGAATCATCGTCGTCGCTGGATGGTGAGATACCCGAACCCTACAAAACCAAAGGCATCCACTTAACGGGCCGCATCAGCATGGGTGACAAAACCCTCTACACCTTCGCCGTCAGTCAAAACGGGTTGGAGATTTCAAACGTTACTCACCGCGATTTGGAGCGGGCCGGATACCGCTGGCTTCCTTTGACCGATTGCGCCGGGTCATTGGGTTGGGGTAAAAAGCTCATGGCCGTGACCTGTGACAAGCCCCAAGTGTCCATGGGCATGGCTGGCCCGCCGGGTCGAGTAGGTTCAGAAGTCCGTCAGGCTGCGCCCCTCTGATATTCATCTGTTAAACAACGGGGGCCACATGAAGCCCGCCTAGGGCTGTCCCGTAGGGCATGGGGGCGGGTATGGGGTGCAGCCCCATGGCAGACGGCTGTTTTAGACTGCTGCCATAGGGGGAATTAATGATCTATGGCTACGCTCGTGTCAGCACGTCAGACCAAGACACCACAATGCAACTTGATGCACTGGCCCGCGCCGGTGTTCAGGTTGTTTACCAAGAAAAAACAAGCTCTATTGGCAAGCGGCTAGAACTTAAAAAAGTGATGATGGCCATGTCCAAGGGCGATATTCTCATTGTTTGGAAAATGGACAGACTGGCCCGCAGCCTGCGTGATCTGCTTCAAATCCTCCAACGGCTTAAAAGCAAAGGTTGCGGCTTTCGCTCACTTACTGAGCCGGTGGACACCACGAGCCCTATTGGTGAATTTTTGCTTCAGATACTCGGCGCAGTCGCCCAGTTGGAGCGCTCCATCATCCGCGAACGTGTCATTGCCGGTCAGATTGCTGCCATAATCCGCGGTGGTAAACATGGCAGACCGTCCACACTGGAAAAATCAAAAACCGGGGAAGTTTTAGCCCTGTATCAGGCCGGGAAAAGCAAGTCTGAAATTGGCCGAATGATGGGGGTGGGACGTTGGGTTGTTGACCGTGTTATCTGTCAATCCCAGACCCCGAATCACAAGAGATATGGCCCTAAGAGGCCAGTGTTAGGCCCACTTTTGGAAGCTGCGGTAAAGTAATAATTTGACCACAGTTCCGCCTCAAATCATGAAATTACAGCCTGACAAATTCGATGTTCAATCCATTACTGGCTACGGCTCGGGCTGGATTGCCCTGAATGGTGAAAAAATGACCACCAGTCTGGTGGTGGGTTCGCGGGGCGACCGTTTTGACTGGGGCTGCGATCACTTTAGCGCTCTAACCCAGGCACATTTTGACCAATTGGCCGATCTGGATGCCGAACTGGTTCTGTTTGGAAGCGGCCTGCGCCTGCACTTCCCTCAGCCCGCCTGGCTGGCGAAGCTGGCGAGTCGGCGTATCGGCATTGAGACCATGGACACGGCGGCAGCCTGCCGTACCTACAACATCCTGGCGGGTGAAGGTCGCCACGTCGTGGCCGCCTTACTAATGGAAACCCCGTAGCCCCAGCTATATCAAAGCTTATATTTTCAAGGTAAAATCGCGAGTTAACGTCAACATGCACTTTGGGTTTTCCTGTCACTACCCAAGTGATCTTGACTCTCAATGACATTGTTTGTCACCCAAGATTGAAGGCATATGGCGATCGTTGTCAATAAACCCCTCCCGGAATTCGAAGCTAATGCCACCGGTGGCGTTAAAGTTTCCAACACTTCACACAACGGTCAAACGGTCGTTTTGTATTTCTACCCCAAAGACAACACCCCTGGCTGCACCACTGAAGCCATGCTCTTTCGGGACAAATACAAAGATTTCGTTAAAGCGGGGGCTCAAGTGTTTGGCGTCTCACGTGACAACATGAAATCACACGATGAGTTCAAAGCCAAGCTTGAACTGCCGTTTGAGTTGATCGCCGACACCGAAGAAAAAATGTGCCACATGTTCGGTGTTGTCAAAAACAAGATCATGTACGGCAAAAAGGTCAAAGGCATCGAGCGCAGCACCTTCTTGATCGGCGCAGACGGCACCCTCAAACAAGAGTGGCGGGGGCTTAAAGTGCTCGGCCACGTTGACGAAGTTCTGAAGGCTGTCAAGCTTTTGAAAAAAGCGGCTTGATGTCCCCGCACCACATTTGAATGTGCGCCATGCGTCGGGTCTATGCATAATGGATCCATGCCGTTGATAACAGTTACCACGCCCACCCCTAAAAAGCCGTCAAGGAATTTCTGACGGCTTTTTTATTTTTGAAATGATACCGCCCATGCCTCTACCCGCCGCTCCCCTCAAACGCGCCGCACTGTTGAGCCCGGATGCCTTTGACATCCAAGCCCCGAGCCGACCCAAAGCGGTGTCTCAAGTCAAGAAAATGACTCACGCCGATGCGCCCCGGCAGAACGTTAGCGTCGCTCAAAGGACGCCACAGTCCAAAATGCCGCCTGCGGCAAAACCACCCAACCCTCCAGTCGTCACGCCCACATTGCAAGATATGAAGTCTGGTTCTGAGGGGCGATCGCCCGCCTTGGCCAACGCTCAAACCGGTGCCAGAACGAAAAGAACAAAACCCACAGGCCCCACCAAGCTTTTCGTGCTGGACACCAATGTGCTGTTGCACGACCCCATGTGCCTGTTCCGCTTTGAAGAGCACGACATCTTCCTGCCTATGATCGTGCTGGAAGAACTCGACGGTCATAAAAAAGGCATGACCGAAGTGGCCCGCAATGCGCGTCAAACCAGCCGCACGTTGGACGCCTTGGCTGGCATTGCCGGTGCCGACATCGCGGGTGGATTGGAGCTGGGCAGCACCGGCCACCGCGAGGCCAATGGCAAGCTCTTTTTTCAAACCCAAACGCTGAACTACACCCTGCCCGCTAGTTTGCCCCAAGGCAAAGCCGACAACCAGATCCTAGGAGTCGTCGAGGCGCTGCGCCAGCAATTCGCACCGCGTGAAGTCGTGCTGGTATCCAAAGACATCAACATGCGGGTCAAGGCCCGTGCCTTGGGCCTGGCCACCGATGACTACCAAAATGACAAGGTGCTGGAAGACGGCGACCTGCTGTACTCCGGTGCGCTTGCTTTGCCTGTCGATTTCTGGAGCACACATGGCCAAACCGTGGAAAGCTGGCAACAAGGCCCGCACACGTTCTACCGAATCACCGGGCCGGTGGTACCGAGTTTGATGATCAACCAATTCATCTACTTCGAAGCGCCGGGTGAACCCAGTCTGTATGCCCGTGTCACAGAGATTCGCGGCAACTCGGCCGTGCTGAAGACCTTGAAGGACTACAACCACTTGAAGAACGCCGTTTGGGGCATCACCACGCGCAACCGCGAACAAAATTTCGCGATGAATTTGTTGATGGACCCGGAGGTCGATTTCGTCACCCTGACCGGCACTGCAGGCACTGGCAAAACTTTGATGGCGCTGGCAGCGGGTTTGACGCAGGTGTTGGATGACCGTCGCTACACCGAGATCATCGTCACCCGTGCCACCGTGAGCGTCGGTGAAGACATTGGTTTTCTGCCTGGCACTGAAGAAGAAAAGATGGGCCCGTGGATGGGTGCGCTGGACGACAACCTGGAAGCCTTGAGCAAAAACGAAACCAATGCAGGCGAGTGGGGCCGCTCTGCCACCACCGAGCTGATCCGCAGCCGCATCAAGATCAAGAGCATGAACTTCATGCGCGGGCGAACATTTTTGAACAAATACGTCATCATCGACGAGGCTCAAAACCTGACACCCAAACAGATGAAGACGCTCATCACCCGTGCGGGCCCGGGCACCAAAATCATTTGCATGGGCAACTTGGCGCAGATCGACACGCCTTATCTGACCGAGGGCTCATCCGGCCTGACGTTTGCTGTGGACAAATTCAAAGGCTGGCCGCATGGTGGGCATATCACGCTGGCGCGGGGTGAACGCTCGCGCTTGGCGGACTTTGCCAGTGAAGTGCTGTAAACACGCTTGATCAGTTGAAGACAGAGCTGGTGCGCTTCGCGTCACTGCGGTCTGTCCCGCAGTATCTCAAAAGTCCCCGCTGCCACCACTGGCCAGGCTCTCGAATCGGGTTAGCTGTCTGATAAAGGCCAGTTTGCAGACGCCGGTGGGGCCGTTTCGCTGCTTGGCAATGATGATCTCGGCCACGCCTGGCTCTTTGCAGGCGTCTTTGGTGTAGTACTCATCACGGTAGATGAACATGATGATGTCGGCGTCCTGCTCAATCGCACCCGATTCGCGCAAGTCGCTCATCATCGGGCGTTTGTCCGGGCGGGTTTCCACACTGCGGTTGAGCTGCGAGAGCGCAATCACGGGGCACTGCAACTCCTTGGCCAGCATTTTCAACCCCCGTGAAATCTCCCCCAGCTCGGTCGCACGGTTCTCGTTGTCGCCACTCGATCCGCTCATGAGCTGCAAATAGTCCACCACAATCAAGCCGAGCTTGCCGCACTGACGCGCCAAACGGCGGGCGTTGGCGCGCAACTCACTTGCTGTCAGGCCCGCAGTTTCATCAATGTGCAGTGAAATGTTGCGCAGCTTTTCAATCGCCTCGGTCAGGCGTGGCCACTCCTCATCGGTCAGTTTGCCGGTGCGCAAGTGGCCCTGGTCGATACGACCGATAGAGCCCACGATACGCACGGCCAACTGGGCTGCGCCCATCTCCATGGAAAACACGGCAACCGGCAGCCCCTCTTTCAACGCCACATGTTCGGCAATGTTGATCGCAAAGGCCGTCTTACCCATGGAAGGTCGCGCTGCAAGCACAATCAAATCGCCCGCCTGTAGGCCGGAGGTCATGCGGTCCAGGTCATAAAAACCCGTAGGCACCCCCGTGACATCATTGGGGTTGTCTGCCATCTCCTGCACCCGGTCGAGCAAGTCCACCACAAGGGTGTCCATGGTCTGAAAACCACGCTTCATGCGTGAGCCTTCTTCGCCGATATTGAAAATCTTTTGCTCGGCCTCATCCAGAATGGAGGCCACCAAGCGACCTTTCGGGTTGAAGGCATTGGTGGCGATTTCGTCGCTGGCGCTCACCAGTTTTCGCAAAATGGCACGCTCACGCACGATCTCGGCATAGCGACGGATATTGCTCGCGCTGGGCACGTACTGCGCTAACGAATTGAGGTAAGCCAAACCACCAATGCCTTCGGCCTTGCCCTGCCCCTGGAGTTGCTCAAACACCGTGATCACGTCGGCCGGTTTGCTGGCATTGATGAGCACCCCTAAGGCCGCATAGACCAAGCGGTGCTCATAACGATAAAAGTCCCCCTCGCTCAACAAATCACTCACGCGATCCCAGGCTCCGTTGTCCAGCAACAGGCCGCCAATCACGCTGGACTCAGCCTCAATCGAATGCGGAGGAATGCGCAGTTGTGCGATTTGTCGGTCTTCGCCATAGACCTGATCTAGAGCATTCAATACGGCAGACATGGTGTTTTCCTAACGGTGGGGGACAGTGCTTCGCGCCAAGCTGACACATCGCATTTCAAGTCTCTGATGCTACGTTGGACAGACGAAGGCGTCGAGTGAAATGCTGTGGACAAGTCTTTGATTTGCTGTGGGCAATCTGTGTGAATGTATGTACAAGTCACAGCCCAAAAGAAAAAGCCGCCAGGGTTTACCCAGGCGGCTTTAAATAGAAACGAGGTATTAAGCTGTTTCGCCGTAGACAGAAACTGTCACTTCAACCACCACGTCCGTGTGCAGTGCCACGCTGACCGTGCTGTCACCGACCACTTTGAGCGGGCCGTTGGGCATACGGACTTGGGATTTCACGACTTTGTAGCCGGTCTTGTTCAGTTCTTCGGCAATGTCCGCATTGGTGACGGAGCCAAACAAACGACCATCCACACCGGCTTTTTGCGTCAATTTGACCGTGGTGCCAGCGAGCTTTTCGCCCAGGGCTTGCGACTCAGCCAGTTTGGCTGCGGCGACTTTTTCAAGTTCAGCGCGTTTGACTTCAAATTCTTTCTTGGCGCTCTCCGTGGCGCGACGGGCGCGGCCAGAGGGAATCAGAAAGTTACGGGCATAGCCGTCTTTGACTTTGACGATCTCACCCAGATTGCCGAGATTAATAACCTTGTCGAGCAGAATGATTTGCATGAGACTACTCCTTAGATCTTGTGCTGGTCGCTGTACGGCAGCATCGCGAGGAAACGCGCGCGCTTGATAGCGGTGTTGAGTTGACGCTGGAAAATGGCACGGGTACCGGTCAAGCGTGCGGGAATGATCTTGCCGTTTTCAGCAATGAAGTCACGCAGTGTGTCGATGTCTTTGTAGTCGATCTCTTCGACACCGGTCACCGTGAAGCGGCAAAAGCGCTTGCGCTTGAACAGCAGATTTTGTGCTGGGCGCTTGGGGCGCTTGTCTTTGTTGAATTTTTTAAATGCGGGCATGAAAGCCTCCAAAAAAATTAATCTTGTCTAAATTCTTGAATATGAAACACCAAGCTTTTTCCGCGAAGTGGAGTGGCAACAAACCCGCTAAACCGCCAGGCAGTGCCTATGGCTTGCTTGGCAAGGCGTTCAGCGTTAACGCCAAAAGCGACGGCTTTCACGTCCGCTTTCACCTGCCTGGGTTGACCTGCCTCTGAAACGCTGGACTCGTGTTCGAGTCGCAGATTCAGGGCGGGTAAACCTGCCGGCGTGTATCGCATGGGGGCAACCTCTGCAATACAGGCCGTCAGATCAAGCAGGTTGGCGCTGTGGCTCACTCCTCATTCACGAGAATTAGGCTTGGTACTCAGCCTGTTGTGCTTTGCGGGCGTCTTCACGCTCAACGGTCTTCATCATGGACGAAGGCGCTGTGTCAGCTTTTTTACGCTGAACCGTCAGATGGCGCAGCACGGCATCGTTGAACTTGAACGCATGCTCAAGCTCAGCCAGTACAGGCGTGTCGGCTTCAATGTTGACGCACAGGTAGTGGGCTTTGGCCAATTTGTTGATCATGTAGACCAACTGGCGACGACCCCAGTCTTCAACACGGTGCACCTTGCCACCGCCAGCGGTGATCATGCCCTTGTAGCGTTCGAGCATGGCAGGAACCTGCTCGCTCTGATCCGGATGGATCATTAAAATGATTTCGTAATGACGCATTGATACTCCTTATGGGTAACCCGCTCTTGGCGAGACAAAAAAGCCACCCCCAGCGTCTAAATGGAGTGTGGCAAGGCGAAACCCACGATTATAGGCGACTTTGGCCAGCTTCGACATTGGGCATGCTGCCGGCATGGAGTTGCCTTCATGGCGCGGTCATCACCATGGACCGCAGTGCCAACGAGCTGCCGCTCACCACCAGCAGCACATGCACCACGCGGCGCACGTCATTCGGCTTCATGCGTGAGTGCAAACGCAAGCCCAGTAACAACCCGCCCGCCATGAATCCCAGCAAGGCCAACGCCGCCACCCCTAGCTCAATTTTGAACAGCAAACCGGTCAGTGCGAACACCACAATCCGCACCACCACACTGATGGCGATGATGGTGCTCATGGTGGCCCGCATCACGCCCGGATCGTGCAGGCGGCGCGACACATAAATCGCATACACCGGCCCGCCCGTACCAAACAGCGAACTGCCCATACCACCGAGCAAGGCCACCGGCGCACCCCACCAGCGTGCAATGGTGCCGCCCACACCTCTACTATTGCGCAGCAGGGTGATGATTGCGTAGCCCGCCACGAATACGCCCAGCGCCAGCATCAACCAGCGCTCCGGCACAGTCTTCAGCAGATAAGCGCCCAGTGCCATGCCGGTCAGCATGAAAGGCAGCATCGAACGGATCTCGCCCAGGTCGCGCGCTTGCGTTGCCTTATTGGCGCGCATCAGGATGAGGGCGGACAAATCAAGCAACACCAGCATCGGCACCACGAATTTGAGTGGCAGTAGCTGCGCCAGCACCGGCACAATGATGATGGTGGCACCAAAGCCACTGATGCCAAACGCCACATAACCGGCGAACACCACCAGCGGCGCGATCAGATAAACCACAGGGGAAAATTCCATACACCCTATCCTACAGGGCGCATAACGAGGCTCAGTTAGTCAGTGACTTCCTGTCGGCCAGTCTCGGTCAGCAGGCTCAATAGAACTGTTACGACAAAGCCAGCCAAGATGCCAAAAACACCGGCCGACACGGGCTGAATTCCAAACCAAAGATCGCCGCCATCAATCCCTGCGGCTGAGCGCACCGAAGCCGCATTGATGACCATATAAAAAACAGTCACACCCACGCCCGTCAACATGCCTGCAACAGCACCCACACGCGACGTTTTCCGCCAAAAAATGCCCAGCACCATGACCGGCACAAAGGCCGCACCAGCCAGAGAAAAGGACGCTGACACCAGATAAAGAATGTCGGCTGATTTTTGTGCCGCCACATACGCCGCTATCAACGCCACCAGCAACAAAGCAAATTTGGACAACATCACTTGCCGCATGGCGCTTGCCTTATTGTCTTTATTATTTTTGTTGGGCTGGATAAACATGTCTCGGGCCAACGCATTGCCAATCGTCAGCAATAAGCCATCCGCTGTGGACAAGGCCGCCGCCAGCCCGCCCGCAGCCACCAGACCCGACACTACGTAGGGCAGGCCACCCAGCTCAGGGGTTGCAAGCATCACCAAATCAGCCCCCAACCTCAGCTCTGAAAACTGCAAAACACGGTCCCCATTGACATCGTTGATGGACAGCAGCGAACCATCTACCCGCGCCCATTGCGCCATCCATGCAGGAAGGGCCTCGATGTTTTGCCCCACCAAATGGCTCATCACCTCAAATTTAACCAGCACCGCCAAAGCAGGCGCAGCCAAATAGAGTAGCGCGATAAAAAACAAGGACCAAGCCACCGAGGTGCGCGCTTCTCCCACCGTGGGGGTGGTGTAGAAACGTGTCAGTAAGTGGGGCATGCCTGCCGTTCCCACCATCAGGCAAAACATAAGCGCTAAAAAGTTGCGGCGCGACAACTCAAAGGTCTCTTGCTCTTCACTTGTGCCGTTGGGGTCTCCGGCAAAGGGTTGAGAATGAGGCGGCATGCCTCCCAAGGGTTTGGCCCGACTGAGGTTATCTTGCATCGCGCGCGTCCAACTCTCTCGGGCTGTTGCTTCGTCCTTGGGCAAACGAGTCAACTCACGCTTGGCTGCAAAAATCTCTTCCGTATCGGCTCTCTCGGCATTGAGCAAACGCAGACGGTCTTGGAGCCGGGCGCGATCTGCTTTCAATGAAGCATCCACATCACGCAGCTTCATCTCAAACTCTTTCGCGCGCCGCGCATACTCCTCTATGACTTGTTTTTCTGCCGGGGAGTCCATCAACTGTTTTTCCAATTGCGTAAGTCGCTCCAGCTGCTGTCCATAAACCAGCGGGGCGAGTGGATTGCCCAACTGCTTGTAAGCCAGCCACGACACCGGAATCAAAAAAGCAAGAATCAACACCACATATTGTGTGACTTGGGTCCAGGTTACCGCCCGCATGCCGCCGAGAAATGAGCACACCAGAACCCCCCCTAGGCCCAACAAAATACCGATTTCAAAATGCACGCCAGTCAGTCGCGATGTGATCAGGCCTACGCCATAAATTTGCGCCACCACATAGGTAAACGAGCATAAAACCGTGGCCAATGCAGCGATGCGTCGTGGCCAAAATCCACCGAAACGGACCCCAAAAAAATCAGGGATGGTATAGAGCCCCAACGCCCGAAGATGCGGTGCCACCAGCAAGGCCACCAGACAAAATCCACCGGTCCAGCCCAGCACATAGGCCAAACCGCCAGGCTGCGTACCCGCGCCCGAAAAACCCTGCAGGTATAAGCCACCAGCCAAGCTGATGAAGGACGCCGCACTCATCCAGTCGGCCGCAGTCGCCATGCCGTTATAAATGGCGGGAATTCGTCGCCCCGCCACGTAATACTCTTCGGCATCCGAGGTTCGGTTGTAGATGCCAATCACGGCATACAAGCCCACGGTGGCAAACAAAAAGATGCTGCCTACCCACTGTTTGGACAGCCCGAGTCGCTCAGCCCAGGTTAAAGACAGCAAGAACGCCAGTAGATAAACGACGTAGAGGGCGAAGGTGCGGTGCAAGCGGCGCTTGTACAGGGCATAAGCCAAGAGGTCAAACCCCGTCTCACCATCTCCACCTTGCCGATTTCTAACCCAGGCAAAAATGGCAATGATGGCAATGAACACCAGCACAGCGCCCTGCGCGGCAAACCAGAACCCAACCGGCCAACCGGCCACCACAAATTGCAGATCGCGGGCAAAGAAGACACCGCCGAAGGCCGTCGCAAACCAAGCCAACAGGAGCAGGCTGCGCAAGGGCCATCGGCCCTGGGCTAACACGGTGTCTCCGTGGCTTTCTGTGATGTCATTAACGCAATTTACATCGCGGCAATTTGACGCCAGGTTTCGGCCACAGAGTCAGGGTTGAGGGAAATCGAGGTGATGCCCTGCTCCACCAGCCAACGCGCAAAGTCGGGGTGATCGCTAGGGCCTTGGCCACAAATACCCACGTACTTGTTTTGCTTGAGGCAGGCCGTGATGGCCATGCTGATCATGGCTTGAACTGCGGGGTCGCGTTCGTCAAAATCAGCGGCCAGCAACTCCAGACCCGAATCTCGATCTAAGCCCAGCGTGAGTTGAGTCAGATCGTTGGAGCCGATGGAGAAACCGTCAAAGTATTCAAGAAACTGATCCGCCAAGATGGCGTTGCTGGGCACCTCGCACATCATGACGATCTTCAAGCCATCAACACCGCGCTTGAGCCCCTGGGCGGCCAGCAACTCGGTGACTTTCTTGGCTTGTCCCAGCGTGCGGACGAAGGGCACCATCAACTCCACGTTGGTCAGGCCCATTTCATTGCGCACGCGAACCATCGCCTCGCACTCCATGGCAAAGGCCTCGCCAAACTCTTTGCTGACGTAACGGGCCGCACCACGAAAGCCCAGCATCGGGTTTTCTTCTTCTGGCTCGTAGCGGCTACCGCCGATCAGTTTGCGGTACTCATTGCTCTTGAAGTCTGACAGGCGAACGATCACCGGCTTGGGCCAGAAAGCCGCGCCAATCGTGGCGACACCTTCAGCCACTTTGTCCACATAAAAAGCGCGTGGCGAAGCGTGGCCGCGTGCCACAGATTCCACAGCCTTCTTCAAGTCAGCGTCAATGTTTGGGTAGTCCAGAATAGCCTTGGGATGCACGCCGATGTTGTTGTTGATGATGAACTCTAAGCGGGCCAAGCCCACACCCGCATTGGGCAACTGCGCAAAGTCAAACGCGAGTTGTGGGTTGCCAATGTTCATCGTGATCTTGACCGGGATCTCGGGCATCTCACCGCGCTGAACTTCGGTGACTTCTGTCTCCAGCAGACCGTCGTAGATGAAGCCGGTATCGCCCTCGGCGCAACTGACGGTGACCAGAGTGCCGTCTTTGAGCGTTTCAGTCGCGTCACCGCAACCGACCACGGCGGGAATACCCAACTCGCGCGCAATGATGGCGGCGTGGCAGGTGCGGCCGCCCCGGTTGGTCACGATGGCGGAGGCGCGTTTCATCACTGGTTCCCAATTCGGGTCGGTCATGTCGGTCACCAGCACATCACCCGCTTGCACCTGGTCCATCTGGCTGATGCTGTGCACCAAGCGCACCCGGCCCGTACCAATCTTCTGGCCAATCGCGCGGCCCTCGGCCAGCTTGGCGCTGTGGCCTTTGAGTTTGTAGCGCAGCTCGGCGCCTTTGTTTTGGCTCTTGACCGTCTCAGGGCGTGCTTGCAGGATGTAGAGCAGGCCGTCAGTGCCGTCTTTGCCCCACTCGATGTCCATCGGGCGTCCGTAATGCGCTTCGATGACCAGCGCGTAGTGCGCCAATTGCTCCACGTCGGCATCGGTGAGCGAATAACGATTGCGCTGCTCGGTGGGCACATCCACAGTCTTGACCAGCTTGCCCTTGAGCGCACCCACTGCCGCTTTTTCTTCAGCGGACGTGAACACCATCTGGATCAGCTTGGAGCCCAGGTTGCGGCGAATCACGGCGCGTTTTCCCATCTTGAGAATCGGCTTGTGCACATAAAACTCGTCTGGATTGACCGCGCCTTGCACCACCGTCTCACCCAGACCGTAGCTGGAGGTGATGAACACCACGTCTTCAAAACCGGATTCAGTGTCGATGGTGAAAATCACACCCGCCGCGCCCAGGTCGGAGCGCACCATGCGCTGCACGCCTGCGGACAAGGCCACGTCGGCATGGGCAAAGCCCTGGTGCACGCGGTAGCTGATAGCACGGTCGTTGTACAGGGAAGCGAACACCTCTTTCATTTTGTGCAGCACCTCTTCGATGCCCACCACGTTCAAAAAGGTCTCTTGTTGACCGGCAAAAGAAGCGTCCGGCAGATCTTCAGCCGTGGCGGATGAGCGCACGGCGAACGAGGCTTGAGGGTTGTTGGCACTGAAAGTGGCAAAGGCTTCGCGAATGGCTTTTTCCAGATCAGCAGGGAAAGGCTGCGCCTCAACCAGCGCGCGGATTTCAGCGCCTACCGTGGCAAGGGCGCGTACGTCTTCGGTATCGAGCGCGTCAAGCTTGGCATTGATGCGTTGATCCAGCCCCTCATGCTTGAGAAACTCACGAAAGGCGTGGGCCGTGGTTGCAAAGCCGGTGGGCACGCGCACGCCTTGCGGCAGTTGCGAGATCATTTCGCCGAGGCTGGCGTTTTTACCGCCCACCACCTCGACATCGGTCATTCTCAGATTTTCAAACGGGACGACCAGGGCGGTCGGGCTGAAAAGTGCAGACATGGGAAAGCTCCAGAAGTTAAAAAACGGTCTTCGCTACAGTTCTTTTCTGGTGAAGAACTAGCAGTTTCCACGCTAACGGCACAACGTGACTGTTGTTCTGGTCGTTGTTCGGGTCGATCTGTGCGGTGCATGGCGGAATTCGGTGCAATGGGCATTATTGTAAGCTTGGGGTGGAAAAACCCTGGATTCAAGTTTTCACGAAATCCCTATAAATCAATCTTCACGACCCACCCAAAGTCCTATGCCCAATCGCACCGTCTTCTTCATCTCTGATGGCACCGGCATCACGGCCGAAACCTTTGGCAACGCCATCTTGGCCCAGTTCGAGATGAAGGCACGCCATGTGCGATTGCCTTATACGGACACCGTGGACAAGGCCTACCAAGTGGTTCAGCAGGTTAATCAAACCGCTGTGGCCGAGGGGAAAAAGCCGATTGTCTTCATCACCCTGGTGAATGAAGAAGTCCTTAAAGTCATCACCGAAAGCTGTCAAGGCATATTGCTCGACATGTTTGGCACCTTTGTGACCCCGATTGAAAAAGAGCTACAGGTCAAGTCCAATCACCGCATTGGCCGCTTCAGCGATGTGAGCAAGAGTCAGGCTTACCATGACCGCATTGAAGCCATTAATTTTTCACTGGCGCATGACGATGGCCAGTCCAACCGCGACCTGGCTGGCTCCAATGTCATTTTGGTCGGCGTCAGCCGCAGCGGCAAAACGCCAACATCGCTCTACCTGGCCATGCAGTACGGCCTGAAGGCATCCAATTACCCCCTCATCCCGGAAGACTTTGACCGCCGTCACTTGCCCCCGGCGTTGGCACCGCACATCAGCAAGATTTTTGGTTTGACGATCAACCCGGAACGCCTGAGCGAGATCCGCAATGAGCGCCGACCCAACTCCAAATACGCCTCCCTCGCCAACTGCCGCGAGGAAGTGGCCGAGGCCGAGGCCATGATGCGGCGATCCGGCATACGCTGGCTGTCCACCACCACGAAGTCCATCGAAGAAATCGCCACCACCATCCTGCAAGAGATTCGCCCGGAGCGGCTGATTTACTGATGGTCCTGATGGCCGCTTGGGTCGCGGACAATCAATCCGAAGTCGCCCTCAAAGACCCAGAGCAGCAATGCCAGCGCGGGCAATTTGCACGTCTTCAGTAGACTTCACACCGCTCACGCCCACCGCACCCAGGCAATGGCCGTCTTTGATGATGGGCACTGCGCCTTCCAGCAAACCATCCATCCCGGGCGCGCTTAAAAAGGACACGCGGCCTGCGTTGATCATCTCCTCGTAAATGCGGCTCTCACGGCGGCCCACTGCAGCGGTGCGGGCCTTGGCCGGTGCGATTTGGGCCGAGATGGGCGCTGCGCCGTCCAGCCGTTGCAACCACAGCAGGTGGCCACCGTCGTCCACAATGGAAATGCTGACCGCCCATTTGTTCGCCAAGGCTTCAGCTTCGGCCGCAGCGGCAATGCGTTTGAGGTCGGCGAGTTCGAGAAAAGGTTTGCTTTGCATGGCTTGTTTCAATGTAAGGTTAAAAATTGAGACACTGAGCATAGTCTCTCTTGAAACGCCCTAGAATGCCCTCACCTGTACCCCATCGTTTTAAAAGGAGACCCTTCACCATGAACGAACAAGTCCAAACCATTGATCCATCCAACGCCTTTGGCTACGTCAGCTCACCGGCAGAGCGCAACAAGGTGTTGCGCAACACCTACTGGTTGCTGGCCCTGAGCCTAGTGCCCACCGTGCTCGGCGCTTGGCTGGGCGTGGCCACTGGCATCACACGCTCCATGGGCGGCGTGATGGGCATGGTCGTTTTTCTGGCCGGGGCCTTTGGCTTCATGTACGCCATTGAGAAAACCAAAAACTCGGCAGCGGGTGTGCCCGTTCTGCTCGGCTTTACCTTCTTCATGGGTTTGATGCTCTCACGCATGATTGCCATGGTGCTGGGCTTTAAAAATGGCCCTGATTTGATCATGACAGCGTTTGGTGGCACGGCTGGCGTGTTTTTTGCCATGGCCAGCCTGTCCAGCGTCATCAAACGTGACCTCTCAGGCATGGGCAAGTGGTTGTTTGTCGGTGCCATCGTGCTGATGGTGGGCGGCATCATCAACGCTTTTGTCGGCTCCAGCGCCGGGATGATGGCAATTTCGGTCGCGGCCATTGGCATCTTCAGCGCCTACATGCTGTACGACATCAAGCAGATTATCGACGGTGGCGAGACCAACTACATCAGCGCCACACTGGCCCTGTACCTGGACATCATCAACGTGTTCCAGAGCCTGCTGGCGCTGTTGGGTATTGTGGGCGGAGAGCGCGAGTAATCTCACCCTACTCCCTGAAAAAAGGCCCGCAAGGGCCTTTTTTGTTTTCAACGATGAGGCAATTGGGACTCAAGCCCCGCTGAAATAGACCGATAAAGTTCTAAACAGACCCTTATTCGTTACGTCCGACATCTTCACACCATGAACACCCGCCTACTCCTCTGCACCCTAACCCTGTTGCTGGCCGGGTGCGACATCCCGGGCCTGGGTCCAGACCCCCGCATCGCGCTGCGCGAAGCGGATGGCAAAGCCATCGGCGGTGCCTGCCGCCACGCTTTGCGCGGGATCGAGGACTGCTATCAAATGAACGAAAAAGCACTGAAAACCGCCGTTTTTGACGGTTGGAGAGAGATGGACCAGTACATGCGAGACAACAAACTGGAGGGCCAAGCCCCCACAGTTGTGAAAGTAGAAAAGCAGGAGCCCGAATCGAGCACGCCCAGCAAAAAATCTACTGAAAAATTGGCGCGCAGCGACAAGCACTAAACCACCCGTTGCCAGAGTCTTTCCTGGCAAAGTGAGTGCTCTTGAAACGGTCAGTGCCCTAATCCACCAAGTCAAACACCGCCATGCTCTCCACATGGGCTGTGTGCGCAAACATATTCACCACGCCCGCAGCGCTGCAGCGGTAACCCGCCTGATGCACCAGAAGATCTGCATCGCGCGCCAGAGTCGCCGGGTTGCAACTGACATAAACGATGCGCCGAGGCGGCGTCCATTCCACCGCACCGGGCGTGAGCGGGTGAGCCAAAGGATCCAGCTTTTGCTGATGGAGTTCGGCCAGCGCTTTGACCAGGCTAAAGGCCCCTTCGCGCGGAGGATCAACCAGCCACTTGTCGGACACGCCATCCTGAATCAGACTCTCAGGCGTCATTTCAAATAAATTTCTTGCTACAAATTCAGTAGCTGCCAGTGCTTTCCCCTTGGGCGTTTCAAACTGATTTAGCATGTAATTTTCATGCGAACGGGCGACCAAAGCCTCACTGCCTTCAATGCCCAGCACCTCGCGCGCCTGCGTGGCCAGGGGCAAGGTGAAGTTGCCCAAGCCACAAAACCAATCAATCACGCGCTCTGTTTTTTGAACGTCCAACAGTCGCAGGGCGCGCGACACCAGCACCCGGTTGATGTAGGGATTGACCTGGGTGAAGTCGGTCGGCTTGAACGGCATGGTGATGCCAAACGCGGGCAAGGCATAGGCCAGCTGATGCGTTCGCTCATGGCCCGTTCCTGGTTCATCCAGTAAGCGCACCGTCTCTGGCCCCTTGGACTGAAGCCACCACTGCACGCCAGGTTGCTCGTGCGCAAACACCCGCAATTTATCCAGGTCGCCTGCGCTCAAGGGCTCCAGATGGCGCAACACCAGCGCGGTGACGTCATCGCCGCAAGCCAGTTCAATCTGCGGCAAGGTCTCAATGGCCTCCATCGACGCGATCAGTGTGCGCAGGGGCACCAGCATGGCGCTCACATGGGGGGGCAGCACCGGGCACACTTTCATGTCGGCCACATAGCGACTTTTGCGCTCATGAAAACCCACCAGCACCATGCCCTTTTTATGCACGTGGCGCACGGAGAGACGCGCCCGGTAACGGTAGCCCCAAGCCGGGCCTTCAATCGGGCGCAAGATATTCTCGGCCCGCACCTTGCCCAAGTGCCACAAATTGTCTTCCAGCACGCGCTGCTTGACCGCCACTTGGGCACTGGGATGCAGATGCTGCATCTTGCAGCCGCCACACGAACCTGCGTGCAAGCCGAAATGGGGACAACCAGGCGTGACGCGCTGCGACGACTCACGGTGAATGGCCAGCAGCGTGGCCTTCTCCCAGTTGTCCTTTTTGCGGTTCACGTTGGCGCTGACCACCTCAAAAGGCAGCGCCCCCTCCACGAACACCACCTTGCCGTCGGCCCGGTGGGCAATGCCCTGTGCTTCCATGTCGAGCGATTCGATCTGAAGCCAATCAGGCGGGAATTCGGGGTTTGTTTTGGATGCGTCATTCATAACGCTATTGTCCCAGAGCTTGAAGGCGCCGAATCCGGCATTGAGTCACAGCGCCGAGTCACGCCCAGCCGGATTAGCGGCTTTCCTGGCCAGGACTAAAGCAAGGATTCGCGGCCAATGCCTTGACGCATCAACACCCGCTTGAGTTTGAGCAGGGCTTCGTTTTGCACTTGGCGAATCCGCTCGCGGGTCAGGCCCATGCGGTGACTGAGAACATCCAGCGTGACAGGCTCTTGGTCGTGTAAGCCAAAGCGCCCTTGTAACACCTCTTGCTCTCGTTTTGTCAGGGTGTGAACCCACTCGTCCATGAGTCGCACCACCTCATGGGTCTGAGTCACAGTGCTGGGGTCCAGAGCCAGTTCGTCCACCAGGGTATCGCCCAGCGTTTGGTCGGAGTCAGAACGATCCATCGGTGTGTCAAGTGACTTCGGCATCTCCGCCAGCGCCAGTAGATCGGCAACGTCGTGCACCTCTCGCCCCAGAAAGAGCGCGACATCTTCGACCCGCACGCCTTCAGGTCGCTTGGCCATGAATGCGGCGTCATTCTCAAGAGATCGACGTGCACGCAATACCTGTTGCAACTCACGCACCACGTTAATCGGCAGGCGAATCACCCGCCCTTGCTGCGTCAAGGCGCGTTCGACCGATTGGCGAATCCACCAGGTGGCGTAGGTGGAAAAGCGAAAGCCCCGCTCGGGCTCGAATTTGTCAATGGCATGCATCAGGCCCAAATTGCCCTCTTCAATCAAATCCGACAGCGGCACACCTCGCCCCAGGTAGAGTTTGGCAATGCTCACCACCAAGCGCAGGTTGTGCTCGATCATGCTTTGCCGTGCTTCAAATTCACCAGCGCGGGCCCGCACGGCCGTGGCGTACTCCTCTTGCACCGTGAACAACACGGTTCGGCGCACACTGCGCAAATAGGCGGTGAGGGCGTCGCCCGAGTCCTCCAGATCGACGGCATGACCGTTGGCGCGTTCAGGCTTTGCCTTAACGGCTATTAAATCGATAGGGTCCCGCCCATTATTGTCAAAAAAGTTCGATGGTTTTAATGCTTCAACTCTGGCCATCGGCAGCGCCGGGGACTTTGTTTTATCTTCACCATTGAGCGATTGCTTTTGCATGTCGGGTACTCAAGGCTTTGGGCGTCGTGCTCAGCGAGTGGGTAAAAACTTGGCCGGATCAACCGGTTTACCTTGTCGCCTTACCTCAAAGTGCAGCTTGACACGATCAGCATCGCTGCTGCCCATCTCCGCAATCTTTTGCCCTTTGCGCACCGACTGATCTTCTTTGACCAGCAGTGCCTGGTTATGGGCGTAGGCCGTCAAATAAGTGTTGTTGTGCTTGAGAATGATCAGCTTGCCATAGCCGCGCAAGCCTTCGCCCACATAGACTACTTTGCCATCGGCAGCGGCCAGCACGGATTCACCCGCTGCGCCGCCCAGGTCCAAGCCTTTGTTTTTAACTTCATCAAAACCAGCCAACACCGGGCCGTTAACGGGCCAACTCCAGTCCAAAGCCTCATCAGCACCCGCAAGCTCTGGCTGAGGCTTAGGTGCGGTGGTCGACACAACGGGTGCTATCACCGAGGACGTCACGGGTCGGGTCACCACACCGGTTTGACTCACCGGGGGGGCAGCAACCACAAGCACCGGCGGCACGACGCGTAAGACCTGCCCCACTTCAATCTGGTTGGGTTTGTCAATGTTGTTCCAGCGCGCCACGTCTTTCCAGGGTTGGCCGTTATCCAGACCAATGCGGATCATGGTGTCACCGGGTTTGACCGTGTAGTAACCGGGCTTGCCGGCATTCTCAAAGCCAGGCAATTGCTTGACCGCAGGTGTGGCCGGATCCATCACCACCGGGGCAGGCTTCGCATTGTTGCCCCGGTCTTCCACAGGTGCCCGATTGATCCTCTGAGAACTGCAAGCCACCAACAACAGACCACAGCCCAAGAGAACGCTCCAGACCACCCCGCGACGCCACACACTCAACATAGAAAATCCCTTCATGCGATGCCCGATTTTAGAGGGACAAAATGAACCGTCTCAAGCACCATTTGCCGCAGTCCAGCCGGTGTTTTGTCAATCACCATCAAGGCCTGCTTGGCCCGCTCACCCGACATGACCGGTGCCACCAGTCGCCCCCCTACGGCCAACTGGTCTATCCAGGCTTGCGGCACGGCCTCGCCACCGGCGGCGGCGATGATGGCTGCATAAGGCGCGCCTTTGGCAAAACCGGCCATGCCATCCCCAAATAAAAGATGGACATTGGGCAAACGCAGGGTACGCAGGTTCTCGCGCGCTTTGTCATGCAGACCGCGCAGGCGCTCTATGCTGTAAACCTCTGTGGCCAACAAGCTCAGTACCGCGGCCTGGTAACCGCAACCCGTGCCAATTTCAAGCACCCGCCCAAGCTTGTCAGCCCGACCATTGAGCAAGAGCTCCGCCATGCGCGAGACCACACCCGGCTTGGAGATGGTTTGCCCCAGGCCGATAGGCAGACTGGTGTCTTCATAAGCCTGGTTCACAAGGGCGGTGTCCACAAATCGGTGGCGCTCAATCGTGCCCATGGCTGCCAGTACACGTGCATCCGCAATGCCGTCGGCAGCCAATTTGCTCACCATGTTGTGGCGCACGGCTTGTGAATCCAGGCCAAGGCCATGCACCGCTAGGCGCGCCACGGGTCGGGACAAAGGGCTATGCAGCGCCGCGTCATTTGAAGTGTGTTGATTCACCACCCGACTTGGACTGGCAGAGCGGTCCAGGCGGGCCGGAAAAGACGGACGTGGTCGGGTCGTCATGCCACTTGCTCCGCCGTTAAGGTTGACAAGCGTGCTGCCGTCTGCGCCCAGTAACCCAGGTGCGCATGATCGGTCAGGTCCACCATCAAAGGCGTCAGGGCGATATGGCTTTGCGCAGTGGCGTGAAAGTCGGTGCCCTCGCCCTCATCCTTGGCCGGGCCAGCACTGCCAATCCAGTACATCGTTTCGCCCCGAGGGCTGGTCTGGGTGATGACTTTTTCAGCCGAATGGCGCCGGCCGAGACGGCACACTTTGACGGACTGAATCGACTCCAGTGGCAAGCAGGGAATGTTGATGTTGAGCAACCAAGGCTTAATGCCCACAAGATTCTGAGCTGACATCTGCAACACCAGATCGCGCGCTTTTCTGGCGGCGGCATCCAGGTGGAGCCAACCTTTTTCGGTCTGAGAAAACGCAATGGCCGGAACGCCAAACAAATAGCCTTCCATGGCCGCGCCCACTGTGCCGGAGTAGATGGTGTCGTCGCCCATATTGGCGCCATTGTTGATGCCTGAGACCACCAGATCAGGCCGGTAACCCAGCAGCCCCGTGAGCGCGATGTGCACACAATCAGCCGGTGTGCCATTGACATAGCGAAAGCCATTGGCCGCACGTTGCACATACAAGGGGGAATGCAGGGTCAGTGCATTGGACTTGGCACTGTTGTTGAACTCAGGGGCCACAACCTCAACCTGTGCCACATCCTTCAGCGCCTCATACAAGGACACAATACCAGGGGCCTGGTAGCCATCATCATTGGAAATCAGTATTTTCATCATGCTGAGGGCTATCATAATTGCTGGTGTCGCCACGTGGCGGCTCAATTTTCGGAGATCAACATGCATGCTTGGCTTTGTGAAGATCCTGTGGGCGTGAGCGCGCTGCAATGGAAAGAGCTGCCAACGCCCACCCCAGGCGCAGGCCAAGTGCTGATCGAAATCAAGGCCGCGAGCCTGAACTTTCCCGACCTGCTGATCGTTCAAAACAAATACCAGTTCAAGCCCCCCCTGCCCTTTGTACCCGGTGCTGAATATGCCGGTGTGATTCAGGCCGTGGGAGAAGGCGTGAGCCACCTCAAAGTGGGTCAGCACGTGGCCTGTTTATCGGGCACAGGCGGCTTTGGCACCCACACCCTGGCCCCGGCAGCCTTGTGCATGCCACTGCCCGACAGTTTCCCTTTTGTGGACGCGGCGGCCTTCATCATGATTTATGCCACCTCGCACCACGCCCTAATGGACCGGGCACAACTCAAAGCAGGTGAAACGGTATTGATCCTGGGTGCCGCCGGCGGTGTGGGCACAGCAGCCATTCAGATCGCCAAGCAAGCCGGTGCCCGTGTGATTGCAGCCACTTCCAGCGATGAGAAATGTGCGCTGTGCAAATCCATAGGCGCAGACGACACCATCAACTACAGCCGCGACATCCCCCCCAAAGAGTTCAGAGAGGCCATCAAATCACTGACCCAGGGCAAAGGCCCCGATGTGATCTACGACCCGGTGGGCGGCGACTTTGCCGAACCCGCCCTGCGCTCCATCGCCTGGCGCGGCCGCTATCTCGTGGTTGGCTTTGCCTCCGGCCCCATCCCCACCTTGCCGCTCAATCTGGCCCTGCTCAAAGGGGCCTCCATCGTGGGCGTCTTTTGGGGTGACTTCTCCAGACGTGAACCCATCGCCCAAGGCGCCATGATGCAAGAGCTGGCTCAATGGTATGCCCAAGGCAAGATCAAACCCGTCATTGACCAGACTATGCCCATGTCAGAACTCAAAGCGGCTTATGCCCACATGGGCTCACGCGGCGTCATGGGCAAATTGGTGTTGTTGAATTGAATCGAGTAATCAAGTTGCACATGAAAAATGCCCACTGATGTGGGCATTTTTTATTTGGGGTGGCTGATGGGGCTCGAACCCACGACAACAGGAATCACAATCCTGAGTTTTTTGTATTTACCCGTGTTGATCAACGTGGAACAATCTATATAAATCAAAGATTTACAAAATTTGTACTGGTATTCCAACCAGTGCGATGTTGATTGAAATAGGTCTAAATTCGGAAAATCGTCTTACATCCTCCCTTACATCCTGCGATGTAAGTCACAACAGGACGGTTTGACTTCCGAGGTGTCGTAACCGTCTTACATCGTCAGGATGTAAGACTTTTGGAGATCAACATGGCAAAAGTCGCCTTCACCGCTGGCCGGGTTTCAGCGTTCACCTGCCCTGCCGACAAAGCGCAGGCGTTCTTGTGGGACGCAACCGCCGCCGGGCTGGGGCTGCGCACCACGCCCGCCGGAAAACCGGCCTATGTGTTCCAGAGCGTCTACCAAGGCAAAGACCTGCGCCTGACCATTGGCAACCCTGGCGCGTGGAGCATCGAGCAGGCCCGCGACAAAGCGCGCGCCCTGCAACGCCTGATTGACGACGGCAAAGACCCCCGCGACCTGAAGCGTGACGCACTGGCGGTTCAAGCGGAGCGGCAAGCCGCTGCCGAAGCCCAAGCAGAGGCCGACAAACGCGCCTCTCTGACCGTTGCTGAAGTCTGGAGCGCCTACATTGCCGAGCGCCGCCCGCATTGGGGCGATCTGCACTACCGCGACCACATCGACAAAGCCAAGGCGGGTGGCCTGCCGTCGGGCCGCCGTGGTGGTGGCAAGCAGTTAACCAAGCCGGGGCCGCTGGCGGCGTTGATGCCATTGGCGTTGCGCGATCTGGACCAAGCCACGATTGAGGCATGGGCCGCCAAGGAGGGCTTGACCCGCCCATCGTCGGCCCGCCTGGCATGGCGGCTGCTGACCGTGTTTTTGACCTGGTGCGGTGAACAGCCCGCCTATGCCGCCCTGCTACCCGCCAAGAACCCCGCCAAGACCAAGAAGGCCCGCGAAGCCTTGGGCAAGGCCGGAACCAAATCGGATGTATTGCAGCGGGAGCAGTTGGCCGCGTGGTTCGCCGCTGTGCAACAGCTACCCAACCCGATCATTGCCGCCTGCCTGCAAATGATGCTGCTGACCGGTGCACGGCCCGGCGAGGTGCTGGCGCTGCGCTGGGAAGATGTGAACACGCAATGGAAAGGCATCTGCATCCGCGACAAAGTGGAAGGCACCCGCGAGATTCCGGCAACGCCCTACATGCTGCACCTGCTGGCCACCCTGCCCCGCCGCAATGAATGGGTTTTCTCCAGCCCCACGAGTGCAACCGGCTGCCTGACCGAGCCCAACAACCCGCACACCCGCGCCTGCAAAGCCGCCGGGCTGGAGGGCTTGACCTTGCACGGCCTGCGCCGTTCGTTTTCTAGCCTGACCGAGTGGCTAGAAACCCCCGCCGGGGTGGTGGCGCAGATTCAGGGCCACAAGCCCAGCGCCACCGCCGAGAAGCATTACAAGGTGCGCCCACTGGAGCTGCTG
This sequence comes from Comamonadaceae bacterium, assembly GCA_043757205.1. GTDB lineage: Bacteria > Pseudomonadota > Gammaproteobacteria > Burkholderiales > Burkholderiaceae_C > CANCDA01. The sequence goes on along the minus strand of JAYVPU010000298.1, from coordinate 2,384 downwards.
CGGGTTCACCACGAAAAGATTGAGGCGTGGATTCTGGAGCAGGCTGGGATTGTGTTCACACAATCCCACAAACCGGGTGCCTTGCAATTGGTTGTCTGATCCCTATAATGTAGAAACATCAACGTATATCCACAAACACCATGATGAATCTACAAATTTCCAAATGGGGCAACAGCCTTGCGGTACGCATTCCGGCGGACTATGTGCGCCAGATCGGCGTCAAAGAAGGCGACCGCCTCAGCGCCACCCTGGGTGCTGACGGTGCTTTGAACCTGCGCCCATCCCATTGGAGCCGCAAAGCATTTGCGCAAGAGTTGGCGCGTGACAGCAAAACCATTCCCATGGGCACATCGGTCATTGAACAACTGCGTGACGAGGCGCGCTACTGATGCTGTATGTCGATACCAGCGTACTGGTAGCACTGTGCACGAATGAGGCCAAGACTGCGGATGTGGTTCGGTGGTACGCAGATTGCAAAGATGAATTGGTGTCCGCCGCTTGGTGCGTGACCGAATTTGCCAGCGCCCTGGGGCTCAAGCAACGCACCAACCAGCTGACCGCCGACCAGGCCAATGCCGCGTGGGTGAAATTTGAGCGCGTGTGCGCCAACGACTTGCAATTGCTGCCCGTTGAGGCGGCTACCTTCCACAAAGCCGCCACACTGACCATGGACCCGGCGACCGGGCTGCGCGCTGGCGATGCGCTGCACTTGGCCTGCGCCATTGGGGCCGGTGTGCAGGGTTTGGTCACGCTGGATGCTGTATTTGCGAAGAACGCCAAACGCATGAAGGTCAAGGTTATTCCACTATGAGCACTCAGGCACCCAGCAAGAGCACACCGCGTAACGCAAATATTGATGAACTGCTTACCTTGATTGGCGAGGCGTATCAGGTCGTTGGCATTCTGGCTGATGAGTGCGGACGATTTGACGATCCACACGTCACCAAGATGATGGATAACTTGGTCGCTGGGCAAATGGTTCACGCCGATGTTCTGCCATTCCCGAACAAGGCAAACCACCTGCCGGATCACTGTGGGAAAGATTAACGCTGCATGGCGCGTGGCGATGGCCACGATGGGGCAGAACTTCACCAAGGAAGAACACGCAGCCGGGTGGCCCGAAACGCTAAAGCATTGGCAACTGGCCGCGCTGCAATACCCGCACGTCAAAGGCGAAACGGCTAAATTTCGATTGGCCAGAGCCAGAGCTATCGATTTTTTGAATGCCTGCAAAAGTGGCGACTTACCCCACACCGCTACGACCGTGACAGTGGCACCCAAGCCGCCTCAACTGCGGCGACAAACCGTGTTCGCGTCAAGTGAATGGCTTATGCGGGACGGATTTGTATCTGCAAGGACAACGCCCAGCAACCCCCAGCCCTATGACGTGACAACTTACACCATTACCGCGTCAGACTTCGCTGCCTGGCTGGCCGCGCAACCGGAGACACCATCCGAACATATCGCAGCCTGGTGCGCAGCGCTGGGCGCAGACGGTGACACCCGCCCGATAGTGCCACCCGAATCATGGGCCGCTCAATCCCCCCATGGCCTGCAACGCTGCGACGGCACCGCCGATGGTCGTCTAGTGCGTCTGGCAGACGTAGCGGCGTGGCTGATGCAGGCCCGCGAGCTGCCTTGTCAAAACGCTGTCGAGGTGGTGTGTACCGCTCTGGAGCGGTTGCCCGCGTTTGGCAATGCGCTGTATCTGCTATCTGAAAACGGCTATGCCAATGCGATGCCCGCAAGGCACTCCTTCTACTATCTTCCGATGGTGTCTCTCAGTGAGGACTACCCCGAAGGCACTGACGAAGACAAGGGGCTGGCCGGAGCTTTGAAGTACATGCGCAGCTTTTGGGGCGAGAGCAGCGCGCCTGGTGCGGGCAACTGGTGCGGCCAGCATGTGCTTGATCCACTCGCCGTGCGCTTGCGCGTGGCCCACAGGCTTTGGGGCTATGGCCGCCGGGGTGATGAAGTTGCGCAGGAATCCGCACCAGACCGCAATCGTCGCCGATACCAAATGTGTATTGATGCTGGCTTGAACATGCCCGACAACGACTACGCCGTACTGCCCGACGGGATCAAGGATGTGGCAGCCAAAGAGGGCATCTCCAGACAAGCATTTAACAAGTCCGTGAAGGCACACATTGCTACTTTGAAGCGGTAACTGCACGGCAACCCGACGGCAACCGGTTACCGCCAGTTACCGGGGCAGATATGACAAGAATCGGTAACCAGACCAACGCAATTACGCGTTGTCGCGTCGCAAACAACAGCGATGAACTGGAGCCAATATCATGCCAACCGCCAATGCCCCCAAAGCCAGCCAACAAGCTGCTACCACCCCGACATTCCCCCCACTGGAATCCGTCACCCGCCCCGCA
>JAYVPU010000297.1:0-3582 GCA_043757205.1 Comamonadaceae bacterium | reverse complement strand
CTGCGACACGTGGCCCTTCGGTCACCCGAAAGCCCGACATCAACACGGCCGCCATCTCCAGCGCAATCAGCGCGCCTACGCTGGCTGCCAGCGGGAAGTGCTTCCAAAAACCCAAGCGCATGGCGTCGATTTTGATATCGAGCATCATCACAACAAACAAAAACAGCACCATGACCGCGCCCACATAAACCAGCACCAAGGTGATGGCCAAAAACTCGGCCTGGAGCAGCAACCAAATACCCGAAGCCTGGAAGAATGCCAGCACCAGGTACAACGCGGCGTGCACAGGGTTGCGGGCCGTGATGACGCGCAGTGATGCAAACAGCAGCACGGCAGAAAACACATAAAAAAGACCAGTTTTGATGTCCATAGCGGGAATTACTTTCTTGCCATCAATCAGCGGCAAATCATCGGTATTTAGCGTCTGCCGCTTTGGCTGCAGAAATTTCGGCCTCGTAGCGGTCGCCAACGGCCAATAGCATGTCTTTGGTGAAGTACAGGTCACCGCGCTTTTCACCGTGGTATTCCAGAATGTGCGTTTCGACGATGGAATCGACCGGACAGCTTTCTTCACAGAAGCCGCAAAAGATGCATTTGGTCAAGTCGATGTCATAGCGCGAGGTGCGGCGACTGCCGTCGTCACGCACTTCAGACTCAATCGTGATGGCCATGGCAGGGCACACGGCTTCGCACAGTTTGCAGGCGATGCAACGCTCCTCACCGTTCTCGTAACGGCGCAAGGCGTGCAGACCGCGAAAGCGCGGGCTCAACGGTGTTTTTTCTTCAGGAAACTCGATCGTGATCTTGCGTTTGAAGGCGTATTTACCGGTCAGGGCCAAGCCTTTGAACAACTCCACCAGCATGAAGCTGGAGAGAAAATCCTTGAGCGAAAAAGGAGGTGAAGCAAGTGTTGACATGACGGACTCGTTTACTTCCAGATATTGAAGGAGGTCTGCATCCAGGCCCCAACGACCAGCAGCCAAACCAAGGTGACGGGGATGAAAATCTTCCAACCCAAACGCATGATCTGGTCATAGCGGAAACGTGGGAAGGTGGCACGCACCCACAGGAACAAACTCACCACGGCAAATGTTTTCAGACCCAACCAGATCCAACCCGGAATCCAGTTGAAGAAGGTGCTGTCAATCGGTGACAACCAGCCGCCCAGGAACATGATGGCGGCGAGAATCGACACCAGCCACATGTTGGCGTACTCGGCCAAGAAGAACATGGCGAAGGACATGCCGGAGTACTCGACCATATGACCCGCCACAATCTCGGACTCACCCTCCACCACGTCAAACGGATGACGGTTGGTCTCGGCAATACCGGAGATCACATAGACCACAAAAATCGGCAGCAAAGGCAACCAGTTCCAGGAGAGGAAATTCAGACCCATGGCGGCGAAGTAGCCATTGCCCTGCCCGGTCACGATATCGCTCATGTTCATGCTGGCCGAAACCATGAGCACCACCACCAGACAAAAGCCCATGGCGATCTCGTAGCTCACCATCTGTGCCGAGGCACGCAAGGCACCCAAGAAGGCGTACTTGGAGTTGGATGCCCAGCCCGCAATGATCACGCCGTAAACCTCCATCGAGGTGATGGCCATGATAAAGAGCAGACCCGCATTGACATTGGCCAGCGCCACATCGGGCCCAAAAGGAATCACCGCCCAGGCCGCCATGGCGGGCATGATGGTCATGATGGGGCCTAAGAAGAACAAGCCCTTGCTGGCCGCTGAAGGCAGAATAATTTCTTTAGACAGCAGCTTGAGTGCGTCAGCAATCGGCTGCAAGAGACCAAAGGGGCCAACCCGGTTTGGGCCCTTGCGCACTTGCATCCAACCGATGAGCTTGCGCTCCCACAGCGTCAGGTAGGCCACAGCGCCCATCAAGGGCAACACGATCACCACGATTTTGATGAGGATCCAGAGCGTCGGCCAAACCATGCCTGACCACCAGGCGGCGTTGATCAGCCCTTGGCCACAATTGAAGATGGCGTCAATCATGCGACCACTCCTTGTTCAGACTGCCGTGCATCGGCGGTGAGTTGCAATGAAGGCGCACGGCGCACCGTGCCGTCCAGCGCGTAGATGGAAGCCACGCAAGGCACAGTTGACGAAGTTGTGACATTGATGGCCGCTTGTGTTGCATTGCTCAGTCGCTCAACAGGTACTTGTGTGAGCTCACCCGGCTGCACACCTAAAACCTGCTTGAGTACGTCTTGAGAACTGTCAAACGCCATGCCCGGCACACCCAGCAGATCGGCCAGCACTCGCAACACTTTCCAGGCCGGACGCGTCTCGCCCAGCGGCTTGACGACGGCATGGAAGCTCTGAATGCGGCCTTCGGCATTGACGAAGCTGCCTGAGGTTTCGGTAAAGGGTGAAATCGGCAAGAGCACATCACAGAAGGCCATATTGGCCTTGAAGGGGCTCAAGCTCACCACCATCTCGGCGCGGCTCAAAGCTTGAACGGCTTGTGCACCCAAGGCGGAATCAAACTCGGGTTCGGTATTGATTAACACAGCGGCTTTGAGCGAGCCCGTCAGCATCTGAGCGGCATTCAAGCCGCCCTGCCCTGGCACGGCACCGACCCACTGTGCGCCCACGGTGTTGGCGGCTTCGGTCAGGTAACCCACGCTGGCACCGGTTTGCTCACCCAACCAGTTGACCAGGGCCAGCAGACTTGAGGCTTGTGCGTGATGTGCTGCGGCATTGCCCAGCAAAATAGCCTTGCGCTCGCCGCTCAGCAGCGAGTTGGCCATGGCCGTTGCTTGTGCTGTGGGCGTTGCAGCCACGGGTGCGGAAACGCCTTTTTGATCGGCCACGGCGGCGGCCACTTCGGCCAACAAAGCGCCCCATTGACCCGGTGCAGCCAGCAGCGTGTTCGCCACCGGCATGGCCCAGACCTCAGCACTGGAAAACTCAGCCGTGGAATTGATCGTATTGACCACCCCGCCCTTGCGCACAGCTTGGCGAATGCGCTGGGCAAACAGAGGATGATCTTTGCGCAGGTTAGAACCCACGACCAACACGCGCTGCACGTTGGAGAGTGAAGCGATGGAAGTGCCCAACCAACGCACCCCGGACGCACTGTCGAACTCGGCGTTGCGCAAGCGGTAATCGATATTGGAAGTGCCCAGGCCCTTCATCAGGCCAGTGGCCAAGAACAGCTCTTCGAGCGTGCTGTGCGGGCTGGCCAAAGTGCCGATGCTGGCCGCACCATGGTTGGCCTTGATCTGGTTCAAGCCATTGGCCACGTACTCCAGCGCGGTCTGCCAGTCCACGGTCTTCCACTCAGAGCCCTGCTTGATCATGGGGCTGGTCAAACGCTCTGGGCCGTTCAGGGCTTCATAGGAGAAGCGATCACGGTCAGCGATCCAGCATTCGTTGACGGCTTCGTTCTCAAACGGAACGACGCGCATGACCTTGTTGTTCTTGACCTGAACGATCAGGTTGGCACCGGTCGAATCATGCGGGCTCACCGATTTACGGCGGCTCAACTCCCAGGTGCGGGCGCTGTAGCGAAACGGCTTGCTGGTCAGCGCACCGACCGGGCAGATGTCGATCATGTTGCC